>DASPSY010000087.1:0-4700 GCA_035623685.1 Gaiellaceae bacterium
GGAAACGGGGATCGGCTGCCCGTCGGGGCCGCGCACCTGCACGCTCTCGACCGTGCCTGCGAACGGCTGGGCCTTGACCTTCGCGAGCGCCGTCGAATCGGCGGCCAGCGTCGCCCCCGACCAGTAGAAGACGAGGGCCGCGAACCCGAGCAGCACGAGCAGCGCTCCGCCAAGCACCCACAGTGCGCGCTTGCGGCGACGCCGGGGCGGCTGCCGCTCGCTCCGACGCAACGTCGACCTGGGCGGCGAGACGACCGCCATGCAACGAGGATACGTGCGCCGCCCTTTGTCGGACGTCCCAGGTGGCGGATTAGCAGCTGGTTAGCGCCACCCGATTTGCTGGCGGCGACATGGGAACGTCATCGATCGACCTCGAGCAGAACGCGATGTTGTCCATTGCGCGGCATCCGTTCAGGACTCGTAGGCCCAAGATGACGCCGACGTATTGGCTGCTCGGGGCGATCAGCCGACCGGTTGTCTGGTCCTGGTTTGGGCTGCGGGTAGCCGGGGGCGAGCACCTGCCCCAGGGCGGCGGGTTCGTCTTGTCGTCGAATCACCTTTCCGGCTTCGATGCGTGGGCCCTCTCGGCACCGCTGTATCCGCGGCAACCGCGGTTCATGGTGAAGTCGGAGTTGTTCCGCCGGCCGTTTGGTCGCCTCCTCGGCTCGATCGGGCTCTTCCCCGTCTGTCGAGGCCTAGGAGGCGTGGCGGCGGTGGGGACTGCAGCGGGCCACGCGTCGGCCGGCTGTCCGGTCTTGATCTTCCCCGAGGGCGCGCGACGCCGGAACGGTCGCGGCGATCCACCGAAGACAGGCGCCGTACGCGTCGCGCTGGCGGCAGCAGTCCCGCTCATCCCAGCTGCGATCGCCGGCACCGATGGCAGCGGTCGCTGGCGGGTCGTCTTCGGCCCGCGGGTCGAGCTCGACGATCTCGCCGTCCTGCCGCCGGACGTTGCAGCCCGCGAGGGAACGGCCCGACTGTGGCAGACCGTCACCGCGCTCGAGGCAACGCTTTGAGGATGGCGTCGGCGATCCCCGTCCTGCTGGCGCTGCCGCTGAGCGTCGAGCTCCTGGCACGGCGCATGCAGCTCGCCCCGGAGACGCTTCGCAAGCTCGCGCACATCGGGGGCGCGTTGCTCGCGGTTCCGCTTCCACTGCTGCTCACGTACAGGGAGATCGCGGGACTCGGGCTCGTGTTCGCGGCGATCATGGCCGTCTCGCTGCGCCTGTCGATCTTCGCCGCCGTGCACGGCGTCGAGCGTGCGTCGCACGGTGAGGTGTTCTTCCCGCTCGGCGTCGCCGGGCTCGCGATGTTCTTTCCAGATTGGACGGCGTACATGTACGGCGTGCTCGTCCTCGGTCTCGCCGACGGGCTGGCCGCTCTCGTTGGCACCCGCTACGGCCGTCGAAAGATCGTCCACGGCAAGTCCGTTTGGGGCTGCGCGACATTCTTTGCCGTCGCCTACGCCGTTGGAATCGCCCTGCAGGTCCCTCCATCCACGACCCTGGTGATCGCGGCTTCCGCGACCGCTGTCGAGGCGATGTCCAGACACGGTTTCGACAACATCGCGGTGCCGCTGGTGGTCGGTTTGCTGGTGACGGTGATCTGAGCCATGCTGCTCGGACAGACGCTTCGCTTGATCGGGCCGGTGATCAGCGCCGGAGTCGCCCATGCGATCGTGATCCGGCTCGACCTGCTCGGTTTCCTCGCCCTCCCGCTCGACGGCCGGCGGCTCCGCCACCGCCCCCTCTTCGGCGAGAACAAGACCTGGCGTGGGCTCGTCGTCATGGTCGTCGTCTGCACGGCGACCGCGCCGCTCTTCGGCCTGCCGGTCGTCCTCGGTGCCTGCCTCGGCGCGGCTTATTCGCTCGCGGAGCTACCCAACAGCTTCGTGAAGCGACGGCTCGGAATTCCGCCCGGCGCGCGCTCTCGTCGTGGTGCGGTTGCGCAGTACGTCACCGATCAGGGCGATTCCGTTCTTGGCTGCACGGTCGTGGTTGCGCTCTTCGGCTACCGGCTGGTCCTCATCGCCAGCGTCTGTCTCCTCGGGTTCGTCTTTCATGCGGCCTTCGATGCGCTCCTCTACGTCCTCGGCGTCAAGCGCCTTCACGAGGCGACGACATGACACGCGTCCTCCTCACGGGAGCGACTGGGACGTTTGGTCGCTATCTCGCACGTGAGCTGCTCGCGCGCGAATGTGAGCTCGTCGTCATCGTGCGTGGGCGAGATGAGGACGAGGCGCGTAGGCGTGTCCTTGCCGCCGTCGTCCCGAAATCGGTCGATGCGGTCACCACGGTATGTGGAGATCTCGGCGAGCCTGAGCTCGCTCTCGAGAACCGCGCATCGGTGCGCTCGTGCCACGTCGTGCTTCACGCCGCTGCGAGCACCTCGTTCGGGCTCACGCTCGAAGCTGCTCGCGAGGCGAATGTCGAAGGAACCGCCGCGGTGCTCAGGCTCGCACGTTCGCTTCCGACTCTCGAGACGATCGGCTACGTCGGAACCGCATTCGTCGCTGGGCGGCGAGTCGGCCGAATCTACGAGGCGGAGCTCCGACATCGAGCGGGCTTCGCGAACGCGTACGAGCGTTCGAAGTACGAGGCCGAGCTCGTGGCACGCGCGTGTGGCTTGCCGCTTTGCGTCTTCCGTCCGAGCGTGATCGTCGAGAACGAGACGACCTCTGTCCCGACCGCGCTTCGCGCCTGCTTGCAGTTGATCGCCTCCGAACGGTTGACGGCCCTGCCGAGCCCGCCGCACGCGACGCTCGACGTGATCACCGCTCGGGATGCGGCTCGTGCAATCGTCGATCTCCTACTGACGCGCCAACGCGGGCACGTCTATCACGTCGCCAGCGGCGACAGTGCCCCGCGCGTCGCGGATATCGCGCTCGCGGGAACCGGACGGCGGGTCGCATTCATGGACCTGCCAACGTTCGAGGACGAGCTTCGTCGCCTCCAGTCCCGATCGGCCGCGAGCGCACGGGTGTATGGCAGCCTCGGATCGGCTCTCAAGATCCTCGCGTATCCGAAGGTCTTCGACACTCGGGCTGCGGAAGCCGCGCTCGGGCGATCCGTCGCGCAGGCGGACCCGTTGCGAGTCATCGGACGCACGCTCGAGGCGGCGGCATGATCGACCAGTTACGGCTCGTTCCGAACCAGTTGACTGCCGCCCGCCTCGTCCTTCTGCCGATCCTGTGGGCGCTGGCCTTGCGCGGCGACGGCGTCGCTGTCGGAGTCGGCCTCGCGGTCTCGTTCTTCCTGGACTTCAGCGACGGATTCGTCGCGCGGCGGCTAGGCCAGACAAGCTCATTCGGCAGCAAGTTCGATTCGGCTGTCGATGCGTTCATCGGCCCGTCGGCGATCGTCTGGTTGCTCCTCATCGAGCCCAGCACGATCCTCGATCACCTTCCCTTGGCGATTGCATGGTTCGCGCTCACCTACGTCTCGATCGCAGTCGGACTGATCAAGTTCAGGCGCTTTGCGAACCTGCACCTCCGCTCGTCGCGAGTCGCGTGCGTCATTCAGTACGCGTTCCTCGTGGACGCATTCGTGGCGCCGCCTTATCAGCCGGTGCTGTTGTATGCCGCAGCGGGGGCCGGCATCGTCTCGTCACTCGAGACGCTCCTGCTCCAACTCGCACGACCGCGTGTCGACGAGCATCTCGTGTCGCTCGTTCCTGCCGCTCGACGCGCTCGGTGATGACAGGCCTCTTGACGTGGCTGGGACGGCGCTTTCGGCCGCTCGCGGTTGCCGGCGCCGGACTCGGGCTCGCGCTCGCGCTATGGACAGAGCGAGCCGGGGTCGCCGCCTTTCCCTGGCGACTCTCATGGCCGCTCTTCCTCCTCGCGATCGTGACGTTCACCGCCGGTCCGGCCTGCGGTGCCGCCTCCTTCTGGCTGCTCGTCCGCGACCTCACGCGCACATCGCGGTTCGCTCCGTGCGTCAAAATCTGGATGCGTGGCTTCCTCGCGCGGTATGTGCCGCTCGGTGTTCTGACAGTCGCGGTCCGCGTCCGTGCGAGAGCACACATCGAGGCAACTGCGTCGCAGATCCTCTCGGCGACTGTCTACGAGCAGATCGCGGCCGCGCTCGGGGGAGCCTTCGTCGGGAGCGCCGCGCTCGCCTGCTCCGACGCTCGGCTTTCGCTCTTCCCGGCGGGGATCGTGGTGGCGCTGGCGTCTCTCGTCGCGTTTGCGCCGACTCTGGCTCGCACGCTCGGCGGCGCTCGGTGGCGGAGGCGGCTGAGCCTGCAGCGATTGAGCCGACGTGCGCTCGCCGCGGCTGCGCTGGCGACCGCGGTCGGCTGGCTCTTCACGGGTGTCGCGGTCTGGATCGTGGTCAACGCGATCTCGCCGTCGACTCCCACTCTTCTCTTCATGACCGGGGCGTACGCCCTCGCCTGGCTGATGGGTTTCGTCGTTCCGCTCGCACCCAGCGGGCTTGGCGTCCGCGAGGCGACCTTGACCGGCATCCTCACGCCCTCCTTCGGCGTCGGGCCTGCCGCAGTGATCGCCGTCGCCGTGCGATTCGCGAACATCCTCGGCGATCTCCTTGCCGCGACTGCGGTCGAAGGTGTCGCGTTGCTCGCGATCCGCCGGGCACCCACTCCAGCGGCGACTGCTGGCTCGAGCGGCTCACACTAGGCACGCAGCGTCAGCGGAGTAGGCTCCGTGTACGACGATGGCGTGTTCCAACTGCGGCACC
>DASPSY010000093.1:0-6675 GCA_035623685.1 Gaiellaceae bacterium
GCCGTGCGTACGGCGCGGGGAGGTCGTCCCACTCCGTGCTGTCGACGATCAGGCGGTCGGCGACGCCGGTCAGCTGCGCGAACTGGTCGGAGTCCCACTCCGGCTCGCCGCGCCAGCGGAGGAACACCGGGAGGTCCGACACGAGCAGCGGCTGGACGATGCTGCCCGGCGCGCGGAGCTTCGCGCCGCTCAGCCGGATCCGGATCGTCTCGGTGCAGATCCCGCGGCCGGTGCTGACCGGAAAGCAGTCGATCCCGACCTCGGCGTCGAGCTCGTCGGCCTTCCCGTGCTCGGGCAGCAGCACGATCGTCCGGGACGGATGGCGCTCCCTCAGGCCGGCGAGGACGTTCTCGGCGGCTCCGACCCAGCCCTCCGGCACCCAGGCGATGTGCGTCATCACGCTCGTGCGCTGGAACGGCGAGCCCGCCTCCGTCGCGCCGGCGCGGAGCGCGGAGAGCTCCCGCTCGATCTCGGCGACGGCCGTCAATGCCGCCGCCACGAACGTCCGTCGCGATGCAGCAGCTCGTCTGAGGACGGCGGCCCCCACGTTCCGGCCGCATAGTTCGGGAACGACGGACGGTCGCGCTGCCACGGGGCGACGATCGCGTCGACGAGCTTCCACTGCTCCTCCACCTCGTCGGTGCGCGTGAACAGCGTCGCGTCGCCGAGCATGCAGTCCAGGATCAGCCGCTCGTACGCCTCGGGCATGTCCGTGCGAAACGCGCCGCCGTAGAGGAAGTCCATGTGCACCGTGCGGATGGTCATCCCTTGTCCCGGCACCTTGGCGCCGATCGCGAGCGACACGCCCTCGTCGGGCTGGATGTGCACGAGCAGCACGTTCGGCCGCAGCCCTTCGGCGGCCGACTCCTCGAACGGCGGGTGCGGCGCGCGCTTGAACTGAATGGCAATGGTCGTCTCGCGACGTGGCAGCCGCTTTCCCATCCTCACGTAGAACGGCGTGTCCGCCCAGCGCCAGTTGTCGACGTAGAGCTTCGCGGCGACGTACGTCTCGGTCAGCGACTGCGGGTCGACACCCTCCTCCTCGCGGTAGCCGACGACCTCCTCGCCCTCGACGAACCCGCGGCCGTACTGCCCACGCACGACCGACTTCGGCCCGGGCGTGTGCAGCGAGCGGAGCACCTTCACCTTCTCGTTGCGGACCGACTCCGCGGTGAAGTCGATCGGCGGCTCCATCGCCGTGATCGCGAGCAGCTGCAGGAGGTGGTTCTGAAAGATGTCGCGAATCGCGCCCGCCTGCTCGTAGTAGCCGGCACGTCCCTCGATCCCGATCGATTCGGCGACCGTGATCTGCACGTGGTCGATGAACTGCCGGTTCCAGATCGGCTCGAAGATCCCGTTCGCGAAGCGGAGCGCCAGCATGTTCTGCACGGTCTCCTTGCCGAGGTAGTGGTCGATGCGAAAGACCTCGTCCTCGGCGAAGTACTCCTGGATCACGCCGCTCAGCTCACGCGCCGACTCGAGGTCGTGGCCGAAGGGCTTCTCGACGATCAGCCTGGTCCATCCCCTTGTCGAACGGCGCCGCCCGAGGGCGCTCACCACTGTCGGGAACACGCTGGGCGGAATGGCGAGGTAGTAGACGCGGTTTCCGGCGAGCTCGAGCTCGTCGTCGAGCGCCCCAAGCGCGTCGGCGAGCTCGTCCTCGCCGCTCTCGTCCGCGAAGTCGGTGGCGACGTACCGCATGCCCTCGGCGAGCGTCTGCCACACGTCGTCGCGGAACTCGTCGCGGCCGTGCTGCTGCACCGCGTCTCTCATCCGCGACCTGAACTCGTCGTCGGTCTCCTCCGTGCGCGCGACGCCGACGACCGAGAGCCGTTGCGGGAGCAGCCTGCGATAGGCGAGCGAGTACAGCGCGGGAAAGAGCTTCTTCTGGGTGAGGTCGCCGGACGCGCCGAAGATCACGAGCGCGCACGGATCCGGAGTCCGACGGAGACGCAGGCCCTCCAGCAGCGGGTTCTCGGCGGTCGTCGCCACTAGCGCGGGTCCGACGAGGCCTTCGCGTTCGCGACGGCGCGGACGGCGTGGCCGCCGAACTGGTTGCGCAGCGCGGCAGTCACCTTGGCGGCGAACGACCCGTCGGTCTGGCGCGATGCGAAGCGCGCGTAGAGCGCGGCGCTGATCACGGGCACGGGGACGTCCGATGCGATCGCCTCGGCGATCGTCCAGCGACCCTCGCCCGAGTCCTCGACGTAGCCCTCGATGTCCTCGAGCTGGTGCCCTTCCTTCTCGAACGCCGCGTGCAGGAGGTCGAGCAGCCAGGAGCGCACGACGGAGCCGTACCGCCAGATCCCTGCGATCTCGTACAGGTCGAGGTCGTACTCCGCGTTGGCGTGCATCACCTCGAACCCCTCCGCGTACGCCTGCATGAGCCCGTACTCGATGCCGTTGTGGACCATCTTCACGAAGTGCCCCGCTCCGGCGGCGCCGACATGCGCGTAGCCGTCCTCGGGCGCGAGCGTCTTCAGGATCGGCTCGATCCGCCCGACCGGCTCCTCGTCACCGCCGGCCATCAAGCAGAAGCCCACCTCGAGGCCCCAGATGCCGCCGGACACGCCCACGTCGACGAAGTGGATGCCCCGCTCCTGCGCGCGCTCGTAGCGAGCGACCGAGTCGCGGAAGTTGGAGTTTCCGCCGTCGACGATCGTGTCGCCTTCCTCGGCGAGCTCGAGCAGGGAGGTGAACACGTCCTCCGTCACCTTGCCGGCCGGCACCATCATCCAGAACGCACGCGGCGCGGCGAGCTGGCCCTTCAGCTCGTCGAGCGACGACGCGGTGCGCTCGTCCACCTTTGGATCGAACGTCTGCACCTCGTGTCCGCCCTCGCGCAGACGCTCGGTCATGCCGTGTCCCATCCGCCCGAGGCCGATCATCCCGAGCTGCATCAAGCCACCTCCTCGAGTCGCACGCGCACGATCGTCCGTCCGCGCTCCTGCAAGGACTGGAAGTCTCCCTCCGCCTGCGCGCGGATCAGGCGAGCGAACCCGAACGTCTGGCCCGGGATCGGGATCTCCGCGCCGTAGTCGTCGACGACCTGGACGAAGATCCCTGTCGGCGGGCCGCCCTTGTGCAGCTGCCCCGTCGAGTGGAGGTACCGCGGACCGAGACCGTGCGTGACGACGCAGCCGGTCGCGTGAGCCCGGTCGATCAGTTCGTCCAGATCGGCCTCGCGCATCGGGTTCACGAACGCCTGGATCGCGACGTAGTTCGGCGGCTTCGCCTCGGCTAACACCTCCTCGAGTGAGCCCACGGGTTCGAGCGTGGGCTCGTCGCCGGAGGCGAGCACCTCGTTCGTCTTGTCCTTCGCCGCCTGCACGTCGGGCTGGTTGAAGACGTTGACGCCGAGGATCGTCCCGGCGACGGCGACCGCGAACTCCCAGCGGAAGAACTCGGCGCCGACGGCGGACGGATCGGCGACGTGCACCTCGGCGCCCTGGCGGTCGGTGCCGTCCGGGCTCTCGCCTGGCGCGGGGACGAGCCCCTTGCCCTGCTTGCCCGTCGACTCGGCGATCAGCTGCTCCGCCCAGAGCCCGAACCCGCCGGGGTTCGGGTTGAGCGCCACCTTGTCGCGTCCCGCACGCCAGCCCTGACCGAGCTGCAGCCCGAGCGCGAGCCCCGGGTTGTCCTCGCCGTGGCACGCCTCGGCCATCGAGACCGCGCCGGCCAGCAGCTGCTCGAGGTCGACGCCGATCAGCGCCGCCGGCACGAGCCCGAACGGCGAGAGCGCGGAGTAGCGGCCGCCGATCGTCGGCTCGCCTGCGAAGACCGCGCGGAACCCTCGCTCGCGTGCCTGCGCCTCGAGCGCCGAGCCCGGGTCGGTGATCGCCGCGAACTGGTCGCCGTTGCCTCCCGTCTCGTGCCAGAAGTAGTCGGTGTGCGACCGCGTCTCGAGCGTCGTGCCGGACTTCGAGGCAGAGAGGAACAGCGTGCGCTCGAGGTCGAGCGTCTCGCGCACGTGTCGGATCATCGCGGGGTGCGTCGTGTCGAGGACGTGCAGGCTGTTCGCGCCGAACGTCCGCTTCAGCACCTCGGGTGCGAGCGACGATCCGCCCATCCCGAGCAGGACGAACGTGTCGAACTCCGCTCGCGCCTCGTCCGCGAACCGCCGCATCGCGTCGACGCGCTTGAGCATCCGGTTCGGCTCGTCGAGCCACCCGAGCCACTTGTCCTCGTCGCCGCCGGTCCACAGCGTCGCGTCACGAGACCAGATCCGGCCGACGAGGTCCTGCTGAGCCGCCACCGCCATCAGGCGACTGCGAGCGCGCCGCGCTTCGCCCGGATGCCGTCCAGGAGCTCGGCGAAGGAGTCGGCGAACTTCTGCACACCCTCCTGCTCGAGCGTGAGCACGACGTCGTCGTAGTCGATCCCGGCCTGCGCGAGATCGTCGAGCAGGGCGCGCGCGGCGTCGACGTCCGTCGTCAGCGTCTCCGCGACCTCGCCGTGATCCTGGAAGGCGAGCATCGTCTCCTCGGGCATCGTGTTGACCGTCTCTGACCCGATCAGCCCCTCGACGTACATGACGTCGCGATACGTCGGGTCCTTCGTCGAAGTCGACGCCCAGAGGCAGCGCTGCCTCGTCGCGCCCTTCCCTTCGAGGAATTCCCAGCGCGGTCCGGCGAACGCCTCGAGGTAGTGCTGGTAGGCGAGCTTCGCGTTCGCGATGCCGAGCTTCCCACGCAGCGCGTCGTGCTCGCCGCGCGCGTCGAGGCGCCTATCCGTCTCCGTGTCGACCCTCGAGACGAAGAAGCTCGCGACGCTGTGGACGTCCTTCGGCGCACCGCCGGCGGCGACGAGCCGCTCGAGGCCGCGGAGGTAGGCCTCGACGACCTCGCGGTAGCGCTCGAGGGAGAAGATCAGCGTCACGTTTATGTTCCTCCCCTTTGCGACCATGTCCTCGATCGCACCGAGGCCGGGCTTCGTCGCCGGGATCTTCACGTAGAGGTTGGGCTTGTCGATCCACTCGTGCAGGCGGACGGCCTCTGCGAACGTCCCCTCGCGGTCGTACGCGAGCGTCGGGTCGACCTCCCACGAGACGTAGCCGTCGAGTCCGCCCGTCTCGTCCCAGATCGGGCGGAGGAGGTCGGTCGCCGCCGCGATGTCGTGCGACGACAGCTCGAGGAACACCTCCTTCGCATCGTCTTCGCCGCCGTCGACGATCGCCCGGAGCTGCCCGTCGTAGCGCTCGCCGTGCGAGATCGCCTTCTGGAAGATGGTCGGATTCGAGGTCACGCCGACGACGGCGTCCTCCTTCGTCATCCGCGCGAGCTCGCCCGTCTCGAGCAGGTCGCGCGAGAGGTAGTCGATCCAGACGCTCTGGCCGAGCACCGACAGCTTGTGCAGGTTCGATTCAGGCATGCGTTGCGTTCCTTTCTAGCTCTTCGATCTGGCGAAGGCGTCTGACGTAGCGCTCGCCCCCGTCGAAACGCGCGCCGAGGAAGGCCCGGACGAGCTCGGCGGCGAGCGAGGGGCCGACGACCTCCGAGCCGAGGCAGAGCACGTTCATGTCGTCGTGCTCGACGCCCTGGTGGGCGGAGTAGATGTCGTGACAGATCGCGGCGCGGATGCCCGGGAGCTTGCAGGCCGCCACCGAGGCACCGACGCCCGAGCCGCATACGAGCACGCCGCGCTCGGCCCCTCCGCCGAGGATCGCCTCGCCGACCTGGCGCGACTTCTCCGGATAGTCGATGCGAACCGCGTCCGTGTCCGTGCCGAGGTCGAGCGTGTCGTGGCCGAGTTCGCGCAGCGTTTCGAGAACGACGTCCCGGAGGTGCACGCCGCGATGATCGAAAGCGGCGGCGACCTTCACGAGACGTGCTCGAGCAGCGCGCTCGCGTGCCCGACGACGTTGTCGACGTTGTAGCCGAGGTTCTCGAGCACGGTCTCCCCGGGAGCGCTCGCGCCGAACCGCTCGAGAGAGACCGTCGAGCCGTGGTCACCGACCCAACGCTCCCACCCGAGCGCGACACCGGCCTCCACCGCGAGGCGCGCTTTCACGTCGGGCGGCAGGACTTCGTCGCGGTATTCGGACGGCTGCTGCTCGAACAGCTCCCAGCACGGCATCGAGACGACGCGCGCGCTCGTTCCCTCGTCGCGCAACCGCCGTGCAGCTTCGAGCACGAGTGCGACCTCGGAGCCGGTGGCGAGGAGCAGCAGCTCCGGCGTTCCGTTCTCCGCCTCCCACAGCACGTATGCGCCGCGCTCGACACCGGCCGCCGACGCAACCTCCGCGCGGTCGAGAGTCGGCAGCTTCTGTCGCGTGAGCGAGAGCGCAACGGGACCGTCCTCGCGCTCGAGCGCGAGCTTCCAGGCGTAGACGGTCTCGTTCGCGTCGGCCGGACGGACGAACCAGAGGTTCGGGATCGCACGCAGCGCCGCGTAGTGCTCGACCGGTTGGTGGGTCGGCCCGTCCTCGCCGACCCCGATCGAGTCGTGCGTCCAGACCCAGACGACCGGCAGCTTCATCAGCGCGGACAGCCTCACCGCCGGACGCATGTAGTCCGAGAAGATCAGGAACGTCGCGCCGTACGGCTTGAGCATGCCGCCGTGCAGGCCGAGTCCGTTCACGATCGCGCCCATCGCGTGCTCGCGGATCCCGAAGGCGACGTTGCGGCCGGCGTGGAAGCGCGAGAACAGGCCGCCGCCCTCGAACTCCGTCTTCGT
>DASPSY010000096.1:0-2943 GCA_035623685.1 Gaiellaceae bacterium
GCTGTAGCTGTGCGGCGACGGCGTCTCCATGAAGCCGTACTTGATCGTGGGCATGTTCATGGCGGTGATGGGCGTGTAGTCGCTGAAAGTGCCGGTCAGCAGGTTGCCGGATTCGTCGTAGGCGCAGGTCTCCATCAGCGCCGCGCCGATGCCATGCGCGGTCGCGCCGTGCACCTGTCCTTCGACGATCTGCGGATGGATCCGGACGCCGCAGTCGTCGACGGCGGCGTAGTCGACGATCTCGTAGACACCTGTCTCGGGATCGATCTCCACCACGCACGCGTGGATCTGGGTCGCGTACGTGAGCGTGAGGTTCCCGAACTTCCGCTCCTTGTCGGGGAGCTCGAAGTACGGCCGGTACATGTAGCGGCAGTTCAGCGTGATCTCGAGATCCTCGGGGAGCCCGGCGTTGTTCGCGTTCAGGATCGCGCCGAGCGCCATGAATGGCAGCGCGACCTCGGGATTCGCCTTCAGCCGGGCCTGGCCCTCGGCGAGCTCGACGTCGTCGGGCGTACAGCCGAGGACGACCGACGCGAGCTTCTTCATCTCGCCGGCGAGCATGTCCGCGGCCCCTTTGACCGCGCCGAGCCCGGTGACGGCGAACTGCGACGCGTACGTGCCCGAGAGGCCGGCGTGCGAGTTCCAGTACGTGTCGTGTCCGGGGCGGACGTTCACGTCGTCGGGCGTGCAGCCGAGGATGTCGGACACGACCTGCGCCGCGGTCGTCTCGTGGCCCTGGCCCTGCGGCACCGTCCCGAGCGTGACCACGATCTCGCCGAAGATGTCCAGCTTGACCGTGGCGACCTCGTTGTTGCCGCTGAACTGCAGGTCCGGGTTGAGCAGCGTCGACTGGCCGAAGTTGTTCGTGCCGGAGTCGAGCGTCGAGCCGATGCCGACGCCGAGGAGCTTGCCGCGGGACTCAGCCTCCGCCCGCCGCTCGTCGATCGAGTCGTAGCCCACCAGCTCGAGGGCGATGTCGAGGCACCGGGCATAGTCGCCGGAGTCGTAGACGCAGCCGTTCGGCGTCTCGTACGGGAACTCCTCGTGCTTGACGTAGTTTCGCTTGCGGACCTCGACCGGGTCGAGCCCGAGCTCGGACGCGACGATGTCGACGACCCGCTCGGTGAACCACAGGTGCTGCATACGCGAGTAGCCACGGTTCGGCGACACAGGCGACTTGTTCGTCGTCACCTGCGTGAAGTCGACGCGGATGTTTCGCCAGCGGTAGCAGCCGGGAGTGACCTGCGCCCAGATGATGCAGCCGAGCGGCTCGTAGCGCGGGAACGCTCCGCAGTCGTCGACCGCCTTGACCTTGAACCCGAGCATCGTCCCGTCCGACTTGACCGGGACCTCGATCTCCTGGAACCACCGCTCGTTTCCGTGCGCGTTCGCGGTGTGCTGGTCGGTGCGCCACTCGGTCCACTGCACAGCGCGGTTCAGCTTGCGTGCGAGCAGGCAGCAGGCCACGAAGTACGGGTGGAGGCAGATCTTGTTGCCGAAGGCGCCGCCGATGTCCTGGGTGACGAAGCGCAGCTTGTCGATGCCGACCCGGAGCGCAGGCGCCATCCAGATCGCGCCGACACCGGGCATCTGGTGGTTGCAGTACATCGTCCACTGGCCGGTGCCACGGTTGTACTCGACGAGGCAGCCCGAGCACTCGAGCGGCGTCGACGAGAAGCGGTCGAAGTGGAGCTCCTTGATCTTGACGACGTGGTCCGCCTCGGCGACCGCGGCGTCGAAGTCGCCCCAGTCGAACACACCTTCCCACACGACGTTCGAGCCGGCCTCCTCGTGGAGGATCGGCGCGTCGTCGTCCTGCGCCTTCCGCGCGTCGACCAACGGCGTCAGCGGCTCGTAGTCGACCTCGATCAGCTCGGCGGCGTCGCGCGCGAGCTCGCGCGTCGAGGCGACGACCGCCGCCACGGGCTCGCCGACGAAGCGCACTCGCCCGACCGCGAGCGCGTAGTCCTTCATGTGCGCGCCGGGGGGGATCGACAACTCGAAGAACGGATCCGTGAGGATCGCGACCTCGTCCCCCGTCAGCGTGCCGTAGACCTCCTTGAGCTCGAGCGCCTTCGAGACGTCGACGGACTTGATCCGAGCGTGCGCGTACGGCGAGCGGACGAAGTGCACGTAGCCCATCTCGTGGCGCCTGATGTCGTCGAAGAAGACACCCTCGCCCTGCACGAGGCGCTTGTCCTCCTTGCGGGGGACGTTCTGACCGATCCAGCCCTTCTGCGGCTTGCCCTCCTCGACGACGAGCGGTTTCGGCGGCGCAACCGTCTCCGTCACGACGCCTCACCCATGCTCTTGATCGCCTCGACGATGTTCACGTAGCCGGTGCAGCGGCAGATGTTTCCCTGGATGCCCTTGCGCACTTCTTCCTCGGACGGATTCGGGTTCGAGCGAAGCAGGGCGGTCGCGCTCATCAGCATTCCCGGCGTGCAGTAACCGCACTGCAGCGCGTGCTTGTCGCTGAACGCCTGCTGCAGGCCGCTCAGCTCCCCGTTCTCGGCGAGCCCCTCGACGGTCTCGATCCTGGCCCCGTCGGCCTGAACGGCGAGCATCATGCAGCTCTTCACCAGCGTGCCGTCGACGATCATCGAGCATGCGCCGCAGTTCCCGGTGTCACAGCCGATATGACTCCCGGTCAGGCCGAGGTCGTCGCGGACGAAGTGAATCAGCAGCCGACGAGCGTCGACCTCGCGCTCGTACTCGGCGCCGTTGACGTCGACCATGACGTTCTTGCTCCGGACGGCCTGCTCCACTCAGCTCCCCCTTGTGCGCGCGTGCTCCACCGCGCGCACCGCGAGCACCTCGGCGAGGTGGCGCCGGTAGTCCGCTGATGCATGCACGTCGTCCGGCGGATCGAGTCTCGCGTCGCGCACGGCCGACCGCACGGTTTCGTCGTCGTCCGACGTCGGCTCGACGACGACGGGCACG
>DASPSY010000010.1:0-10799 GCA_035623685.1 Gaiellaceae bacterium
CGGAGGCACGCGTGGTCGTCGCCCGCGGCGGCCTGGCCGGGCGCGGCAACAAGCGCTTCGCCTCGTCGACCCGGCAGGTGCCGCGCGTCGCCGAGACCGGCCTGCCGGGGGAGGAGGCTGTGTTCCAGCTGCGGCTGAAGTTGCTGGCGGACGCGGCGCTCGCCGGGCTCCCGAACGCCGGGAAGTCGTCGCTGCTCGCCCGCATCTCGAACGCGAAGCCCAAGGTCGCCGACTATCCGTTTACCACGATCGCTCCGATGCTCGGGACCGTCGACTCGGAGGACGGGCGTCAGCTCACCGTCGCGGACGTGCCCGGACTGATCGAGGGCGCGAGCGACGGCGTCGGCCTCGGCCACGAGTTCCTCGCGCACCTCGAGCGGGCGCGGCTGATCCTGCACGTGATCGACGTGTCGGAGGACGATGCCGATGTGCGCTGGCTGACGATCGACCACGAGCTCGCCGCCTACGGGGCCGGGCTCGAGCGACGTCCGCAGGCAGTCGTGCTGAACAAGATCGACCTCCGGCCGAATCCGTCGTTCACGATCCGAGACGATCGCATCGTCCGCGTGTTGCGCATCTCGTGCGCGACGGGTGAAGGCGTCGCCGAGCTCGAGCGCGCGCTGTTCGAGCTCTGCCCGCCTGCGCCGCCGCCGTCGTCTCTCGACGACGACGGCCTGGTCGAGTTTCTCGTCTACCGCCCGCGCCCGAGCGGTCGCCGCTTCCGTGTGTTGCGTACCGACCGCGGCTTCCGAATCGTCGGCGACGTCCCCGACGAGGCTGAGCTGCAGGCGGCGCTGGAGGCTGCGGGCGCACGCTCGGGCGACACCGTCGAGGTCGGCGGCGAGGAGTTGGAGCTGCAGTGACGGGGCTGCTCGGCGGCGCGTTCGATCCGCCGCACAACGGTCACGTCGAGCTCGCTCGTCGTGCGCGAGAACGTTTCGGCCTCGCGGGGCTCGTGGTGCTCGTCGCGGCGAGACCCGGCCACAAACGCGCCAATCTCGACGCAGCCATGAGGCTGCGACTGGCGCGCGCGGCGTTTCCCGACGACGACGTCCGCAGCGACGAGCACGAGCGCACGGTCGACACGCTGCGCACCGGCGACTGGGACGAGCCGCTGTTCCTGATCGGCGCGGACCAGTTCTGCGACTTCCTCGAGTGGAGGGACCCGGAAGGCGTCCTGGAGCGCGCGCGTCTCGGCGTGGCGACGCGTCCGGGCTATCCGCGCGAGCGGCTCGAGGCCGTGCTCGAACGTCTGTCGCGGCCGGACCGCGTCGTCGTCTTCGACATCGATCCGATGACCGTGTCGTCGCGCGAGGTCCGGGAGCGGGTCGCCCGAGGCGAGCCGATCGGCGACCTCGTGCCGGCGGCGGTGGCGGCCCTGATCGAGGAGCTCGGGCTCTACCGCGGCTACACTGTGCCCGATCGAGAGGACTTGACGACCCGCTGACACCACTCGAACAGGCCCGCAGGATCGCCGCCATCGCGCAGGACAAGTTGGCGCAGGACATGGTGATTCTCGACATGCGGCCGGCGTGCACGTACACGGACTTCTTCGTCATCTGCACGGGACGCAACCCGCGGCAGACCGAGGCGATCTACTCGGAGGTGCATCGTCAGCTGAAGCGCGAGGCGCGGCTCCTGCCGCAGTCTGTCGACGGACAGCGCGAGTCGACGTGGATCGTCGCCGACTACCTCGACGTCGTCCTGCACGTGTTCACTCCCGATGCGCGTCGCTACTACCGGCTCGAGGATCTCTGGGGCGACGCGCCGAGCGTCGAGCTCGAAGCCGCGACGGCCTAGCGAGTAAACTGAGCCGACCGAGGGGCCATAGCTCAGTTGGGAGAGCGTCTGGCTGGCAGCCAGAAGGTCACGGGTTCGAGTCCCGTTGGCTCCACTCCTTCGACTCGCGAGCCGATGACCTTGAGCGTGTCTGACGGCGCCTCCGTGACTCGGACCGTCGACGACGAGTTCGACCTCGTCGAGCTCCCTGATCTCGCCTCCGCGCGCGAGGAGTGGCAGGAGCTCGCGCTCCGGAGCGGGAACGTCTTCGCCACCTGGGAATGGGCCTCGACCTGGGACGCGCACTTCCGCAGCGGCCGCCCGCTCGCACTGCATGCGTGCCGCGATCGCGAGGGGAAGCTCGTCGCGATCCTTCCTCTCTACCTCGCCGCGAGGCGTCCCGTGCATCTCCTTCGCCTCCTTGGCCACGGCCCGGCCGACGAGCTCGGCCCGGTCTGCGCACCGGGTGACGTCCCCGCCGTCGCGCACGTGCTTCCGCGGCTCGTGGCCGAGCGGCCGCTGGGTTCGAGCGCCGTCGTGCTCGAGCGGTTGTCCGGCGCAGGCGGATGGCGAACTCTCCTCGAGGCGCCGTCGATCAGTCAGGAGTCGAGCCCGGTGCTGCACGTGCGAGGTCGTTCATGGGCGGAGTTCCTCGCCTCGTGCAGCAGGAACCTGCGCGAGCAGGCGGGACGGCGGGAGCGAAAGCTCGCGCGGGAGCACTCATTGTCCTTTCGCCTGACCCAGGACCCCGACCGGCTCGACGCCGACCTGTCGACGCTGTTCGCCCTGCACGCGCTTCGTTGGCGCGAGCACGCTCGTGCGTTCTCGGGTGCACGCGAGGCGTTTCACCGCGACTTCGCGCGCGTCGCGCTTGCACGCGGCTGGCTGCGGCTGTGGATCGCAGAGGTCGACGGAGCACCTGCCGCTGCGTGGTACGGATTCCGCTTCGCGGGCTCGGACTGGTACTACAACGCCGGTCGTGATCCGGCATGGGACCGGTACTCCCTCGGTTTCGTGCTGCTAACGCACACGATCAGGTGCACGTTCGTGGACGGCCTGCACTCGTATCGGTTCCTGTTGGGACCGGAGGAATACAAGAGCCGGTTCGCCGACGACGACCCGGGTCTCGACACGCTCGTGCTCGGACACGGCCTCTCCCGGGAGCTCGTGACCGGGGGAGCCGCGTTGGTGCGACGTCTGCGTCGGTTGGGCCTCCCTCGGCGGTTGATTCGGAGTCTGGAATAGCGCTCGAACGGATCGACCGCGTCGCGGCGGACTGGGACGCGCTTGCGGACCGAGCCGCCGCCGATCCATTCTCCCGACGCGAGTGGTTCGTCACCTGGGCCGAGGCGTTCTCGCCGAGCGCGCCGCAGGTCCTGACCGTCAGGCGTGACGGTCGGCTCGTCGGTGCGCTTCCGCTCGTCGTCACGTCGTTCGGGGAGAAGTCGCCGACGAACTGGCACACGCCACGGTTCGGCCCGATCTACGAAGACGATCGTGCGGCGAAGGAACTTGCGCGGCTCGTTGTCGAGGAAGGACGAGCATACGTCGACCTGTCGTTTCTCGACCCGATCGATTCATTCGTGCGCGAGCTCGAGGCGGTCGCGACCGCTGCGGGCCGGGGCGTCCTCCGACGCGTCGTGCTCCGCTCGCCGTTCATCGAGCTCGTCGGCGATATGTCGACGTTCGAGTCGAGCCTTCCAGGTCAGTTTCGAAAGCGGCTGCGCCGACGCACGCGACGACTCGAGGAGCAAGGCGCGGTCACCGTCTCGTTCGATGTGGGCAACGAGCGGCTCGACGAGCTCCTAGCGGAGGGGTTCGCGATCGAGAGCTCGGGCTGGAAGGCAGAGCTCGGGACCGCGATCGTCTCCGACCCGAAGCTCGAGCGCTTCTACCGGCACGTTGCTCAATGGGCCGCGGATCGAGGCTGGCTGCGGATCGGCATGCTCCGCCTGGACGAGACAGCCGTGGCGTTCAACCTGTACGTCGTGTTCGGTGGGACTCTGAGTTCGTTGAAAGGCGGCTTCGACACCGCGTACCGGCCGTTCGCACCCGGAGCGATCCTGACCCGGGCGTCGATCGAGTTCGCCTACGAGTCCGGATTGAGGCGGTACGACTTCCTCGGCGACGCCGATCCGTACAAGCTCGACTGGGCTCGCGACGTCGCGGAACGCGTGAGGATCCAAGCATTCGCGCGCACGGTTCCCGGCCGGCTCGCCCACGCGGCGTGGCGGTACGGCCGTCCGGCGGTCCAGTCCGTGGCGGCGGCGCGTCGACGACCGAGCCACCGCGAGGTTGCGGAGTGACGACTCGGCCGGCGGGCGATCGCGTGATCGTCACCTCGGCGCAGGAGCGATTCGCGCTTGCCGCGTGCCGCAGCTTGAGCAAGGCGGGGTATGGCGTCGCGGCCGTGGCCGACGTCACGCCGGCGGCGACGCATTGGTCGCGGTTCTGCTCAGAGCGGCACACCCTCGTCGATGCGAAGCGCGATCCTGATGCGTTCGTCGACGGACTCGCTGCGATCGTGCGAGAACGTGAGTACGTTGCGATCTTGCCGGCGAGCGATGCAGCGCTCGTCGCGATCTCTCGGCGCCGTGAGCTGCTCGAGCCCTACACGCGGCTCGGCCTACCGTCGCACGCGGTCGTCGATGCCTGCACCGACAAGATCCGACTGCAGGAGGCCGCAGCTCTTGCCGGGATCCCGGCACCTGACGCGGTCGTCTGCCACAGCGCAACCGATGCGGGGGCCGCGGCGAGCGAGTTCGGCTTCCCGATCGTGATCAAGGCACGGCGAACGTTCTTCGAGCTCGACGGTCGGATCGAGCAACGAGGAAGCGAGCTGGTCCACGACCGGGCTCGGCTCGCGCGGCTCGTGGATCGCTTCGGGGTTCCGTTCCTCGTCCAGCGTGCGGTATCCGGAATGGTCTACTCCGCGGCCGGAGTCATGACTGCTGAGGGACTGCTCGCCTTCGCCGCGTCGCGCTACCTGCGCACCTGGCCACCCGACGGCGGCAATGTTGCGTTCGGCGAGACGATCGTGCCGCCGGTAGGCCTGGAGAACCAGGTCACGAGTCTGCTCCGGCACCTCGGCTGGGAGGGGATCTTCGAGATCGAGCTGATCCAGAACGGGTCCGGAGAGCTGCGGACGATCGACGTCAACCCGAGGCTCTACGGGTCGATGGCGCTCGCGGCGAGCGCGGGGACGCCGTTCGCGGTCATCTGGTGCGATCATCTGCTCGGGCGGCCGAGCACCTACCCCTCGACTGCCCAGCCGGGCATGCGCTACCGCTGGGAAGACGCGGACATCCGTTATGCCTTTGCGCAACTTCGGCACGGCCGTTTGCGGCGCGCCGGCGCGGCCCTCGCGCCACGGCGACGCGTCGTGCACGCCTACTTCCGACTGAACGACCCTGCACCGATGGTCGCCAGGGCGATCGTCCTCGCTCGAGGTCGCGCACGCGCGCGGCTGGACCATGGGTGACGCCCGGTACTACGCGAAGGCGGCGCGGGCGCTCCTGATCGACCCGTACGAGGGCAAGGAACGCATCCTCGAGCGGCTCAGCGAGCGCCGATGGGGAACGAACGCGTGGGAGTTGTACCAACCGGCCGAGGACTGGCACAGGAGCCTCCACGACCTCCTCGGCCTGCGTTGGCCCTGCGCGGCCGGCGACGAGTTCGGGCCACTCTGGGCCGAGCTCGACGCCGAGTTGTGGGCGCGCGGCCTGCCGCTCGGCCGCGGGACGTTCGGGAGCTGGGACGACGCCGGTTCGGCTCTCGCGCTCGCGGTCTACTGCCTCGTGCGTAGTCGGCAGCCCGAGCGGGTGGTGGAGACCGGAGTCGGCCGTGGCGTGACGACGCGCTTCGTCCTGCAAGCCCTCGCCCGGAACGACCACGGCGCGCTGTGGAGCATCGATCTCCCGACGGCGGTCGACACCGCACTCCATGCATCGATCGCGATCGCCGTCCCCGAAGGGCTGCGCGGCCGGTGGACGCTCTGCGAGGGCTCGAGTCGCCGAAGGCTGCCGAAGCTCCTCGCCCGGCTCGGCGCGATCGACCTGTTCGTCCACGACAGCATGCACACCGTCAGGAACATCAGCTTCGAACTCGAGCGCGTCTGGCCTCGGCTCACGCCCGGCGGCGCGATCGTGACAGACGACATCAATCTCAACCACGCCTTCAGGCGGTTTGCCGAGGGCAAGGCCGGGCCGCGCTGGCTCGTCGCGGAGCACGACGACCACGGGCGGCTCTTCGGCATCGCCGTCAAGTCCGAGATTGCTCAAGAGGCCGCCGCCTCCCGCCGATAGGGCTGCGGGGAGAGCCGGCACCTGCTGGCATCATCTGTTTCTGTGACGACAACGCGAGACGATTTCCAGGTTGCTGTCGTGGGCGCGGGGCCGCACGGGCTCGCCGCTGCCGCCTACCTCCGCCACGCGGGCATCTCGACGGTGATCTTCGGCAACCCGATGGAGTTCTGGCGCGACAACATGCCCGCGGGGATGCTGCTGCGCTCCGCGCTCCGTGCCTGCAACATCGCCTCGCCCGACCGAGCGCTGACGCTCGAGCGGTGGGCGCGGGAGCGAGGGCATGAGCTTCGGTCTCCACTTCCTCTCGAGGACTTCCTCGAGTATGCACAGTGGTATCTCGAGCAGGTCGCACCCGATGTGGATCGACGCAAGGTCGGCTCGGTCGAGCGTAACAACGGCTCGTTTCGGCTTGCGCTCGACGACGGCGGCGAGCTGCACACGCGCGTCGTCGTCGCCGCGGCCGGCATCGCACCGTTCCCCCACATCCCCGACGAACTGGCGTCGCTGCCGTCCGAGCTCGTCTCTCACTCCTCTGCCCACAACGACCTGTCCACCTTCAAGGGCCGACGCGTGCTCGTGCTCGGCTCTGGCCAGAGCGCACTCGAGTCCGCGGCACTGCTCCACGAGGAAGGAGCGGCGACCGTAGAGGTCGTCTTTCGCGCCGGCTCGATCTGGTGGCTGAGAGGCAAGGCAGGAGGCGGTCTGCGCTGGCCGTCCGCGCCGACCGACATCGGCGGACCCCGGTCCGGTTGGATCGCCGCGTCGCCCGACCTCTTCCGCCGACTGCCGCGGAGCAAGCAGGATCCGCTCGCGTACCGGTGCATCCGTCCCGCAGGCGGCCACTGGCTGCGCGACCGGGTCAGAGACATCCCGCTGACCTCCGACCGGAGGCTCGTCTCGGCCGCCGCCGAGAACGGTCATCTCCGCGTCACGCTGAACGATGGCTCGGATCGCGAGGTGGACCACCTCCTGCTCGGGACCGGCTACAAGGTCGACGTGCGGCACTATCCGTTCCTCGGACGCGGGCTCGTCTCGTCCATCGAGCACGTCGGCGGCTACCCGGTTCTCGCGCCCGGTCTCGAGTCCTCGGTGGCCGGCCTTCACTTCTTGGGGGCGCCCGCGGCATACAGCTTCGGACCGGTGATGCGATTCGTGACCGGTACGTGGTACTCCGCGGCCGCGATGGCCGACAGAGTGCGCGGTCGCAGGCAGCCGCTCGTGCGTTGGTCGTTCTGACGGGCGGCCGTTCGCGAGCTTGCCGGCAGAGATGACCGGCCACGTGCGATGACCCACCTGAGGCTTGCGCCACTCGACCTAGCCGACATCGACTGGGACGCTCTCGACGCGTTCGACGATCGGGTCGTCTACCAGACCAAGGCGTGGGTGTCGTTCGTGGCGTCCTCCCAGCGCGGCGAGCCCGTGGTCGCGGCCGTCCGCTCCGGGAAGGAGACAGTCGGCTACTTCACCGGGCTCGTGGTCCGACGCTCCGGCATTCGAATGCTCGGAAGCCCGTTCCCTGGCTGGACGACGCAGTACATGGGGTTCAACTTGCGTGACAGCGTGTCACGTCGGGACGCCCTCGAGGCACTGCTTTCGTTCGCGTTCGGCACGCTCCGCTGTCTGCACGTCGAGGTCGCTGATCGCGCGCTCACCGTCGACGACGTGAGCAGCCTCGGCCTCGCGTACAGCAGGCTGCCGACGTTCACGCTCGATCTTACGCCCGACGAAGACGCGCTCCTCGCGGGGATGACGAGTGCGTGTCGACGCAACATCCGCAAGGCGGAGCGGCTCGGGGTGGTCGTCGAGGAGTCGACCGATCTCGGCTTTGCCGACGACTACTACGAGCAGCTGAGGGACGTGTTCGGAAGACAGTCGCTCGTTCCCACGTACGGCGTCGAGCGGGTCCGGACTCTGATCCGGCACCTGCAGCCTACCGAGCGTCTGTTGCTCCTCCGTGCGAGGGACGAGCACGGGCAGTGCATCGCGACCGCCATCTTCCCCGCAATGAACAAGGCGATGTACTTCTGGGGCGGCGCCAGCTGGCGTCAGTACCAAGAGCTTCGGCCGAACGAGGCCCTTGTCTGGCACGCGATTCGCTATTGGCGGCAACGAGGCGTGCGTGAGATGGATTTCGGTGGCGGAGGCGGCAGCTACAAGCGCAAGTACGGCACGTCGGAGCTCGTCGTCCCGCTCGTGCGCCGGTCGCGCTATCGCTCGCTCGAGTCGATGCGGAACGTCGCGAAGAGCGCGGTCGCGCTTCGCCAGAGGGCGCTCGGGCGAGTCGTCTCGAAGCGCAGTTCGTCGGCGCGCTCTCTTCCGGCGGACGAGTAGCGGACCGCCGCGCGCTTCGCCGTCAGCCGACGGTGTGCTTGATGGACGACTCCTTGCGCTGGGCGTCCGCGAGTGACATCGCTCCAGAGCAGACTTTCGCGTTCAGCTGGTTCTCGATCTGGTCCATCTGCCCGGCCCTCGGATACGGCTCGGGCCAGAGGTTGCGCGGGTCGCGCGGGTCGCCGCCGAGCTCGAGGCTGATCAGATGGTCCTCCTGATAGTGCGACGGCGGCCCGGCCTCGCCGTAGTCGTGCATCTGTTTCACTTTCAGCTCGTTCGTGTACTCGACCGGCGGGCGGACCGTCCTCGTCCAGCCGCGCACGCAGATCGTCGAGTGGATGTTTGTCTGCGTGACGTCCGGGTTGAGCACGCCCGGCGTGCGCGTCGCGCTCGCAGGAAACGCCCGCGCGTGCGAGCCCGCGCGGTGGATCAGCAGGGCGCCCGCTGCGAGCAACGCCCCGAGCGCAATCGCTACGTCACGTGGGCTCGCACGCACTCGCTCGACGATAGGAGCGGACGCGCGGCCGCGCCAGAGGCCGATTCGGACTAGACCTTCTGGAGCGCTTCGATCTCGCGCCGCTCGGCGAGACGCTGAAGCGCGGCCGACTCGAGCTGGCGAACGCGCTCGCGGGTGAGGCCCAGGATCCGCCCGACCTCTTCGAGCGACTTCGGGTCTGGATCGCCGTCCATCCCGTACCGGAGCTTCACGACCGCTCGTTCGCGCTCGGGCAGCGTCTCGACCGCGTCGCGAACCGCGTTCTCGGCGAGGCTCACGTGCACCTCTTCCGCTGGCTCTGGTCCCTCGCCCGCGAAGAGCTCGCCGTACGACGTGTCTCCCGACTCGCCGATGGGACGGTCGAGGCTCGTGACGGCGCGCGCCGCTGCTCGAACCTCGGCCACGTGCTTCGGCAGGAGCTTCGCGTGCTTCGCCACCTCGGCATCCGTCGCGGGGCGTCCGAGCTTCGGCATCAGTTCACGCTCGGCGCGCGCGATCTTCTGTTCTCGCTCGGCGACGTGCACCGGGATGCGAATCGTCCGCGACTTGTTGGCGACGCCGCGTTGCACCGCCTGCCTGATCCACCACGTCGCATACGTCGAGAACTTGTAGCCACGCCGCCAGTCGAACTTCTCCACGGCTCGGATCAGGCCGATGATCCCTTCCTGGATCAGGTCGAGGAGCGAGACACCATGGCCTTGGTAGCGCTTCGCGATCGAGACGACGAGCCGGAGGTTGGAGTTGATCATCAAGTCCTTCGCCTCTTTGTCACCACGCTCGACCCGCTTCGCCAGCTCGACCTCCTCCTGAGCGGTGAGCAGCTTGTACTTCCCGGCCTCGTTGAGGAAGAGCTGAAGCGCATCCGTGGTCGCGATGACGAGTTCGTCGTTGACATAGGTCGGGTCGTGCTCGGCCGCAGGACGGGCGCAGTCGTCCGTCAACACGATGTGTCGCTCCTCGAGCTGTTCGAAGAATCCCTCGACCTGCTCGTCGTCGAGGTCGGCCGCCTTGAGAAAATCCTCCACTGCGGAGAGGTTGAGGCAACCAACCTCCTCACCCTGCTCGAGCAGCAGGCGCAGACGCTCGTCGATCTCCGTCATCCGTGTCCGTCCCCGTGGTTGCAGGCTAACACTCTCGTCCGAAATGGACATCTAGCGTGAGTCGTGAGCACTGCAAGAGTTGGAGTGATGGCACGAAGCCGTTCACCACGCGTGCGCGTTCTCGCCGTAGCGTGACGACGAGTCCGACAGGAGGTGTCGATGAAGAGGCTCGTCTGGTTCAGCTCGGCGCTCGTGCTCGTCGCGGTCGGCCTGAGCATTCATCTCGTCACGGCCGGAGGGACCTCTGCGCGAAGTGGACGTGCGGCCGTGCGCGTGAGTCGTGCGGCGCCGACCGGTGCGATCGTGCGGGCGCGCCGGCTGCTCGGCCTGACAACTGGTCCCGCGACGCTCGACCTCCCGGCGAGCGCACCCCTGGTCGGCAATCTCGGTCCTGCTGCGGTGCCGTCGCGTGACGGACGCTACGTCGCCTACAACACGTGGCGGTGGGCCAAGCAGATCGACTGGCAGCAGTCGCTCGGTTCGCAAGGAATCCGGACGGGCGATCCCCTCGGATGGCCCCTGCTCCGCGTTCGCGACCTGCAGACGGGCGCCGACGTCGCACTCGGCGCAGGCAGCTTGTCGGCGGCGTGGCGTGCCGACGGCGAACTTGCGTACGCGCAGGGGACGACGCCGGACTACCTCGCCAACACGCCGTATCTGCGCGACGTCGTCGTGCGCCGGACGCCGGCGGCCGCACCGGTCGTCTGGTCGTCAGCACCGGACCGCTACCTCGTCGAAGGCTGGGCGGGAAACCGTCTCGTCGTGCGCCGCGAGCTCCCGGACGGAGGT
>DASPSY010000048.1:0-11451 GCA_035623685.1 Gaiellaceae bacterium
TTTTGCGAACTGACGACCCGAAGAAGAGAGGCGATTAGCACTTTGATCGATATCAACGAGTTCGACGCGATCCGGATCGGTCTCGCGTCGAGCAAGCAGATCCGCGATTGGTCGTCGGGTGAGGTCACCAAGCCGGAGACGATCAACTACCGGACGCTCAAGCCCGAGCGTGACGGCCTCTTCTGCGAGCGCATCTTCGGTCCGACGAAGGACTGGGAGTGCTACTGCGGCAAGTACAAGCGCGTCCGCTACAAGGGCATCATCTGCGAGCGATGTGGCGTCGAGGTGACGCGGCAGAAGGTTCGCCGCGAGCGGATGGGGCACATCGACCTGGCGGCGCCCGTGTCGCACATCTGGTTCTTCAAGGGCGTTCCCTCCCGCATCGGCTACCTCCTCGACATCGCGCCGCGCGAGCTCGAGAAGGTCCTGTACTTCGCAGCGTCGATCGTCACGGCCGTCGACGTCGAGGCGCGCAAGAAGGATCTCGCCGATCTCGAGGACAAGGTCCGCGCTGAGTCCGAGCGCATCGACGTCGATCGCGACGAGGCGCTCGCCGCGCTCGAGGATCGGCTGAAGCGGCGTCGCGACTACTTCGCCAAGGGCAAGGACAAGGGCTTCGACGAGGACGACGACTTCTGGTCGCGAGGCCTGTCGAACTGGGCCGAGGAGCAGGTGCTGCCGCCCCTCGAGGAGGCGCGCGCGCTGGCGGGCGGGATGTTCGTCGAGCTGGTCGGGAAGATCACGACCGAGGACTCGAAGAAGATCCGCGAGCTCGTCCGCAACGCGGCCATCCGCGACGACCGCCGGCTCACGCCGCGCGAGCTCGAGAACGTCGTCGCCGCGGCTGAGCAGATCCTGGGCGGGCTCGACCCGCTCTTCAAGCAGCAGGCGAAGGCCAGTGGCTCCAAGAAAGGCGCGATCTCGAAGCACATCAACCGGATCCTCGACGCGCTCCTCGACGGTGAGGAGACCGGCGAGGAGGACGCCAAGTTCGTCGAGAAGGTCGACTTCAAGAACCTCGACCGCTCGCGCGAGCTCGGCAACGGGCTGCTCGCCGACGTCGTCGACACATGGGACGGCGAGGAGGACATCCGCGAGCTCGCGAACGACCTGTGTCTGCGCACGGACGGCAAGATCCGCAAGGAGGACCTCGACGCGATCGTCCAGTGGTCGCTGAAGGTCCGCGAGATGTATCTCGACATCGAGTCGCGCCGCCAAGACGCGCGCGACGCGGCCGTCGACTCCGTGAACCGTCTCGAGCAGACGTGGTTGCTGTTCAAGGACCTCGAGCCGAAGCTGATCGTCAACGACGAGCAGCTGTTCCGCGAGCTGAAGGACCGCTTCGGCTCGCCGTACGGCTTCGGGGTCTACTTCCGCGGCGGCATGGGCGCCGAGGCGATCCGCGACCTGCTCAAGGACCTCGACCTCGACGCAGAGGCTGCGTCGCTACGCGAGACGATCCGGACGTCGAAAGGACAGAAGCAGCAGCGTGCGATCAAGCGGCTGAAGGTCGTCAACGCGTTCATCACCTCGGAGAACAGGCCGGAGTGGATGATCCTCGAGGCGATCCCGGTGATCCCGCCGGAGCTGCGGCCGATGGTCCAGCTGGATGGCGGCCGGTTCGCGACGAGCGACCTCAACGACCTGTACCGCCGCGTGATCAACCGGAACAACCGGCTGAAGCGGCTGCTCGACCTCGGCGCGCCCGAGATCATCGTCAACAACGAGAAGCGCATGCTCCAGGAGGCGGTCGACGCGCTGTTCGACAACGGCCGGCGCGGCCGCTCCGTGACGGGGCCGGGCAACCGCCCGCTCAAGTCGCTCTCGGACATGCTGAAAGGGAAGCAGGGACGGTTCCGCCAGAACCTGCTGGGCAAGCGCGTCGACTACTCGGGTCGGTCGGTGATCGTCTCCGGGCCGAGCATGAAACTGCACCAGTGCGGGCTGCCGAAGCTGATGGCGCTCGAGCTCTTCAAGCCGTTCATCATGAGCCGGCTCGTCGAGCGGAAGTCGGTCCAGAACATCAAGGCGGCCAAGAAGTACGTCGACTCCATGACCGAGGAGGTCTGGGACGTGCTCGAGGAGGTAATCGCCGAGCACCCGGTGCTCCTGAACCGCGCGCCGACGCTCCACCGTCTCGGCATCCAGGCGTTCGAGCCCGTGCTCGTCGAGGGCAAGGCGATCCAGGTGCACCCCCTCGTCTGCCACGCGTTCAACGCGGACTTCGATGGCGACCAGATGGCCGTCCACCTGCCGCTCTCGGCCGAGGCTCAGGCCGAGGCGCGCGTGCTGATGCTTTCGTCGAACAACATCCTGTCGCCGGCGTCCGGGCGTCCGCTGGCGACGCCGACAAAGGACATGGTCCTCGGCACGTACTACCTGACGTACTGCGACCAGGATTTGTCGGCGATGCAGGCCGAGGACCTCGATCCGCGGCCGTTCAGGTTCCAGTCCGAGGAGGAGGTCGAGTTCGCGCTCGACGCCCACCAGGTGACGCTGCAGCAGCCGATCCAGTACCGGCGTGGCGACGAGACGATCCTCACGACTCCGGGGCGCGTGATCTTCAACGCGGAGGTCGAGCGGGCGCTCGAGGAGGTCGTCTACGAGGACGAGGAGCTCGATCACGACTACATCAACCGCACGCTTCCGAAGCGCGAGATCGACGCGCTGATCAGCCAGCTCGTCGACCGGTACGGCGCGCACACGATCGCCAACGTGCTCGACAAGATCAAGAGCCTCGGCTTCCACTACGCGACGCAGGCAGGCGTGACGATCTCGAAGAACGACATCGTCATCCCGCCCGACAAGGAAGAGATCCTCGCCGAGTACGAGAACCGCGTTTCGAGCGTCGAGGCACAGTACGAGCGCGGGCTCATCACCGAGGAGGAGCGGCACGAGTCCATCGTCAACATCTGGACCGAGGCGACCGACACGGTCGCGGACGCGATGGAGCGCACCTTCTTCGAGCTGAACCCGATCTACATGATGGCCAACTCCGGTGCACGAGGCTCGTCGAAGCAGATCCGCCAGCTCGCCGGCATGCGCGGGCTGATGGCGAATCCGAAGGGCGAGATCATCGAGCGTCCGATCAAGGCGAACTTCATGGAGGGCCTGTCGGTGCTCGAGTACTTCATCTCGACTCACGGCGCCCGCAAGGGCCTCGCCGACACGGCGCTGCGGACAGCGGACTCGGGCTACCTGACCCGCCGCCTCGTCGACGTGTCGCAGGACGTGATCATCCGCGAGGACGACTGCAAGACGAAGGAGTTCGTCGAGCTCCCCATCCGCGTTCCCGAGGGCGTGAACAAGAGCCTGCTCGGGCGCGCGCTCGCCACCGACGTGCATCGTCCGCTCGCCTCCGGGAAGCCCGGCAAGACGGTCGTAGCCGAGAAAGGCGAAGAGCTGACGCCGCTCGCCCTCTCCGAGATCCTCGAGGACCTCGGCGACGCCGCCGACGACGTGAAGCTGCCGGTCAGGTCGGTGCTCAAGTGCAAGAGCGAGTTCGGCGTGTGTCGCGTCTGCTACGGGACGTTCCTCGCCACGGGCGAGATGGCCGAGATCGGAGATGCGGTCGGCATCATCGCGGCCCAGTCGATCGGCGAGCCGGGCACGCAGCTGACGATGCGTACGTTCCACACGGGCGGCGTCGCCGGCGCCGACATCACGCACGGTCTGCCGCGCGTCGTCGAGATCTTCGAGGCGCGGAACCCGAAGGGTGCCGCCATCCTCGCCGAGGAAGGAGGCCGCGTCGACATCGAGGAGACCGAGCGTGGGCCGAAGGTCACCATCCTCCCCGACAAGGTCAACGACGACGAGGAGCCGAAGCCGATCCAGCTGCCGCGACGCACGCGGATGCTCGTGTCGAAGGGCGACGTCGTCGAGCCGGGCGATGCGCTCCACGAGGGCTCGCTGAACCCGGGAGACCTGCTGCGACTGAAGGGCTACACCGCGACCGAGCTGTACCTCGTCGGCGAGGTGCAGAAGGTCTACAAGTCACAGGGCGTCGAGATCCACGACAAGCACATCGAGCTGATCGTCCGGCAGATGCTGAAGAAGGTGCGCATCGAGAACGCCGGCGCGAGCGATCTGCTGCCGGGCCAGCTCGTCGACAAGGCGATCGTCGATCGCGAGAACGCGCGGCTCAAGAAGGAGAAGAAGGAGCAGGCGACGTACGAGCCGTTGATCCTCGGGATCACGAAGGCGTCGCTCGCAACCGAGTCGTTCCTCTCCGCCGCCTCGTTCCAGGAGACGACGAAGGTACTGACAGACGCGTCGATCGAGGGCAAGGTCGATCGTTTGCTCGGGCTGAAGGAGAACGTGATCATCGGCAAGCTGATCCCAGCTGCGACCGGGCTCAAGCGCTACCGCACGATCGAGATCGGCCCGTCCGACAAGGTGCCGCCGTCGGCGTACATGCGTCCGGCCACCGAGGAGCAGCTCCTGGCGGCGCTGGAGGAGATCGACTCCGACAGCGGCAACGGCCTGAGCGGGCTGACGCTCGACTTCGACGGGGAACCGGGCTCCGAGGCGGCGGCGCCGAGCGAGCCTGCCGAGACAGAGGAGATCCCCGAAGTCGACGAGTAGCTCGACCCTTCGAGGCAACGTGACGAGGCCGGGCATCGCCCGGCCTCGTTCGTCTCCGGGTGCTCTCGGCCGAGCATCCGGGAAGACGTAAGCAGTCTGTGAGCGTGGCTGGACCGGGCCGCCGCCACGGCTACAGTGGGCGAGGTGCGAAGGCTCGGGGTCGTGCTGGGGCTCGTGGTGGCGCTGCTCGCAGGGGGCTCGAGCGCAGGCGCCGACCCGGTGCCCACCCAGCCACCGACCGACCTCCACACGTGCACGTTGCCGGCACCGCCGCTTTGGTACGACTACGCAGACGGGTCGGTTCCGTTCTGGAAGCTCTTCGCGAAGCCCGGCTTGATCGCCGCTGTGCCGAACCTGGGGCTGCCGGCCGAGATCCGAGCGCTCGGGGGCGACACCGTGTACTTCGATCCGCATCTGAAGGGTCGTGTCGGTCTGCCGAGCGCTCCCGCCGATCCGTCGCTGATCGATGCGCGCGCCCAGAAGTTCTTCATCTACGTCGAGAACTCGACGCACTGTTCGAACCCCGTGATCGCCGAGAACGAGCTGTACGGCGCCAATCTCGCATCGCCCTGGACGCCGACGAACGCGCAGTACCGCGCGAACGTCCTCCGCTTCCTCCAGCGCCTTAACGAGCTCGGCGGCCAGCCGTGGCTGCTCGTGAACAGCGCACCGTACATCGCAGGCGATGCCGGCGACTGGTGGCGCTCGGTCGGCCAGGTCGCCGGGATCGTGCGCGAGGTGTACTTCCCGGCACCGCTCCTCTACAAACAAGGCCCGATCCTCGGCAGCCGGACGATACGCACGGCATTTCGCAACGGCATCCTCGGCTTCACGAAGGCAGGCATCCCGACATCGAAGCTGGGGCTCTTCCTGGGCTTCCAGACGACGAAAGGGCAGGGCGGCCGAGAGGGCCTGGAGCCCGCGACCTCGTGGTTCGAGACGGTCAAGCTCCAGGCGCTGGCCGCGAAGCAGGTGGCGAAGGAGATGCACATCAACTCGATCTGGTCCTGGGGCTGGGCGGAGTACAAGACGACCCCCGGCGAGATCGACCCGGACAAGGCGCGCGCCGCGTGTGTCTACCTGTGGGCGCGGAATCCCTCGTTCTGCGACGGCCCTGCGGTCGCGGGCAAGGGATTCGACCGCTCGCGTGTCGAGGGGCAGTTGAGCCTTCCGGCGAACGTACGCTGCGCGATCAGCGGTGTCGGCTCCGTGACGTGGTCGGCGATCAGGCCACTCCAGGCGCTCACCGGAGATGCCGAGCTCGCCTTTTCGACGGCGTACGGCCGTGCGCTCGAGGCGCACGCGGTGCGGGTCAGTCCCGCAGACGTGCTCGCGGCCGAGCGGCTGATCATCGCGCTCCACTTCGGCGGGTCGCGGAGCGCGTACATCGCCGCGATCGTCGGCGCCAAGACCTCACTGGCCGCGGCGCGCGGCGCGATCGCCGACGAACTGCGACGGACGAGGCTCGAGCAAGCCATCCCCGTCGCCGCGCCGACCGCCAGCTCGATCACGGACTTCCTACAGACCTATGCCGACGAGCCCGTGCGCCTCGTCCAGACGGCCTCCGCCGCGACCTGGCTCGGTGGCCACAAGCGCGGCTACGCGATCGCGGCGAGCGCGCCCCCGTCGGTGATGAACCTCCCGGCCGGCCGCTGGTCGCAGGCGTGGACGGCAACCGGCAGCGTGCGCGTGCGGCCGCTCGGGCCGCCGACGACGCTTGGCGCAGTGTCATCCGCGCAGACCCTCGCCTCGATCAAGGCGACGCTCGTCGCACAGGCACGCGACGAGAGGTATCCAGCCTGGATCGCGGCCAAGCAGTCGAGCTCGTTCCGAGACGCGGTCTGCTGGCGAGACGAGCTGCCGGCGCTCGGCGAGGCCGACCTCACCGAGTATCTGCCGTTCCTCCAGCTCAGCTCGTAGCGCCCGACTTCTGCGCGTGCACGAGGAAGCCGCTCTTGCCCTCGCGGAGGTCGACATCCTCGAATCCGGCGTCGCCGAACAGCGTGCGGAGTCCGGAGGCCGTGTAGTCGAAGATCGGGCAGTTGTTGATCAGCTCGTACCGCACCTTGCGGATCGGCCCCTTCGACCATGTCCATCTGGGGAAGCTCGCAACGACCGAGCCAGCGCAGAGCTCGCCCATGCGCCGAGTGTGCAACTCGGCGTCCCCGATGTAGTCGAAGTAGCCGAGCGCGAGGACGACGTCGAACGGGCCGTCGACCGGCGCCGAGAGGAAGTCGCCCTGGATGAGCTCGATTCGCTCCGCGAACCGTCCGAGACGCTCGCGCGCGAGGTCCAGCATCGTGTCCGAGAGATCGACGTCCACGTAGCGCGACGCGCCTTGCTCGAGCAGCGGCTCCCCGATCCGTCCCGAGCCGCCGCCGACGTCGAGGACGCTCGGCGCCTCGTAGCCGTACGCAACCGAGAGCGCGAGCTCGCGGCGGTCGAACAGCCCTGGCCGCAAGAACCTCTGCAGCGCGTGATCCTCGTCGTACAGGCGGTCAAACGAGAACGCCTTGCGGCGAAAGTGCTCGCGTACGCGTCCCGTAGCGTCGGGCGATGTCGTCATGCACCTGATCGTACGAGACGAGACGGTAGTCGCGCGCGAGCGTGCGCAGGCGGCGGGCGACGAGACCTCGACCGGCGTTCCGCCAGGCGGCTCGCGTGGCGGCCGTCAGCCGCTGCTTGCCGGTTGGATTCGGCGGGAGCGATGCATGCAGCGGCTCGGGCGCGAACTCGTACGGGTGGAAGTAGAGCATCGGGAAGGCGTTGTCCTCGCCGACCGCCTCGAGCCCGTGGCGCAGGACCGGCATCGGCACGACGCGCCAGTACGCGCCGCCCCCGACCGGCACGGAGCTCCACACCGCAACCGGCAGCTCCCACAGCTCGCGTCCGCTCTCGAGGCGCATGAGGTACGGCGCACGCGGGATCGCGCCGAGCCGGTCGCGAACGCGCGGCGAGTCGTACTGGCTCGTGTCGCAGCGGAAGCCGAGGTCGGCGAGCTCCTCGTAGGCCCAGACCGTCGTGCGCCCGATCGAGAACGCCGGAGCTCGGTAGGCCACGGGGCGCGAACCCGTCAGCTGCTCGATCGTCTCGACGCTTCTCGCCAGGTCCGCGTGGAACTCGGTCCGCGTTTGATCGTGGACGCGCACGTGCGCGAACCCGTGCGAGCCCGCGTCGTGTCCGCGCGACACGAGCTCGCGCACGAGCTCCGGGTAGTTCGCGGCCGTCATCCCCAGGAGAAAGAACGTCGCGCGAGCGCCGAGCTGGTCGAGGAGGTCGAGCAGCGCCTGCGTCTGGCGCTCGAACTCCGGGTACGGCCGGTTCCAGTCCGAGCGGCCGACGCGCCGGTGCACGAGCTGGTGCCAGTCCTCGAAGTCGATGCTGAGCAGCAGCGCCGGGCGGTCGTCCACGGCGCGGAGGCTAGCGCCGGCGCTCAGGCTACCGGCCGGGCGGCGGACGCGGTGACGACGCGGCCCTTGCCGGCGTCCTTCGCGCGGTAGAGCGCGTCGTCCGCGCGCTGGAAGAACGAGACGACGTCGTCCTCTGGCCTCAGCTCCGCGACGCCTGCCGAGAGGAACAGCCGACCTGCAGGCGGGATCGGCCGGCCGGCCACGGCGCTCTGGATGCGGCGGTAGAGCTGGTCGGCTTCCTCGATCCCGGCCTCGGGCAGCATGATCGCGAACTCGTCGCCGCCGACCCGGCACGCGATGTCCGCGGCGCGGACGACGCCGCGTACGCGATCGGCGGTCTCGGCGAGCACCGAGTCACCTGCGAGGTGGCCGATCTTGTCGTTGACCTCCTTGAAGTCGTCCAGGTCGAACACGATCAGCGCGAGCCGGCGGTTGTAGCGATGCGCGCGCGACACCTCGCGGGAGAGCGTCTCGTGGAAGAAACGTCGGTTGTGGAGACCTGTGAGCGCGTCGAGGTCCGCCAGTTGACGCGCCTCCCTGAAGCGTCGCGCGTTCTCGATCGCGTGGCCTGCACGCACCGCGAGGAGCTCGAGCTCGGCGACGTCCTCCTCCGAGAACTGACGGTCGGCCTCCCGCGTGAAGATCGCGATGTAGCCGACCGTGCCCGCCGTACCGGGCATCGGCACCGCGAGGCCGGCGTGGATGAGGTCGTCGACCCGCTCCGCTGAGGCGCCGTTCTGGCCGCCGTTCTGGCCGATCCCCGGCTCGGCCCTGGGATACGTGTAGGTCATCGTGATCGAGCGGGCGAGCCTTCCGTCCGGGGGGCCGGTCACAGCATGGCGCTCGGCCTCCTCGAGCGAGAGGCCGAGTGTCGCGACGACGGGCTTCCCTTCCTCGTGCTCGGGGAGCATCACGAGCGCCGCGTCCGCCCGTTCGAGGCTCTCCGCAGCCTCGAGCGTGCGCGCGAGCACCTCGTCCAGCTCGATCGTGTCGGACAGCTCGCCGAAGATGCGGCTGCGCCGCCCTTCCTCCTCGGCCCGGTCAAGGGCGCTCGCCAGCTCCCGCCCGAGCTCGTCCATCCGCTCGTTCAGGGAGGCAACCACGTCCGCCACGCGCTCGTCTGCGTTGGCCACTCGGCGCCAGCGGACGACGAGGACGACGAGTAACAGGAGCGTCAGCACTCCCAGTCCGACCGACATGCCGATCCACGCCATGTTCCCCATCCAGGCTGCCGTGGCACTGTACTGGGGCCGTCTGCCGTCGGAACCCGCACGTTTCCAGCTTTGAACCCGGATTCCCGGTTTGCGGGAGTACAGCGGTTTCGCTACCATCCGTCGTCCGGTTGGCAGGGCCAGACGGCCCCGCCGACCGTTGCTGTGTGAAAAGGGTCTTTTCCGGAGGTCCATGCCCACCGTTAATCAACTCGTCCGCAAGGGCCGAAAGAGCGCGAAGAGCACGACGAAGAGCCCCGCGCTCGAAGGCGCCCCGCAGAAGCGCGGGGTGTGCACGCGCGTGTACACGAACACGCCGCGCAAGCCGAACTCGGCACTGCGGAAGGTCGCCCGCGTCCGCCTGACGAACGGGCAGGAGGTCGGGGCGTACATCCCCGGCGAGGGCCACAACCTCCAGGAGCACTCGGTGGTGCTGATCCGCGGCGGCCGGACCGCCGACCTCCCGGGCTTTCGCTACAAGATCATCCGCGCCGCTCTCGACACCTCCGGTGTCGCGGACCGGAAGCAGGCGCGCTCGCGCTACGGCGCGAAGCGGAGCACCTGATGCCGCGCCGCGCAGAGGTCCAGGTCCGTCCGATCGAGCCGGATCCCATCTACAACTCGCAGCTCGTCACGCAGGTGATCAACAAGGTGATGGCACGAGGCAAGAAGTCGACGGCGGAGAAGATCGTCTACAGCGCGCTCGACCGCGTCTCGGAGAAGACCGGCAAGCCGCCCGTCGAGGTGCTCGAGCAAGCGGTCAAGACGGTGACGCCGGTGCTCGAGGTGCGCAGCCGTCGCGTCGGCGGCGCCAACTACCAGGTCCCGGTCGAGGTACCCCAGCGCCGGGCGCGCACGCTCGCGGTGCGCTGGCTCGTGGACTTCGCCCGCGACCGGCGCGAGAAGGGGATGGTCGAGAAGCTGTCGGCCGAGATCCTCGACGCGCTCAACCAGCAGGGTGGGGCGTACAAGCGCAAGGACGACGTCTACCGGATGGCGCAGGCCAACAAGGCCTTCGCGCACTACCGCTGGTAGACGAGGGGGGACGAAGACTTTGAGCACCAAGGTGACAGAACAAGCCGTCGCGCTCGACCGCGTCCGCAACATCGGGATCATGGCCCACATCGACGCGGGCAAGACGACGACGACCGAGCGGATCCTCTACTACACGGGCCGCACCCACAAGCTGGGCGAGGTCCACGAGGGCGCGGCGACGATGGACTGGATGGCGCAGGAGCAGGAGCGCGGCATCACGATCACGTCTGCTGCGACGACCGCCGAGTGGCGCGGCTATCGGATCAACATCATCGATACGCCCGGGCACGTGGACTTCACGGTCGAGGTCGAGCGCAGCCTGCGCGTCCTCGACGGCGCGATCGCCGTCTTCGACGCGGTCGCCGGCGTCCAGCCGCAGTCCGAGACGGTCTGGCGGCAGGCCGACAAGTACAAGGTCCCGCGGATCGCGTTCATCAACAAGATGGACCGGACGGGCGCGAACTTCTTCGCCTCCGTCCAGTCGATGCGCGACCGGCTCGGCGCGAACCCGATCCCGGTGCAGATCCCGATCGGCGCGGAGGACAACTTCCAGGGCGTCGTCGACCTCGTCGAGATGCAGGCGATCGTCTACAAGGACGACCTCGGCCAGCAGTTCGACACGACGGAGATCCCCGCCGAGCTCGTCGAGCAGGCGCAGGAGTACCACCACCAGCTGATCGACGCGATCTCGCACTTCGACGACGAGGTGCTCGAGGCGTACATCGAGGACGAGAGCTCGGTCACGCCGGAGATGATCCGCCGCGCCGTGCGCGCGGGGACGCTCGCCGACGAGATCACGCCGGTGCTGCTCGGCTCCGCGTTCAAGAACAAGGGCGTGCAGCCGCTCCTCGACGCGGTGATCGACTACCTGCCGAGCCCGCTCGACGTGCCGCCGATGATCGGCCTCGATCCGAAGTCGGACCAGGAGGTCGTGCGCGAGCCGTCGGTCGACCAGCCGTTCGCGGCGCTGGCCTTCAAGGTCATGTCCGATCCGTACGTCGGCAAGCTGACGTACTTCCGCGTCTACTCCGGGAAGATCAAGGCCGGCGACCGCGTCCTCAACACGGCGACCGGCAAGACCGAGCGCATCGGCCGCATCCTCCAGATGCACGCGAACCACCGCGAGGAGCGCGAGGAGATCACGGCGGGCGAGATCGCGGCCGGCGTCGGCCTGAAGAACACGACGACGGGCGACACGCTCGCCGCCGAGA
>DASPSY010000024.1:0-27731 GCA_035623685.1 Gaiellaceae bacterium
CGCCCATCTTGTCGATCTCGTCGATCAGCAGCACGGGGTTCAGTGATTCCGCGTCGCGGAGGGCACGGATGATCGTCCCCGGCATGGCGCCGATGTACGTGCGGCGATGTCCGCGGATCTCCGCCTCGTCGCGGACGCCGCCGACCGACAGGCGCTGGAAGGCCCGGCCGAGGGTCCGCGCGATCGACTGCCCGAGCGACGTCTTGCCGACTCCCGGCGGGCCGACGAAGCAGAGGATCGGCCCGGAGAGGTCGTTCTTCAGCTTCGCGACCGCGAGGTGCTCGAGGATGCGGTCTTTGACCTTCTCGAGGTCGAAGTGGTCGTCGTCGAGCGTCTGCCTCGCCCGCTCGAGGTCGAGGTTGTCCGGCGTCGTCTTCCCCCAGGGAAGGGTCACGAGCCAGTCGAGGTAGGTGCGGATCACGCCGTACTCCGCCGCGGCAGGCGGGAGCTTCTCGAGCCGGCCGAGCTCGCGGTCGACCGCCTTGCGGGCCTCCTCGGGGAGGTCGAGCTCGTCGAAGCGAGTGCGCAGCTCCGTGATCTCGGCGTGCTCCGGGTCGCCCTCGCCGAGCTCCTCCTGGATCGCCTTCAGCTGCTGGCGCAGGAAGAACTCGCGCTGCCCTTTCTCCATCTCCTCCTGCACCTGCGACTGGATCTTCGAGCCGAGCTCGAAGACCTCGAGCTCGCGGTTGAGGATCGTCGACACCTCGCGCAGTCGTGCATGCACGTCGACGAGTTCGAGCAGCTTCTGCTTCTCTTCGTGCTTCAGTCGCAGTGTCGACGCGACGAGGTTGCAGAGGGCGCTCGGGTCGTCGACGTTCGCCGCCGCGATCTGCAGCTCCTCGGGCAGGTACGGGACGAGCCCGATCAGTCGCGCATAGAGCGACTGGACGTTGCGCGTCAGCGCCTCGACCTCGCGGCTCTCCTCCAGTTCGTCAGGGAGCTCGACGAACTCGGCGACGAGGTACGGATCGGTCCTCGTCTCGCGCACGAGGTGGATGCGCCTGAGCCCCTGAACGAGGATCCGCAGTGTCCCGTCCGGAATCTTGATCATCTTCTGCACGATCGCGAGGGTGCCGACCTCGTAGAGGTCGCCGAAGTCGGGGACGTCGATCCCGGGGTCGCGTGCGGCGACGAGTGCGAGCATGCGGTCGCCCGAGACCACGTCTTCGATCAGCCGCACCGAACGCTCCTGGCCGATCGCGAGCGGTGCCATCGACTCCGGGAACACGATGGTCTCCTTGAGCGGCAGGACCGGCAGTGTCGCCGGCAGCGCGAACTCTTCGACGGCCTGCTCTTCGACGAGCTCGCTCATCGGGTCAACGTCACCTCGATCAAGATGCTCTCGCGTATCGTCGGCCGGACGACGATCGGCAGCGTCACCCGGAGGATGCCGCGCTCGTAGCTCGCGCTCGCGCCGGCCGGGTCGACCTCCTCGGTGAGCGTGACCTCGCGCTGGAACGGCCCGTACTCGATCTCCATCCGCTGGTAGTGGCCGCAGTCCTTCGGCCGTTCGCGCACGCCTGCGACGACGAATCGGCGCGGTGTGGCGGCAAGCCGGATGCGATCGGGATCGACACCGGGCAGCTCGACGATGATCGCGAGCTGCGGGGGATCGCCGGTGCGGAAGCAGTCGACCTGCGGCCGGTAGCCGTGCCTGATGCCGTGGCCGAGCGGAACGATCTGCCACAGCTCGGTGACGAGCTGTTCCACGTCGTCCGTCTCCCGTGCGAGATCACGGCGTTTCTCCACGGCTCAAAGGTAGCGACGGCGTCTACTCTTGGGTCGTGGCCCGGTGGACCCGCTTGGTTCTCCGTCTTCGCTGGCCGATCATCGCTCTCTGGCTGGTCGTGATCCTCGCCGGTGGCTACGCCTCCACACGCCTGAGCCCGCTCCTCTCGAACACGTTCACCGTGCCCGGAACGGACTCGGAGCAGGCGCGCACGATCCTGCAGCAGCACTTCGGTGACCGCTCGGACGGCGAGTTCCTGATCATCTACAAGGTCCGAGCCGACTCGCCTCGACTCACGGCGCAGCTCCAGCGCTCGATCCGGGCCGGAGCGACGGCCGTCCCCGGCGGCCGCGCGACGGCGTTGCGCGTCGTGCCGGACGACGTCGTCTACGGCTCGATCCTCTCGAGCCTGAACCTCGCCAAGGCGAAGGGCTACACGGACGACATCTTGCGCAAGCTCCGTCCGCCACCGGGCGTCGACGCGTACGTCTCCGGTCAGGCCGCGATCCAGCACGACCTGGATCCGATCTTCTCGCGGGACCTGAAGAAGGGAGAGAGCATCGCCATCCCGATCGCGCTGATCGTCCTGCTCGCTGTCTTCGGGCTCTCCCTCGCGACGACGATGCCGTTCATCTTCGCCGCCGCGACGATCACGGGGACGCTGGGGATCGTCTACGTCGCCGCGCACTACATGACGATGGCGACCTACGTCACGAACCTCGTCCAGCTGATCGGGCTCGGGATCGCGATCGACTACTCGCTCCTGGTCGTGTACCGCTTTCGCGAGGAGCTTCAGCGCGGTGACTCGGTCGACGACGCGATCGTGCGGACGATGCGGACCGCGGGTCGGGCGGTGATCTTCTCGGGCGCGACCGTCGCCATCGGGCTCGGCCTGCTGCTGTTCATGCCGCTGCCGTTCATGCGGTCGATGGGCGTCGGCGGCTTCCTGATCCCGTTGGTCTCGATCGCCGGTGCGGCGACGTTGCAACCGGCGCTCCTCTCGGTGTACGGACGCCGCGGCACGGCCCGCGTGCCCGTCGCCGACTGGCTGCGGACCAAGCATGTTCCGCTTCCGCACCTCGCAGGGCCGGACGACGAGCACGGCTCGTGGGCGCGACTCGCACGCGTGATCATGCGCCGGCCGGTTGCGTTTCTCGTGGGAGGTGTCCTCCTGCTCTTCTCGGCCGCAGTCCCGGTGTTCGCGCTCCAGCTCACGCCGGGTTCGGCGCAGGGCATCCCGCAGTCGCCACAGGCCGTCCGTGGCCTCAACTACCTGCGCGCCGCGGTCGGCCCGGGCGCGCTCTCGCCCTCGCAGATCGTGATCGACGCAGGTGCAGGCCGGTCCGTGCAGACGCCCGCCGTGCAGTCGGCGATCTCGCGGATGAACACGCGCCTCGAGGCCGACCCGGAGGTCGCGTTCCTGCAGACGGGGCTCGGCTCGCGCTTCGTCGACCCGACCGGTCGCTACGAGCAGGTGATCGTGGCCGGCCGCCACGAGTACGGCGACGAGCCCGCGCAGCACTTCGTCTCGCGCCTGCGGCACGCGATCATCCCCGGGTCGCGTTTCCCGGACGACGTGCGCGTGCTCGCCGGCGGCGGGCCGCCGCAGGGGGTCGACTTCCTCCATCGCTCCTACAGCGTGTTCCCGTGGTTGGTGCTCGCCGTCCTGGTGCTGACCTACTTCCTGCTGATGCGCGCGTTCCGGTCGATTGTGCTACCGCTCAAGGCCGTGATCCTCAACCTGCTGTCGGTGGCAGCGGCGTACGGGATGCTCGTCGTGTTCTTCCGCTGGGGCCTCGGCCACACGATTGCGGGCCTGTACCAGTTCCCGCAGGTCGAGGGGTGGATCCCGATCTTCCTGTTCGCGATGCTCTTCGGCCTGTCGATGGACTACGAGGTGTTCCTCGTCTCACGCATGCGGGAGACCTGGGACGAGGAGCACGACAACGTCCGTGCCGTCTCGTACGGGCTCGAGCGGACCGGTCGGATCATCACAGCCGCGGCGATCGTCATGGTGGCTGCCTTCAGCGGGTTCGTCGCGGGCTCGATCGTCGGGCTGCAGGAGTTCGGGCTCGGCCTGGCGGTGGCCATCTTCATCGACGCGACCATCGTGCGAGCGCTGCTCGTGCCTGCGCTGATGGCGATCTTCGGACGCTGGAACTGGTGGCTGCCGGCTCGGCTCGCCCGCATCGTGCGCGTGACGCCCTCGCCGCTGACGCCGCCGTCGGTCGCGGTGCGGCCCGCGGGCGAGTAGTCAGACGGGCGGGTCGGGGTCGTACTGGATGTAGCGGCGCACGTCGCGTGCCCGCTCGGGCGAGTGGAGCCGCGAGACGAGGTGGAGTGCCATGTCGATCCCCGCGGAGACACCCGCCGCGGTGACGATCTCGCCGCTGTCGACGAAGCGGTCGTCGGGGCGGGGCTCGACGGTCGGCTCGAGCTCCTGCAACAACTCGAAGGCGCTCCAGTAGGTCGTCGCCGGTCGGCCTGCGAGGAAGCCCGCGGCAGCGAAGACGAGCGCGCCGGTGCAGACGCTCGTCAACAGCGTGTCGCGCTCGTGCAGGTCGCGGAGCCATTCGAGGACGGCCTCGTCGGCCAGCTCGCGGCGCGTGCCCTGGCCGCCGGGATAGACGAGCACGTCGACGGCGCCGGCCGTCTCCCACGTCCGGTCCGGCAGCACCCGCAGGCCCTTCGCACACGTGACCTCGTCGGCGCCTCGCGCGACCGTGAACACTTCGAGCCTGTCGTCGGGCCACTGCTGCGCCCACGCCGCCAGCACCTCCCACGGGCCCGCCCAGTCGAGCTCCTCTGCGCCGTCGAACAGCGCGATCGCGATCCGCGTCATCCGGAGCTCGGTCGGGTCGGACGCATGTCCCATAGCATCGCACCCCATGAAAGGCGTGATCCTCGCCGGCGGCACCGGCTCCCGTCTCTTGCCGCTCACCAAGATCACGAACAAGCACCTGCTCCCCGTCGGCGACCGGCCGATGGTGCGATGGGCGGTCGACGCGCTGCGTGGCGAGGCCGGCCTGGACGAGCTCATGCTGGTCACCGGCGCAGACCACGTGGACGACTTCCGTCGGCTGCTCGGAGACGACCTCCGCTACGGGCGGCAGGAGCGGCCGGGCGGCATCGCCGAGGCGCTCGGCCTCGCCCGCGAGTTCGTCGGCGAGGATCGCGTCGCGGTCCTCCTCGCCGACAACGTCTACGGAGAGCCCGGGATTGCCGAGACAGTCCGCCGCTTCGCGCAGCAAGAGCACGGCGCCCGCGTCCTGCTCGCGCACGTTCGCGAGGCGGAGCACCTCCGCCATCTCGGCGTGCCGCGGATCGAGGACGGCCGGATCGCCGAGATCGTCGAGAAGCCGGCCGACCCTCCGGGATTGCTCGCGGTAACGGGTCTCTACTGCTACGAGCCGGACGTGTTCGACGTGATCGCCACGCTCGAGCCGTCGGGTCGCGGCGAGCTCGAGATCACCGACGTGAACAACCACTACGTCCGCGATGGCTCGCTCGAGTTCGACGTGTTCAACGGCTACTGGGGAGACGCGGGCGAGTCGATCGACGCGTACTACGAAGTGATCGATCGCGTCCGACGCCCGCATCTCGGCCGCGACGTGACGCTCTTCCCCTTGCATCGATTCGAGGACGAGCGTGGCTGGCTCGCGGAGATCGTCCGTGCGCGCACGCTGCCGAAGCCGATCCGTCAGACGAACGTCTCCGCGTCTCGGCAGGGGACGATCCGCGGCCTTCACTACCACGAGCGGGGCCAGGACGACCTGTTCGTCTGTCTCGACGGCCGCGCGCGCATCGTCACGCTCGATCGAGAGACGGACGAGGCGGATGCGGTCGACATCGGCGACGGCAACTTCGTCGCCGTGTTCGTGCCCGGCCATCTCGCGCACGGCTACGAGGCGTTGACCGACGTCGTGATGCTCTACCACGTGACCGAGGAGTACGACGCCGATGATCCGGACGAGCACGGGATTCCCTGGAACGATCCGCGCGTCGCGCACCTCTGGAGCACCTCATCGCCGATCCTGTCGGAACGGGACTCGGGCGCATCCTGATCACGGGCGCCGGCGGCCAGCTCGGCCGCGCGCTCCAGGACGAGCTCGCAGGTGAAGACGTGGTCCCGCTGACACGAGCGGACTGGGACGTCACGCACCCTCCGCCGGCGGGCCTGTCGGCGGATCTCGTCCTCCACGCGGCCGCGTGGACCGACGTCGACGGCGCCGAGGACGATCCGCAGGGCGCGGCGGCGGTGAACGTCGGCGGAACGAGCAACGTCGCGCAGCTCGGCGCGCCGCTCGTCGTCTACTCCACGGACTACGTCTTCGACGGGTGCAAGCGGGAGCCGTACGTCGAGTCCGACGCTCCGAACCCGCAGTCGTCGTACGGCCGCTCGAAGGCGCACGGCGAGGCGGCTGCGGGGGACAGAGCGTGGATCGTACGCACGTCCGGCTTGTTCGGTCCGACCGGCACGAACTTCGTGCGCACGATGCTCCGGCTGGGCGAGACGAAGGACGAAGTGGCCGTCGTCGACGACCAGCGCACCGCGCCGACGTACACGGCGCATCTCGCCCACGCGACCCGCGAGCTCTTCGGCCGGCCGTTCGGGATCTGGCACGTCGCTGCGTCCGGGGACTGCACGTGGGCCGAGTTCGCGGAGGCGATCTTCGAGGAGGCAGGTTTCGACTGCCGCGTCAGTCGAGTGACGACGGCGGAGCTCGGACGTCCCGCGGCGCGGCCGGCGTACTCGGTGCTGCGCAGCGAGAAGGGCGCGCCGGTGCTCCCGCACTGGCGCGACGGGCTTCGCGCCTGCCTAGAGCGGCTTCTCCCAGACTGAGACGTGCCTCGAGCTCTCGCTCGTGAACGGCTCGCGGTTCCAGTCCGCCCAACGCTCGCACAGCTGCATTCCCGCCAGCCGGGCCATGAGGTCGAGCTCCGACGGCCACACGTAACGGAAAGGCGGGGACGAACGTTCGACCTGGTCGCCGTCGAACCAGTAGTGATGCGAGACGAGGGTCTGATCCGCGACGCCGATCTCGTCGAAGCCGAGATGGGTCGGGCTCACGTCGAAGACCTGGAACGTCTCGCCGCGGGGGAGGCCCTGCAGCGGCGGCGTCGCCACCTCGACGACGAAGCGGCCGCCCGACCCGAGGTGGTCGGCGACGTTCTGGAAACAGGCGACCTGCGCGTCCTGTGAGGTCAGGTTCATGATCGTGTTGAAGACGACGTAGGCGAGCGAGAACGTGCCCTCGACGCGCGTCGTCGCGAAATCGCCGACCGTCACGTCGATGTCGTCTGCACCGGGTTTCTGGCGCAGCTGCGCGACCATGTCGGTGGAGAGATCGATCCCGCTGACGCGCACGCCGCGAGCCGCCAGCGGCAGCGCGATCCGTCCCGTGCCGATCCCGAGCTCGAGCACCGGTCCCTCGCCGGCGAGCGCGACGAGAACGTCGACGATCGGCTCGACCGGCAGCCTCGACGTTCGCTCGTCGTACCGTTCGGAGATGCGGCCGGCGAAGTAGTCGATCATCCCGACCGCTTGAGCTTGCCGTGTTTCTTCGCGTACACCTCGCCTGCCTTGAAGGTCCAGAGACCGAGCGGCACGGCGACGACGCCGATCACGAGCAGCGGCCAGATGTCGTCCCAGACCGCGACGACACTCGCGTGCTCGAGGATCGCGCTGCGGATACCCCGCAGCGCGTACGTCGCGGGCGAGATCTTCGAGATCCACTGCATCCAGCCGGGGAGCACCGAGACCGGGTAGTAGACGCCCGAGACCACCAGCAACACGCCTTGCGCGATGAAGCCGAGCTGCATGCCCTTCTCCGGCGAGATCAACGGCAGGACAGCGGTCATCATCCCGATCCCGATGAACGAGACCGACGCAATGGCGAGGATCAGCAGCGCCGAGAAGAAGTCCGCGTTGTGGAAGTGGATCGAGAACATCACCGCGATCACCGTGAACAGCAGGGCCGAGCGAATGACCCCGTAGATGACCGCGAACAGGCCCATGCCGATCAGGTGGACCGACCGCGCGAGCGGCGCCATGAAGGTGTACTCGATCGTTCCCTCCCACCTCTCCCACGCGACGGTCTCCGTGAGGATCTCGAAGACGATGCCGAGGTAGGACCAGATGACCGCGCCGATCAGGAGCGAGGTCTGTGCCTGCTCCAGGTTGATCTGCCCGCCCGTCGCCTCGACGCCCTTCGCGATGAACACGATCGTCAGCGAGTTCGCAAGCGACCAGATGAAGAACGCGAGCTCCCACCAGGCGTAGCGTTTGATCAGGTACGCGTTCCGCTCGACGACGCCACGCAGCCCGATCAGCTCGTGGCGCAGCGAGCCGCGCATCACCGCGGGGCCGGGCATCGTGCTCATGCGAACACCCCTCTCTCGAGGTCGTGGTCCTCTTCCTCGAACGCGCGGCCCGTGGCGGCGAAGAACGCCTCCTCGAGCGTCTCGGCGTCGTACATCTCCTTCAGCTCGTCGGATGGTGCGAGCGCGATCAGCTTGCCGCGGTCGAGGATGCCGACGCGGTCGCTCAGGAGCTCAGCCTCGTCGAGGTCGTGCGTGCACAGGAGGATGGTGGCGTCGTGCGCCGCCCGGATCTCGCGGATGAAGTTCTGCACCTCGAGTTTCGAGCGCGGGTCGAGGCCCGTCGTCGGCTCGTCGAGCAGCAGCAGCACCGGCGAGGTCAGCAACGCGCGCGCGAGCGCGACCTTCTGCTGCATCCCGCGTGACAGGTGCTCCATTCCCTCGTGCTTTCGGTCGGAGGGGAAGCCGACCCGGCCGAGGATCTCCGGGATCTTCGTCTTCGTCTCGCTCGGCCCCATGCCGTAGAAGCGGGCGGCGTACGCGAGGTTCTCCTCGGACGACATCTTCTTGAAGAACGACGCCTCAACCGAGACCCGGTTGACGAGTCGCTGGACCGCGCGCGGCTCCTTGAAGACGTCGTAGCCGAAGACCTCCGCCGTGCCGCCGTCGTTCAGCAGCAGCGTCGAGAGCAGGCGGACGAGCGTCGACTTGCCGGACCCGTTCTGGCCCAGGATGGCGACGCACTCGCCGCGCTCGACGGTGAACGACACACCCTCGAGCGCTGGGACACGCCGGCGCTTGCGCCACAGCCCGGTGCGCGTCGCATCGCGGCGGAGGAAGTCCTTGCGCAGGTTGTGAACTTCAACGGCGACCATCTCTTGCTCCTACGAAACCTTCGGCGGGACACAGGCGCAGCGCACTCCCCGGCGGACCGCCGGGCGGTGCGCGCAGGAATTGGAGTCAGCCGAAGAGCAACATCGCCGTCTGAGACCGTAGCAGCCGTGTCAAGTTCTCGGCTGCTCGCTCTCGAAGGAGTCGAACTCCGCGTCGAGACGGTGGACCGACCACAGCGGTTGTCCGCGCTGGGACTCGCCGCTTGACATCACCAGCAGGCTTGCCGCTGTCCACGTGCTCGACGATCTCGGGATCGACATGACAGGCGGCGATCGGGTAGCGGTACGGGCACCGGGTCTGGCCGGGTAGGAGCTCGTAGAGCGCCAGCCCGAGCCGACCGACGCCGAGTCGCCGAAAAGTGTTCGCGCCAGCCCTCCGGTGTCGGGAACGGGTCGTCCCAGTCGTTGCTGAAGACGTTCACGCTGCGGCTCGCGGATCCGGGTCGAAGCCGTCGTGCGGCGTCGCCGCACGGTCGAAGCGCAGCACGTCCTTGGTCGGCTGCGGCTCGTCGTCCCGGACGAGCCTGAGCCGGCCGCGTTCCGCGAGACGGCGCGCCTCGCGGCTGAGGTCGAGCGGCGTCGGCGTTCGGCGCGGGTGTTTCGACTCGAGCACTCTCTCCTCCTCGTTCGTCGTACTCCGCGAGCCTACGACATAAACCCGCCATCTTCTGTCATGTATGTTCCGCGGATGCGGGCGAGCCGGTTGGTCGCACTGCTGCTGCTCCTGCAGATGCGCGGGCAGCTGACGGCGGCCGAGCTCGCGGAGCACTTCGAGGTGTCGGTGCGGACGATCCACCGGGACGTCGAGGCGCTCGGCGACGCGGGCGTCCCGGTCGAGGCCCTGCGCGGGCCCGCCGGTGGCTACCGCCTCGCGGGCGGGTACCGCACGCGGCTGACCGGGTTGACCACCGAGGAGGCGGAGGCGCTGTTCGTCGGCCCGGCGGCCGAGCTCGGGCTCGGACGCGTGCTCGCCGACGCACGGCTGAAGGTGCTCGCGGCGCTGCCCCCGGAGCTCCAGGAACGAGCCGAGCGCTCCGGGCGCCTGTTCCACCTCGACACGCGCGGCTGGTTCCGTGCCGAGGACCGGACGCCGCACCTGCCTGCACTCGCCGCCGCCGTCTGGCAGGGCAATCGCGTGGCCGCGCGGTACCGCGAGGGCAGCCGCACCGTGCGCAGGACGCTCGACCCGCTCGGGCTCGTGCTCAAGGGAGGAGTGTGGTACCTCGTCGCCCGACGCTCCGCGGGGATGCGCGTCTACCGCGTGTCGCGCTTCGCGTCGGTGCGCGTCCGCGACGACGGGTTCGAGCGCCCGGAGGGCTTCGAGCTCGCCGGCTACTGGGAGGAATGGTCGACGGAGTTCGAGGCCTCGCGACGCCGGGTGGAGGTGAAGGTGCGTGCGAGCGATCTCGCGCGCAGGTTCCTGCCGCGTGACCTGCAGGGGGGCGACGGCGTGTACACGGTCGGGTTCGAGAGCCTCGCGGCGGCGCATCGCGAGCTGCTGCAGTTCGGACCAGACGTCGAGGTGCTCGAGCCTGCCGAGCTCGCCGATCGCATCGCCGAGAGCGCGAGAGAGGTCGCCGCCCTGTACGGCGTCCGTTCGATCCGCTAAGGTGCGACCACGTTGGCCGCCGCCGAAGGCGGTCGGCGAGGCGATGGAGCCTCAGGACCAGCGAGTCCTGGGCTCTTTTTTTGTGGTCCGAGTCGGGAGGAGCAGCATGGCGGCCGAAGAGACGAAGCACTACCTGACCAACGGGCAGGCGACTGCTCCGGATGCGCGCGAGGCGCTCGAGTGGGCGCGCGAGACGACGGCGAAGATGGTCGACCTCAAGTTCTGCGACCTGCTGGGAACGTGGCAGCACGTCACGCTGCCCATCTCCGCCTTCGACGAGTCCGCCTTCGACGACGGGCTCGGCTTCGACGGCTCTTCGATCCGCGGTTGGCAGGGAATCTCGGAGTCGGACATGCTGCTCATGCCGGACGCGTCGTCCGCCATCCTCGACCCGTTCGCCGAGGTGCCGACGCTCTCGCTCGTCTGCGAGATCGCGGACCCGGTCACCCACGAGCCGTACGCGAAGGACCCTCGCCGGGTGGCGAGGCGCGCGGAGGAGCACCTGCGCTCCACCGGCATCGCGGACACGGCGTACATGGGCCCCGAATGCGAGTTCTTCGTCTTCGACGAGGTGTCGTACGAGCTCGGGCCCAACCGCTCGCACTACGTCGTCGACTCGGCCGAGGGTCACTGGAACTCCGGCAAGCCCGGTCTCGGCTACACCGTGCGTGAGAAGGAGGGCTACTTCCCTCCCGCCCCGCACGACACGCTCTCCGACCTGCGGACCGCGATGGTGCTGACGCTCGAGCGCCTGGGAATCCCCTGTGAGTTCCATCACCACGAAGTCGGCTCGGGCGGCCAGTGCGAGATCGACCTCCGCTACCAGGCGCTCACCCGCATGGCCGATCAGGTCATGACCTACAAGTACGTGGTCAAGAACGTCGCGCGCGCTGCCGGGAAGAGCGTGACGTTCATGCCGAAGCCGATCTTCGGCGACAACGGCTCCGGCATGCACACGCACCAATCGCTCTGGAAGGAGGGCACGCCGCTGATGGCGGACCGCTCCGGGTACGCGGGCCTCTCCCAGCTCGCTCGCGCGTACGTCGGCGGACTGCTCATGCACGCGCCCGCGCTGCTCGCCTTCTGCGCGCCGACGACGAACTCGTACCGGCGCCTCGTGCCCGGCTACGAGGCTCCCGTGAACCTCGTCTACTCGCAGCGGAACCGCAGCGCCTGCATCCGGATCCCGATGTACTCGGACTCGCCGAAGTCGAAGCGGATCGAGTTCCGGTGCCCGGACTCGTCGGCGAACCCGTACCTCGCATTCTCGGCGATGCTGATGGCCGCGCTCGACGGGATCCAGGCCGGACTCGACCCCGGTGAGCCAGCCGACTGGGACCTCTTCGAGGAGGACCGCGGTGTCACCCAGGTGCCGGGCTCGCTCGCCGAGGCGTTGGACGCGCTCGAGGCCGACCACGAGTTCCTCCTCCGCGGCGGCGTCTTCGACGAAGACCTGATCGCCACGTGGGTCGCGTACAAGCGCGAGCACGAGGTCGACGTCGTCCGGTTGCGACCGCATCCGGCCGAGTTCTCCCTCTACTACGACTGCTAGGCGGATCGCGCGCGGTGATCGACGAGCTGATCGTGGCTTTGGGTGTCGAGCTGAGGGCGATGACGCCCGACGACTGGCCCGCGGTTGCGGAGATCTACTGGGACGGAATGCGCGACGGGCTCGCGACCTTCGAGACCGAGCTCCCGACCTGGCCCGAGTGGGACGCGGCGCACCATGCCGACCACCGTCTCGCCGCGGAGCGGTTCGGGCACCTGATCGGCTGGGCCGCGCTGGCGCCGGTCTCGCGCCGCCGCTGCTACGCGGGCGTCGCGGAGAACAGCGTCTACGTCGCGCGCTCTGCGCGCGGGCGGGGTGTCGGCCGCACGCTGCTGGAGGCGCTGTGCGCCGGTGCCGAGGAGGCCGGGATCTGGACGATCCAGTGCTCGGTGTTCCCCGAGAACGCGGCCAGCGTCGCGCTGCACGAGGCCTGCGGCTTCCGCGTCGTCGGCTTCCGCGACCGCCTCGCCCAGCGCGACGGGATCTGGCGTGACGTCCTCCTGCTCGAGCGGCGGAGCGAGGCGATCGAGTGAAGGACGCGGCGCGATGACGAAGGTGGAGGCTGTCGTGATCCGCGAGCGCGTCGAGACCGTGATCGACGCCGTCGAGCACGAGACCGGCCACGTCGGCGTGACGGTGACGGAGGCGATCGGACACGGACGTCAGCGCGGCGTCACGCACGAGTACCGCGGCCGTGTGTTCGAGTCGAGGTTCCTGCCGAAAGCACTGCTGACCTTCGTCGTCGAGGACTCGCTCGTGGACGCGGTCGTCGGAGCGATCGTCGACGCGGCCAGGAGCGGCAACGAGTCCGGAGACGGGCTCGTGTGGACGACGCCCGTCGACAACGTCACGCACCATCGCACGGGCACGCCGCTCGAGCGGGCGGCGGTCGAGCGATGAACACGACCGATCTCCTGATCGCCGCCAACACCGTCTGGGTCGTCGTCGCGGCGGTGCTGGTGATGTTCATGCAGGCCGGCTTTGCGCTCCTCGAGGCAGGGCTCACCCGGATGAAGAACGCGGCGCACATCGCCGGCAAGAACGTCCTCATCTTCGGCATCGCCTCGCTCGTGTACTGGGCCGTGGGCTTCGGGCTCGCCTTCGGCGACGGCAACAGCGTGATCGGGACGCACGGCTTCTTCCCGTCCGCGGACGCGATGCTCGCGGTCGGCAAGGCGCCGTTCACGTTCTTCACCGGCATCCCGGGAGCGGCCGCGTACCTGTTCGAGGTCGTCTTCGCAGGCGTCTCGCTGGCGATCGTGTGGGGTGCGATGGCCGAGCGCGCGAAGCTCTGGGTCTACTTCGCGTTCGGTGTCGTCTTCACGCTGATCTACTCGGTCGTCTCGCACTGGGTCTGGGATTCGAGCGGCTGGTTGTTCGGGCTCGGCATGCAGGACTTCGCCGGCTCGACGGTCGTGCACTACCAGGGCGCACTCGCCGCGCTGGCAGGTGCGCTCCTGCTCGGGCCACGGATCGGGAAGTTCGGCAAGGACGGACGGGCGAATCCGATTCCCGGGCACAACATGCCGTATGCCGTCCTCGGCACGTTGATCCTCTGGTTCGGGTGGTTCGGCTTCAACCCGGGCTCGACGCTCGCCGTCGTGACGGGCCATCGCATCGGCTACTTCGGCTACGTCGCGCTGACGACGAACCTCGCCGCGGCAGCCGGAGCGATCGGCGGCATCGTCAGCGCGTGGACGATCCTGCGCAAGCCCGACGTCTCGATGATGCTGAACGGTGTGCTGGCGGCACTCGTCGCGATCACCGCGGCGTCGGGATTCGTCGCACCGTGGGCCGCGATCGTGATCGGGCTCGTGTCCGGACTCGTCGCCGTCGTCGGCGTCGTCTTCGTCGAGCGGATCGGCATCGACGACCCCATCGGCGCGGTCGCGGTGCACGGCATGTCGGGCGTATGGGGAACGCTCGCCACCGGGTTGTTCGCGGTTCCCGCGCTCGCCGCGAACCTCTCGACGGGCCGCGGCGGGCTCGTCTACACCGGGTCGTTCCACCAGCTCGGCGTGCAGGCGGTCGGCCTCGCCGCAGTCGGCGTCTTCACGTTCAGCGCGTCGTTCGCGTCGCTCTGGGTGATGAAGGCGCTGTGGGGGATCCGGGTCGAGCCCGAGACCGAGACGGCAGGCCTCGACGTCTCCGAGCACGGCATGTGGGGCTATCCGGAGTTCTACATCCCGGTCCCGGGCGGCTACGGCACCGAGAGCCACGGTCACCTGCTCGGGCACGTGCACGGTGTCCCGAGCCTCGCGCCGGCTCCGGCGGTCGCGACCGCATCAGCGCTCGAGCCGTCGGGCTGACCCGTCGGCACGCGGAGACGGCTAGGGTGCGCCCGAGCCGGGCGTGCGCTACCAGTTCGTCGACTGCCGCTGGGAGCTCGGCGATCCCGAGGCCGGTCGGCGCGCCTATCTCGAAGGACATCTTCCCGGTGCGAGCTTCCTCGACGTCGATCGGGATCTCTCGGCCGAGCCGGGACCGCGTGGCCGCCATCCGCTGCCGGACGAGGCGCGGTTCGCTCTCGCGGCGGGTCGAGCCGGCATCGGCGACGGCGTCTTCGTGGTCGCCTGCGGCGGATCGGGTGGAGCGGAGCGCCTCTGGTGGCTCCTCCGCCACTTCGGCCACGACGACTGCGCCGTGCTGGACGCCGACGGCTGGCACGGTCCGCTCGTGCCCGGCGACGAGGCAGTCGCACCGGTCGAGTTCGAGCCGCGGACTCGACGGGACGACACGATCGAGGCGGACGAGCTGGCCGCGCGTCTCGGGGAGCTCGTCGTCGTGGACGCGCGAATCCCGTCGCGTTGGCGCGGGGAGCCGAATCCGATCGACCTCGTGCCGGGCCGGATCCCCGGCGCGCTGAACGCCCCCTGGAACGCGCCGCTCCCCGAGCTCCCGGGCGGTGAGCTCGCCGCGTACTGCGGCTCGGGCGTCACCGCCTGCGTCGTCCTCCACCGCCTGCACCTCGCGGGTCGCGACGGCCGTCTCTACCCGGGCTCGTGGAGCGAGTGGGAGCGGCGCGGCGATCTGCGACGCGAGTCGGGTTAGGCCGCAGGCGCGGCCGCCGTCTCGAGCTCGCGCAGGTACGGACGCCAGCCCTGTGGGATCTTCGGGGCGGCGAGGCGGATGAACAGCACCGGCGCCGGCGGTCTCGGCTTCACGTGGAGATGCAGGCCGCTCTCCTCGAGCGACCGGTTGCCCTTGCGCAGGTTGCACGGCGCGCACGAGGTGACGACGTTCTCCCACACAGAGTCGCCGCCGCGCGAGCGCGGGACGACGTGATCGAGGGTGAGCCGGCCACCGGACGAGCCGCAGTAGACGCAGCGCCAGCCGTCGCGCGCGAACAGCGCGCGCCGTGAGATCTTGCGCTGCACCGCGCGCGGCACACGGACGTACGTGACCAGCCGGATCACGTGCGGCCAGGGAAACGTCGAGCTCGCCGAATGGAGCGGTTGGCCGAGCTTCTCGATCACCTCGGCCTTCCCCTTGAAGACGAGCACGTGCGCGCGCCGCACGGAGCACACGTTGAGGGGTTCGTAGCTGGCGTTGAGAACGAGAACCTGCTGCATCTGCGCGAAATGTACAGACCCGCGCGACCGTTCAGGCGCCCCGAAGCCGAGCTCAGCGCGCCATTGCCCGCTCGACGGCCTCCTGCTCCTCGGGCGAGAGCGCGACCGAGGGGCGTCCCTGGTCGAGCTCCTTCACGTAGATCCGGGCGTAGTCGCGGCCCTGGATGGCCGTGAGGACGACGCCCGTCCGGTTGCCGTCGAGCAACGCGACCGACGCGGACTGGTGTCCGCCGGTGCCCTCGTAGGCGTCGTAGCGCACGATCGACGTCCGAGAGAGGGCGGCGTCGACCCGTCGGTCGACTCGCGCGAGACCTGCGGCGATCTCGTCGACCGCGCGATGGAGATCGTCGATGCGCGCCTGGAGCGAGACGGCGAAGTCGACGAGGTCCTGCTTGCCGCCGCCGAGCAGGACGAGCTGAGAATCGCGGACGGCACGGAGCTTCCACCAGGCGCCGACCGAGACTGCGGCTGCAACGACTGCCACGACGACGGCTCCGATCGCGACCCACTCCGAGGTCGTCACGTGCATCGGCTAGGCGAGCGAGAAGATGACTCTGTACTCGGCCGAGTTGTTCGACACGTTCGCTTCCCCCGGCACCGGCTGGACGTCCACTTTCAGCGTCGTCGGGACGCCGAAGGGCGGGCTGAGGTTGGTGAAGGTCACGTTCTCGGTTTGGCCGGCGTTGATCACGCTGATCGTCTTCGTCTGCTTCACCGGAGTCGGCGTCTTCGCGATCGTCAGCGTCACCTTGATGTCGAACTCCTGGAAGTTGCCGGAGTTCATCACGGCCACGCGGAAGGCGAGGTCGGTCGAGGCGGTCACCGTGTTCTCGCCCGTCGTCGAGAGCTGCTTGTTGTCCGGGAGAGCCGTCACCGAGACGAGCGCGCTGCCGTGCTTGCCGCCCGGCTGACCGGTGGCGACGGAGCCGTGCAGTCTGCGCCAGACCGCTGTCATCGCCGTCGACGACGCGAGGTCGGGGTTCGGGACCATCGTCGAGTCCGGAACTTGGACGCCGGTCACGTTCTGATTCTGCAGCTCGCGCTTCGATGCGTCGCGGAAGTAGAAGTCCCAGTTCACGTCGCTGGCGACGAGCAGCTTCGTCTGGTTGGCGAGCAGTCTCCCCGCCGCGCTCGCGTTCTTGGAGGTGGCAGTGACGGCGAACGCGTCCGCGAGCCGGCTCAGTCCGGCTGCGCGCAGCTGCAGCACCTCGATCAGGTGCGCGTGCTCGCTGTGCAGCGGCCCGGGCGGGTGGATCGAGCTCGCCTGGTTCGCGAGCTGCTGCTGCTGACCGGCGAGGCCGCGGATGCGTGCCTCCAGGGCGTTCTCCTTGATTCCGGTCGTCGTCAACGCCGTGTTCAGCTCGTGTCCGATCTGCGTCGAGTCGTTGGCGATGCCCTGCACGTTGTTCATGTAGTTCGCGTACGTCGAGTGCTTGCTGCTCGACGCACAGCCGCGGGCCAGGAAGACGAGCACGATCACCGCGAGGATCACGAAGGCGATCAGTCCGGCGAGCCGCAGCATCGGCACGAAGCCGGCCGGAGTCCGGACGTTGCGGGGCGGCCGCCTCGGCCCGCCGCCGTCTGGCCGGCGCGGGGGCCGCTCACGTTCCCGCTCGGGCGCTTCCTCCGTCTCGGGTTCGTCGAAGAAGTCGAACTCGATATCGCTGTCGTGCTCGCTCATGGCGAAAAGGCGGCGGTATCCAGCCGCAGCGGCGTTCACTCTAACCAGTGATCCGGCCGAAAAGGACTCTTCCCACGCTCGGCCAACCCATTCAGCAGCCGTGTCGAATGCCGCCGCAGCCGTCGTCTCCCATGAGCTCGTGCTCGGGAGATACCGGCCGCTGAAGCCGCTCGGGAGCGGTGCGGCGGGATCGGTATGGCTGGCACGAGACGAGCGCACCGGGCTCGACGTCGCGCTCAAGATCGTCCCGAGTGAGGGGAAGGCAGGCTCGCGCGCGGAGCGAGAGGCCGAGACGGCGTCGAGGCTGCGCCATCCCGCCTGCCAGCGTGCCTACGGCTTCGGGCGGGACTCCCAGCACGTCTACATCGCGTACGAGTACACGCCGGGACGCACGTTCCGCGAGGCGCTCCGTGCGGGCGAGCTCGACGACGAGACGGCGGTCGAGGCCGCGGCGCAGATGCTCGAGGGCCTCGCGCACGCGCACGGCCGCGGCATCGTCCATCGCGACGTCAAGCCGTCGAACGTGCTCGTCGCGGACGGAGACGAGGTCTCTGTCCGGCTGCTCGACTTCGGCCTCGCCCTCCTGCCCGAGGCCGAGACGCTCACCGCTGCGGGCGATGTCCCCGGCACACTCGCGTACATCGCGCCGGAACGGCTCTCCGGCGATCCCGCGACGCCCGCAGCCGACGTCTGGGCGGTCGGCGTGCTGCTGTGGGAGGCGCTGGCCGGCCGTCATCCGTTCTGGCAGTCGTCGCTGCTCGAGACCGCCCGGGCGATCGAGCGAGGCGCAACTCCGCTCGGTTCGGTGCGGCCCGATCTGCCGAAGCCGCTGCTCGCCGCCGTCGACAGCGCGCTCGACCTCGACCCGGCACGGAGGCCGGGTGCGGCGGTGTTGGCGCAGACGCTGCGCGACTCGCGTGTACGACGAGGCTCGCGGACTCCGCGAGGCGAGGCGCTGGCCCCGCCGGCGGGGATCCTCCGCGTGCTGCCGGCGCTGTTCGCGGCGGCGTTCGCCGCCTGGACGGCGTGGCGGATCCCGTTCTACCCGGGCGGCTGGCCGGTGCTGCTCGCGGCGCTCGCCGGGACTGCCGCGTTCCTGCGGCCGCGAGTCGGCCTCATCGTCGCGCTCGCCGTTCCGATCCTGCCGCTCGGCAATCTCGCGCTCGGCGCCGCGATCCTCTACTGCGTGATCGCAGCCGGCCTGGTCGCGCTCGCGTGGCGCGAGCCCGAGACCGGCCTCGTGTTCTCGCTCGGCCCGCTGCTCGCGACCGTGTGGGCGCTCGGGCTGCTCCCGCTCGCGAGCCTCCCGCTGCGCTCCGCGGTCCGGCGCGCCGTGCAGGTGGGCGCTGCCGTGCTCGCCGCCGGGCTCGTCGCCGGGATCAGGCACACCTCGATGCCCTTCGACGGAGCCGCGCCGCCACGGCAGCTCGGCCTCGCGGCGAGCGACAGCGCGACGGCGACGTTCTCGGTTCTCTGGCATGCGCTGATGTCGACGCCCGCGCTCGCGGTCGAGACTCTCGTCCTGGCGTTGACCGCCGCGCTGCTGCCCTACGCGCGTGCCCGGGGCCCGTGGGGGCTCGCCGTGCTCGGCGCCGCCGTGCTCGCAGCGGCGCTGCTGCCTGTCCCTCAGGTGGCCGCAATCCCCCTGGTCTTGAGCGTTTGGGTGACCTGCGCGGCGTTGGCCGTGCGCTAGCATCGCCGACCGGGGATAACTTCCGCCCAGATGGTTCTCCGCGCGATCGAGCACAAGATCGAGTCCCTCTTCGAGGGTGTCTTCGGGCGTGCCTTCCGCACGAACGTCCAGCCGGTCGAACTGGCGCGCAAGCTCGCGAAGGAGATGGACGACCACCGCACCATCTCCGTCTCGCGAATCTACGTCCCGAACGAGTACACGGTCTACCTCTCGCCCGGCGACCGGGAGCAGTTCTCGAGCTACGAGTCCAACCTCAAGGGCGAGCTGCAGGAGTACCTCGCCGAACACGCCAAGCGGGAGGAGTACGCGCTGCTCTCCGCTCCGCGCGTCGACATGGAGACGGACGCCGACCTCGACATGGGTGAGTTCGGGATCGCCACGCGCATGGTCCAGCCGACGGCCGATCAGCGTGACGGTGCCGAGGTCGAGCGGCTCGAGGCCGGGGCGACGATGATCTACCAAGCCGAGCCGCCGCCGGTCGTGCTTCCGCCGGAGCCGGTGCCCGAGCCGCAGGAGGTCGCGGTGCTCACGTTCGACGGGTCGCGTCACGAGGTGAAGCAGGGCAGGGCCGTGCTGGGCCGCTCGCGCGAATGTGACGTGCAGCTGTCCGACACGAACGTCTCGCGCCGCCACGCGGAGCTGCGTCGGGACGGCATGTCGTACCGGATCGTCGATCTCGGCTCGACCAACGGGATGGAAGTGAACGGCAAGCGCGTACGTGAGGCCGAGCTTCGCGACGGCGACACGCTCACGCTCGGCTCGACGCGCATCGCCTTCTCGCGAGAACCTCGATGACGCTCGGCTCGACCGCGGTCGACACCGTCCTCCTCGTACTCAAGCTCGCGTTCCTCGTTCTGCTCTATCTCTTCATCTGGCGGATCGTCCGTACGGCCAGCAAGGACCTGCGCGTCCCGCAGGAGAGCTTCATCCTTGCGCCGTCGCGCGAGAGCGGTGTCGCACAGGTGCAGCCGCCTGTCCATTCGGGCCGACTCGTGGTCGTGGAGAGCTCGGACCTCGACGAGGGGATGGACTTCGAGCTGAACTCGTCGCAGGTGACGGTCGGCCGCGGAAGCCAGAACGACATCGCCCTCGCTGCGGACGAGTACGCGTCCGCGCGGCACGCGCGGTTCGAGCCGCGGCAGGACGGCGTGTGGATCCAGGACCTCGGTTCCACCAACGGGACGTACCTGAACGGGGCGAAGCTCGAGGTCCCGCGTCGTCTGGTGCCGGGAGACGTCGTCCGCGTCGGCGAGACGGACCTGAGGTACGAGCGATGATCGGCAGAGTCGGTGGCATCACCGACACAGGCCGGCGGCGGCGCCAGAACGAGGACGCGTACGTCTCCGAGCCGCCGCTGTTCGCGATCGCGGACGGGATGGGTGGCGCGCAGGCCGGAGAGGTGGCGTCGCGGCTCGCGTCGGCTGCGTTGCGCGAAGGAGGCGCCGGCACCGGCGGGGAGGAGCGGATCGTCGAGCTGATCCAGGAGGCGAACCGCCGCGTCTACGACCGCGCCAGTACCGACCCGGCCACCTCCGGGATGGGCACGACGATGACGGTCGCGCTCGTGGACGGCGATCGTGTCGCCTTCGGCCATGTCGGCGACTCGCGCGCCTACCTGGTTCGAGACGGCGAACTCGTCCAGCTGACCGAGGACCACTCGCTCGTCAACGAGCTGATGAAGAGCGGCAAGCTCTCGCCGGAGGAGGCGTACCTGCACCCCCAGCGGTCGGTGATCACACGAGCGGTCGGCACCGACCCGGACGTCGACGTCGACACGTTCACCGTCGACGCGCATACGGGCGACCTGTTCCTCCTCTGCTCGGACGGCCTCACGGACGCCGTCTCCGCCGACGTGATCCTGGAGCTCGTCGAGCGGGAGCGCGACGACATCGACGGCGCGCTGCGGGCGCTCGTGAAGGCCGCGAACCGCGGCGGCGGCGAGGACAACATCACGATCGTCGCGTTCGAGATCGAGGAGGACGGCGCACGCGACGGCGACACGAAGGAGCAGGCGCTGCCGCCGGAGCTGCAACCGCACGCGCACGGTGACGAGGAGGACACCCTCGACGAGCAGGATGCCGTCCCTGTCGTCGACCCGCTCGTCGACGAGCCCGGGCTCGAGCTCGAGCGGCGGCAGCGTCGGCGACGGATCGTCGCCCGCCTCGTGCTCCTCCTCGTGGTCGCGGCCGTCGTCGCGCTGGTCGTCTGGAGGATCGTGAGCTGACTCTCAGCCTGCGGAACCGAGAGCTCGCCTTCCTGGTCGTCGTGGGGATGCTGACGGCAATCGGCTTTGCGAGCGTCTACATCGCGCGGCAGTCGACGGTGTCGACGGGTTCGCTGACGTACGCCGGGATCTTCTTCGGCCTCTACCTCGTCGCCCACGTCGTGGTGCGGAGGACCGTGCCGTACGCCGATCCGTACCTCCTGCCGATCGCGGGGTTGCTGACCGCCGTCGGCGTCACCGAGATCTACCGGCTGAGCCCGAGCGACGCGTTCAAGCAGGGCATCTGGGTGATCGTCGCCGTGGCGCTGTTCGCGGTGACGTTGTTCCTTCTCCGCTACGACTACCGGCGGCTCGAGAGCTACAAGTACCTGTTCGGCGTCACGGCCGTCGGCCTGCTCGTCGTGCCGATTCTCCCGGTGGTCGGCCAGACCGTGAACGGGGCGCGGCTCTGGGTGCACGTCGGCGGGCTGCAGTTCCAGCCCGGCGAGCTCGCGAAGATCATGCTGATCGTCTTCCTCGCGGGGTATCTCCGGGAGAAGCGAGAGGTGCTGGCGCAAGGGAGGCCCAAGGACTTCGGCCCGCTGCTCGTGATCTGGGGGATGGCGATGCTCGTCCTCCTCGAGACCCGCGACCTCGGCGGCGGGCTCCTCTACTTCGGGATCTTCCTCGGCATGCTCTACGTCGCGACCGCGCGGAGGATGTTCGTGGTCGTCGGCATCGTGCTCTTCGTCGTCGGAGCGATCGGCGTCTGGAAGATCACGCCGCACGTCCAGGAGCGCGTGACGATCTGGCGCCATCCGTGGACGTCGCACGAGGTCTACTGCCCGATCGCGCCGAACCACCTCAGCCTCCGGCAGAACTGCCAGAGCTACCAACTCGTCAAGTCGCTCTACTCGATCGCGAACGGCGGCTACCTGGGCTCCGGGCTCGGACGCGGAACGGTGACGACCGTCGGGGGCCAGGCCCTGATCCCGTACGCGAACACCGACTTCATCTACTCCGTCGTCGCACAGGAGCTCGGCCTCGTCGGTGCTGCCGCGCTGCTGCTCGTCTACATGGTCTTCGTCTTACGGGGGGTCCGGATCGCCTTACTCGCGCAGGACGGCTTCTCGAAGCTGCTCGCGATCGGGCTGACCTTCGGCTTCGCGCTCCAGACGTTCATCATCGTCGGCGGGATCCTGAGGATCATCCCGCTCACCGGGATCACGCTCCCGTTCGTCTCGTACGGCGGCTCGAGCGTGCTCGCGAACTTCCTGCTCCTCGCAGGCCTCCTGCTCGTCTCCAACCGCGCGAATCGAGAGTTGCTGCGGTGAACAAGCAGATCTCGCAGCTCGGCGTCGTCGCGCTCGTGCTCCTGATCGCGCTCGTGGTCGGGACGACGTACTGGCAGACGTGGGCCAACGCCGGTCTCGCGGAGCGGCAGGACAACGCGATCCGGCTCGTCGCGCAGTTCTCCGTCAAGCGGGGGAAGATCTATGCATCGGACGGCAAGACGCTGCTCGCCACCAACGTGCGCAAGCGCATCGGTGGACAGACGCTCTATTTCCGCCGCTACCCGACCGGGCCGCTGTTCTCCGACGTCGTCGGCTACTCCACGCAGACGCGGAACCAGACCGGGCTGGAGCAGTCGTACAACGACTTCCTCACCGGGTCGAACGCGAATCTCGACACCGTATTGCACTCGACGTTGGACCGGCTCAAGGGCTCGACGATCACGGGCAACAACCTCGTGCTGACGCTGAGGCCTGCGTTGCAAGCGATCGCTCTTCGCGCGATGCGCGGCAAGTGCGGTGCGGTCGTTGCGATGAACCCGACCACCGGAGCCGTGTACGCGCTCGTCTCGAGCCCGGCCTACAACCCGAACCTGATCGAGAACCACTTCCGCGAGGCGGCGCACCCCGTCGGTACGTGCGGCCCGCTGCTCAACCGGGCGACACAGGGCAAGTACCAGCCCGGCTCGACCTTCAAGGTGGTGACCGCGACTGCCGCGCTCGACACCGGCAAGTTCACCCCCGAGTCGCCGTTCTACGACCCGGGCTACTGCATCGAGTACGGGAAGGAAGTGCGGAACGCGGGCAATCCGGAGGCGCCGGAGGCGTTCGGCCACGTCACACTCTTCAGCGGGCTCGAACACTCGATCAACTCGGTGTTCTGCAACGTGGGCAAGGCGATCGGCGCGGGGACGATCCTGAACTACGCGAAGCGCTTCGGCTTCTACAAGCTGCCCCCGCTCGAGACGCCGAGCAACGAGCGGGTCGCAAGCGGCCTCTACTCGCACGGCACGCTGTTCGACCCGAAGGATCCCGCTACGCAGGTCGACCCTGGTCGGCTCGCCTTTGGCCAGGAGCGGTTGCAGGTGACGCCGCTGCAGATGGCGATGGTCGCCTCGGCGGTGGCGAACGGCGGCGTGTTGATGAAGCCGTACCTGATCCAGCGCATCGTCTCTCCGACCGGGAAGACGATCGCCACCGCGCACCCGCACGCCATCGGGCGGGTGATGAAGCCCGAGACCGCAGCGGAGCTCAACTCGATGATGCAGGCGGTCGTCGTCGGCGGCACGGGCACCGAGGCCGCGATCCCGGGCATCGAGGTGGCCGGGAAGACCGGCACGGCCGAGACGGGCGTCGGCGACATCTACACGGCCTGGTTCATCGCGTTCGCGCCTGCCGACCACCCGAAGATCGCCGTCTCCGTGGTGGTCGAGAACCAGCCAGGCGGGTTCGGCGGCGCCATTGCCGCGCCGATCGCGAAGCAGGTGATGGAGGCGGCGCTCCGGTAGGCGCGAATGCCTACCCTGGAGCACACGACATGGCCGTTTCCGACACGCTGATCAACACGCTCTTCGACGGGCGCTACCGGATCATCCGCAAGCTCGGCTCGGGCGGGATGGCCGACGTCTACCTCGCCGAGGACCAGGAGCTCGGCCGCCGGGTCGCGATCAAGATCCTGAACGACCGCCACGCGAACGACGACCAGTTCGTCGAGCGGTTCCGGCGCGAGGCGAAGAACGCCGCAGGGCTCTCACACCCGAACATCGTCTCGATCTACGATCGCGGCGAGGCCGAGGGCACCTACTACATCGCGATGGAGTTCCTTGACGGGCGGTCGCTCAAGGAGCTGGTCGTCTCGCGCGGCGTCGCGCCGATCCCGATCGCGATCGACTACGCGCGGCAGATCCTGACGGCGCTGCGGTTCGCGCATCGGCACGGGATCGTCCATCGGGACATCAAGCCGCACAACGTCCTCGTCGACGCCGAAGGGCGGCTGAAGGTGACGGACTTCGGGATCGCGCGTGCGGGCGCGAGTCAGATGACCGAGGCCGGCTCGATCATCGGCACTGCGCAGTACCTCTCCCCCGAGCAGGCGAGAGGAGCTCCGGTCGATCAGACCTCGGACCTCTACTCCGTCGGCGTCGTCCTGTACGAGCTCCTGACCGGTGCCGCGCCGTTCACGGGCGACACGCCCGTGGAGATCGCGATGAAGCACCTGTCGACCGTCCCGGATCCGCCGTCGACGAAGCGAGCGGAGGTCCCACGCGACCTCGACCTCGTCGTCATGCGCGCTCTGGCGAAGGATCCTGCGGAGCGGTACCAGTCCGCCGAGGAGATGGACGCGGACCTCGAGCGGGTCTCTCGCGGCGTGGCGGTGTCTCCCGCGACCGAGGAGGCGGCCACGGCGATCATCTCCCGTCCACCGCAGGCGACGACCGCGACGACGATGCGCCCGGTGCCGTACGCGCCGCCGGCGGCGTACTACGACTACGACGAGCCGCGGCGTCGTGCGGTCTGGCCGTGGCTGCTCGCGCTCGTCTTCGTGGCAGGCGCTGCGATCGGCGCGTACTTCCTGTACCACCAGATCCAGCACCAGCTCAACGGCTCGACGGTGCGGGTCGAGGACTACCGCGGCATCCGAGAGATCCAGGCCGACCAGAAGATCCGGGCGATCGGGCTCGTGCCGAACGTCGTCCGCCAGCCGAACGCGGACGTTGCCGAGACCTACGTGTTCCGCCAGGACCCGCAGCCCGGGACGAAGGAGAACAAGGGCGCACAGGTGACGATCTACTCGTCGGAAGGCCCGCCGCAGGTCGAAGTGCCGAGCGTCGTCGGTGACCAGTCGACGGACGCCGTGAGCATGCTCGACAACGACAAGCTGAAGCACAAGATCGTTCAGGTCACGTCGAACCGGCCGACCGGGATCGTCATCGACCAGACACCCGATGCGGGGACCAGCGTCGACCAAGGCTCGACGGTGACGCTGAAGGTGTCGAAGGGTCCGCAGCCGGTCGCGGTGCCCAGTGTGGTCGGCGACAACGTCGACACGGCGAGCTCGACGCTCCAGGGAGCGGGCTTCGCCGTGCAGACGAAGCTCGTGAGCAGCAACCAGCCCAAGGACACGGTGATCGCGCAGAGCCCGTCCGCCGGTACGTCCCAGATACCGGGGACGACGATCACGCTCAGCGTCTCGAAGGGTCCGACCACGTCGTTGGTACCGGACGTGACCAGCCAGACGCAGGCCGACGCGATCACCACGCTGCAGGCGGCCGGCTTCCGCACGCGCGTCGTCTCGCAGTCGACGAACGATCCGACGCAGGACGGGATCGTGCTCTCACAGCTGCCTGCCGGGAACACGCAGGCGCCACCGAACACGCTGGTGACGATCGTGGTCGGCAAGTACGTTGGCGGCACCACGACCACCGCGCCGCCGCCCTAGTGTCGGACCGCGTGCGGGTGGCGGTGCTCGCCGGGGGACGCTCGAGCGAGCGGGAGATCTCGCTCACCTCGGCGCGCTCGGTGCTGGAGGCGCTCGACCCCGAGCGCTACGACGTGGTCACGGTGGCGATCGGGAAGGACGGCCGCTGGGAGCTCGGCAGCGGGAGCGACGGCGCGACCGTCGCGGAGACGCTGCCCGTCCCGGCCGCGAACGCACCGGCGACGCTCGGCCGCGTCGACGTCGTCCTCCCGATCCTGCACGGGCCGTTCGGCGAGGACGGAACGGTACAAGGACTGCTCGAGCTGGCGGGCGTGCCGTACGTCGGCGCCGGCGTGACCGCCTCGGGTCTCTGTATGGACAAGGACCTGTTCAAGAAGGTGATGCGCGAGAGTGGGATCCCGGTGGCGCGCAGCGTCACGCTCCGCACAGGCGACGTGCCGGCCAACCCGTTCGAGTTTCCAGTGTTCGTGAAGCCCGCGCGGCTTGGCTCGTCGGTCGGGATCACGAAGGCGCACGACGACGGGGAGTTGCGCGCCGGCGTCGAGCTCGCCTTTCGCCACGACGAGAAGATCCTGATCGAGGAGTTCGTGGACGGCGTCGAGGTCGAGGTCGGCGTGCTCGGGAACCTCGACCCGGTCGCGTCGCTCCCGGGGCAGATCGTGCCGATCGGCCACGAGTGGTACGACTATGCGTCGAAGTACGACGATGGCGGGATGGAGCTCGTGATTCCGCCCGAAGGCATCTCGGAGGAGACGACGGCCCTCGTGCAGCGCGCCGCCGTCGATGCGTTCCGCGTCACCGACTGCGAGGGCATGGCGCGTGTCGACTGCTTCGTCGTCGGCGGCGACACCGTGATCGTCAACGAGTTGAACACGATCCCCGGCTTCACCGCGACGAGCGTCTACGCGAAGCTGTTCGAGGCGTCGGGGATTCCGTACCAGGAACTGCTCGAACGGTTGATCGCGCTCGCGCGCGAGCGGCACGAACGCCGCTCGCGCCTGCAGTTCTAGCTTGCGCGCACCTCGTTGAGCTCCACCGACTCGACACCCGCCGGCAGCTTCGTGATCCAGACGACGTAGTAGCGCAAGGACGAGTGCAGATCGAGCGGGAACGTCGTCGATCCGCTGACGACCCGCGACGCCGACACGCGGTGGAAGTCGGCCCCGCTCCGGTCGTTCCCCGCTTCGATCTCGGCCGTGAAGCCGGGTGTCTCCGTGTCGACCGTGATCCCGTGCGGGGAGGCGGGACGGCCCGCGTCGAGCAGCAGACCCACGCCCGGCTTCGAGAACACCTGGTAGTGCTCCGTGTTCCAGTAGGTCGACGTTTTCCCGTCGGTCGCGAGTGGAGCGATCGAGTCGTGCTCGGTGTGGTCGCCGTCGGGGTCGTAGCCGCTGATTCCCCGGAGGTCGATCTTGGCCGCGACCGGTGTGCCGAGGGGCGTCTTGTGGTGATTGCGGAGCGCGACGAAGCCGACGACGACGGCCGCGAGCGCAACGAGCCCGACGAGCGCGAGACCGACCGCCCAGGGAGAGACGCGCTTGTGTCGGCGCTCGCGAGACCCCTCGATGACGAGCGTGCCGCTTGCATCGGTGTCTTCCTCGCTCGTCGACGGCGCGAGCGAAGACTGCAGCTCGAGCGCGAACGCGGCCATCGACGGGAATCGGTCGTCGGGCTCCTCCTCGATCGCGCGTGCGACCGCAGCCGCGAGGCGAGGTTCGACGTCCGGACGGAGGTCCGAGAGTCGGGACCC
>DASPSY010000029.1:0-34871 GCA_035623685.1 Gaiellaceae bacterium
GGCGCGGCCCTGCTCCGTGTCGTCTGCCGGAATCTCGATGTGCACCATCTCGCCTGGCATGTCCCCCTCCTCGTCGTCGCCGTTCCTGACGGACCATCTCATCACACGCCGAGCTGACCGTGCGTGACGCCCGTGTGAGCGTGGATCTCACGTTCGCACGCGCCGCGAGAGCGGGCGCGGGTCGATCGGTCGACGGCTGAGCCTACGCGGAGCCCGTCAGCTCGAGCAGGCTTGGACGAAGGCGGCTGGCAAGGGCTGGGTCCGTTTGCTCGAGCTCCGATTCGAGCGCCTCGGCGACGGCGGTGAGCGCGCGCCTGAGCTCGGACTCGTCGAGCGAGCTCACGAGCGTCGCCTCCAGCGGCCTCGTCGACTCCGGTGGGAGCTGATCGGCGCCCTTCGCGAACCGCGTCGCAAGCCCGAGCCGCAGGCACGCGAGCGCGAGAACCTGCTCGCGCGCGGCGGCGATCAGCCATTCCGCCTGCCACGGCCTGCCCCGCTCGATGCACATGCGCGCATGGAGGACGTGGTGCCAGGCGAGGCCGGCCAGCTCACGCTCGCTGCTCGGCGGCGTCTCGGGCCCGTCGACGGTCTCACCGAACACGGTTTGCCACTTCGGCCCGCGTGGGCCGAAATCCGACTCGGGCGTGAACGCGATGTCGACCTCGAGCAGGCCCGGGAGCAGGAACACGCGGTACACGGTCGTTCCCCACGGCAGGTCCCAGTGATGGAGTGCGGCGAACTCGTCCGCCATTCTCCGCGTCCACGAATCGAGCGCGACCGGCATTTCGCCGCAGATGGCGAAGGCGAGATCGATGTCGGACCATTCGTCGCCCTCGCCCGCGGCGAACGAACCGGTGATCGCCGCGCCGACCACGACGGCGTCCTCTGCAGCGAGCGCGAGCAATCGCTCCCGGATCCTGTTGCGCTCGGCGACGCTGATCATGCACCGACTCTAAGGCGCTCTGGACGAGCACAAATGTAAGTTGACTCTTACGTAAGAGTTTGCTTACATAGGGGTCGTGGACGCCGCATTGAAAGCGATCGTCGCGCCGACGAGGAGGCAGATCCTCGCGCTCGTCCGCGACGGCGAGCTCAGCGCCGGCGAGATCGCCGCCCAATTCGACGTGACGCGGCCAGCGGTGTCCCAACACCTCAACGTCCTCAAGGAGGCAGGGCTCGTGAGCGAGCGACGCAACGGCACGAGACGCCTGTACACGGCGCGCCCCGAGGGACTCCGCGAGCTCAAAGCGTTCCTCGAGGACTTCTGGGACGCGCGGCTCGAGGCACTCAAACGCGAAGCGGAGAAGGAGGAGATGAAGAAGCGTGGACGCGACCACTGAGATCACCAAGGTCGAGCGGGAGCTCTCGATCGCTGCGAGCCCGGAGACGGTCTGGGCGTTCCTCGTCGATCCGGAGAAGACGACGCGCTGGATGGGACAGCGTGCGACGCTCGCTGCACGGCCGGGCGGGCTCTATCGGTGCGAGGTCATCCCCGGACACACGGCGGTCGGTGAGTTCGTCGTGCTCGACCGGCCGCACCGGCTCGTCTTCACATGGGGCTGGGAGAACGAGACGGAGGTACCGCCCGGATCGTCGACCGTCGAGATCGAGCTGACGTCAGACGGCGACGGAACGATCCTGCACTTCGTGCACCACGACCTGCCGAACACGAAGAGCGCGGAGTCGCACTCGCACGGCTGGGGCCACTACCTCCCGAGGCTCGCAGTCGCTGCCGCAGGCGGCGACCCGGGCGAGGACCCCTGGCTCACGCGGCCGATGGGGGCCGAGGCGTAGACGACACACGGCGGTCCGACGGCGTCGGGTTCAGCGCCCGGCGTCGTCGGCCCGCGAGAGGATCTCCCGGACGACCGCGCTCTTCGCGTCCCCGTACCCCTGCACGTACTTCCACTCCCGTTCTGCGAGCCGACGCTTCTCACGCTCGTACCGCTCGCGGTCCTCGTCGCTCGAGCGTAGCCGGTCGCGGAAACGGATCATCGCCGCGATCTCCTCGCAGCCGTCGGAGAAGACGTGCACGTTCACGCTCGTGTCGGGGCCTTTGAACAACCGGTGCTCGAACCAGTCGGGCTCGCGGATGCGCAGCACGTAACCGGCCGACTCGAGCGCAGGCACATATGCGCCCTCATCGGTCGAGTCGGGAACCGCGAGCGCGATGTCGATCACGGGCTTCGCCGCGAGCCCCGGGACCGAGGTCGAGCCGACGTGCTCGATGCCCCGTACGCGATCGCCGAGCGCGGCGCGGATGCGCTCCGCCTCGCGCTCGAACAGCTTCGGCCATTCCGGGTCGTAGTCGACGAGCACGATCGGCGCGTCGTGCGTCTTCAGCTCGCCGATCACCGTGGCGCGCAGCTGCTCGTCGGTCATCGGCGGCGGCAAGGTCGGATCGAGCTCGCTCACCCGCTCAGGGTCGCAGATCGACCGGCCCGAAGCCGGCACGCGTTGGTGGCGGATCGGCCAGGATGCCTCGATGGACCAGCGTCCTTCCGATCCCGACCTGTCCCGGCGACTCGGGTCGCTGATCTTCGCGACCGTCGTCGCCAAGTCGATCTACGTGGCCGCCAAGCTCCGCATCGCCGACAGGCTGCTGGACGGCCTGCGACCGGTCGAGGAGCTCGCGCGGGAGACGGACACCGATCCTGACGCGCTCTGCCGAGTGCTGCGCGCGCTCGCCGCCGAGGGACTCTTCGACGAGGCCGAGCCGCGCATGTTCGCCGTCACCGAGCTCGGCCGCCTGCTCGCGGAGGAGACGCCGGGGTCACGCCGCGCAGACGCGCTCATGTTCGGCGAACAGGTCGATCCGGTGCTCGCGCAGCTGCTCGAGAGCGTCCAGACCGGGGAGCCGGCAGGACCGCGCGTGTTCGGCAAGCACTACTTCGACTGGCTCGCGGAGAACCCCGAGGCGGCCGAGAACTTCAACACAGCGATGGCGGTCGGCGGCACTGCGCGGCTGCCTGCGCTCCTCTCGCTCGACGTGTGGCAGCGCGCCGAGCAGGTCGTCGACGTGGGCGGCGGCAACGGCTCCGTGCTCACCGCGCTCCTGCCGGATCATCCTGCGCTGCGCGGCGTCGTCTTCGACCTGCCGCACGTCGAGGCGGAAGCGAAGGCGACCATCGCCGCCGCGGGTCTCTCCGACCGGTGCAAGTTCGTCGGCGGCAGCTTCTTCGACTCCGTGCCCAAAGGCGCGGACGTCTACCTGCTCCTCCAGATCCTTCACGACTGGAACGACGCAGATGCGACGCACATCTTGCACACGTGTCGCGAAGCGATCCGCGACGACGGACGGATCGTCGTCGTCGAGCACTTCATCGCCGACGAGCGCACCCGGTCCGACGCGGCCTGGCTCGACGTGCTGATGCTCGTCCTCGTCGGCGGCAAGGAGCGCACCGAGCCGGAGTGGCGCGCGCTCTTCGCCGCAGGGGGTTTCGAGCTCGAGCGGATCACGCCGGGCGAGCGTGCCGCAGCGATCGAAGCGCGGCCCGTCTAGCGGGGTCGGCGCGGTCGAGGTTCCAGCAGCGGACGGAGACCCGCGAGCAGCGACTGCTCCGCCACGCGCGAGGCTCGATTGGCCGACCGGACGGACGCGAACGTCGCACCCGCGAGCACGAGTGTCCCACCTGCGGTCGCGAGTGAGGAGATCGTCACCCAGTCGGCCACGGCGCGAGTCTAGGGGCTCGCGGACGAGTCGGAGTCGACCCGTAGGATGGACGCATGTGCCGGAACATCCACACGCTCTTCAACTTCGAGCCTCCCGCAACGGACGAGGAGGTACGCGCTTCCGCGCTGCAGTACGTCCGAAAGGTCAGCGGCTTCACGAAGCCGTCGCGTGCGAACGAGGAAGCGTTCGCGCTGGCCGTCGAGGATGTCGCTGCGATCACGAGACGACTCGTCGACGACCTCGTCACCTCGGCTGCGCCGAGGAACCGGGAGGTCGAAGCGGAGCGAGCGAAGGAGCGAGCCGCAAAGCGTTTCGCGGCCGCCTAGGCAGTCGGGACGTGGCCGGCCTTCCCCTTGAGGCCGGCCCGTCCTTCCAACCCCTACTGGGCGAACGACGCGCGGAGCTCCCTCAAAGCATTCCGCGCGTTCTTCAGAGCGGCGCGAATGTCCTTGGCCGCCGTCCGCACAGACACCCGAGTCGCCTGCAGCGACGGTTTCAGGGCGGCCTTCGAGCCGCTGACGTTCTTCGCAGCCGCGAGGTCGACCTTCAGCTGTGCACGGTCGGCCTCGAGCGTCGAGCGCGCGGAGGCCAGATCGGCCTTCAGCGTCGCTCGGTCAGGGGCGAGCGCGGCCTTCGCGGCCGCACGCGTGTCGCCCTTCGCGCCGGTGGCCGTAGCGGCGAGCTTCTGCAGGTCGGCCACGATCGTGTCCCGCTTGGCCGTGACGTCGGCCTGGATCTTTGCGAGATCCGCCTTGGCCGCGGCAACCGGGTCCGGGCTCCCGCTCGCAACCGCCGGATAGGCGGCGATCGCAACCGGAAGCACGAACAGGATCAGGAGATGCTTCTTCTTCACTTGGTGTGGACCCCTCCGTCGACGAATAGGACGTGGCCACTCTTGCAACCGCCCATGAGGGGACCGTCTCGACTTCGTAAGCCTTCGGTTAGGAAGCCGGAGAATCAGCCGCGCGCCGCGTAGTCGACGCGCTCGAACGGCCAGTCCGCCGCAACCCAGTCGCCGACCGCCCGCCAGAGGGGGACGTCCAGCTCGGATCTGCTCGCCCGCACCCACGACTCTGCGCGGACGTCGTACCTGTCGTCGTCGATCGGGTAGAGGTAGACGCAGCCGATCACCTCGTCGTCGGACGGAGCCAGCACCGTGTAGGTGAAGCCCGTCCGGTTTCGGAAGTCGTTCGCGTGGCGCTCGAGATCCTTCAGGTTCTCCTCGAGCGTCATGTCGCGCGGCCAGGAGCTCTCCTCCCAGCCCGGCGTCGAGTGGATGTGCTCGGCGGACGTCGTCCAGGCCTCGTAGTCGCGCTCGTTGTGCTGCGGCCCGAGCGGCTCGAGCCTGAACAGCGGCGTTGCGAGCTCGAGCGGCACGACGAACTTGGGCGGGACGAATGCGCGATCCTTCACCTCGGGTCCGATCATGGACCGTGGACACGGGCAGGACAAGGAGGCGCCGCTGTGCATGCGTTCGTCGACGCCGGCTCGATGGAGGGCAGGCGCAAGCTCATCGCCGCGGAGCTCGGCGCCCGCGCGATCAAGCTCAACCGGTTCGACAACCAGCCGGACCAGGCGGGGAGGGAGCATGACGAGCGCGAGTCGGGCCAGGAGGAGATCTACGTGCCGGTCGAAGGCAGCGGCGTGATTCGCGTCGGCGGTGAGGACATCCCGCTCGATCCGGGCCGATTCGTGCTCGTCACGCCCGAGGAGACGCGGCAGGTGATCGCGGGCCCGAGCGGCCTCGCGTATGTGATCGTGGGCGCCGTGGTGGCCGAGGACCGCTGAACGCGGCTAGGCGGCCTGGCGCTTCCGCTTCATCTCGTACATCGCGTCGTCCGCTCGGCGCATCAGCGAGGTCGAATCGCACTCCTCCGCACCGACCGCGATGCCGAAGCTCGTCGTCAGCCGACGCGCCCAGGGTCGAGGAGAGTTCTCCACGTGCTCGGCGATCCGCGCGGCGACGGCCGATGCATCGACGGTGTCGGCCTCCGGCACGATCACCGCGAACTCGTCGCCGCCGATCCGGAAGGCACGGTCGCCGCCGCGCAGCACCGCGCGAAGAGTCTCGGCGACGTGCTGGAGCGCCTCGTCTCCGGCGGCATGTCCATGCGTGTCGTTGAGGACCTTCAACTCGTCGAGGTCGAACACGAGCAGTGCGAGCGAGTGACCGTACCGCTTGTGCCGTGCGACCTCGGCGTCGAGCTCGCGGACGAACGAGCGTCGGTTGAGCAGGTTGGTGAGCGGGTCGTGGTCAGCGAGGAAGCGCATCTGCTCGAACTGCTCGGCCGCAAGCAGCGCGGTCGTCGCCTGATTCGCGAACACGCGCAACGCCTGAAGCCGGTCGGCGGAAGGAAGCAGCCGGTCGTCCGGCTCGTCCACCCAGATCACGCCGATCACCTCGCCGTCGCGGTCGTACATCGGCACGACGCACCAGTGGTGATTCCAGGCGAACTGCCCACGGCCGTTGTTCTGCGACCGGTACTTGACTTCGCTGTCGTCGATGCGCTTCGCCGCTTCCTCGTTCGGGACGAGGTAGCAACCGGAGATCTCGAATGCCGGATCGAACAGCCGGCTCACGGGCTCGAACGACATCGGCCTGAGCACTGCGGGGTCGTCGCACTCCCAGCCTGCTGCCGCCTCAGACCGAAGCGTGCCGGTCTGCGCGTCGAGCAGCTCGATCGAGATCTTTTCGAACCCGAGCGCCGTCTGGATCCCGCGACAGACTGTCTGCAGCACATCGTCGGTGGACTGCGCGGCGGTCAACGTGGAGGAGACTTCGAGCAGCTGCTCGAGCCCGGCGCGATGGCGGGCAGTGCGCGCCGCATGCTGCGCGGCCTCGATCGCGATCGCTGCGTGTCCGGCGAGCGCGACGAGCACCTCGAGCTCTTCCAGCGTCGGGCGCTGTCCACTGAGCGGCTCGCCGACCGACAGGATCCCGAGCATGCGCCCCTCGGCGTCGTCGAGCGGCACGAACAGCTCGTCCTCGGGATGCCACGCATCGGGAGCCTCGGATGCCTCGAACTGCGGGACGTAGCGGTTGCCGATGTCCTCGCTCCAGTCGAACGAGCCGTGTGGGATCAGGTACGCGCCTCCGTGGTTGAAGCGCTCTGCGAGGAGCGGCCCCCAGCCGGTCCAGTCGTAGGTGCTGCCGAGCAGTGCCTCCTTGGCCGCCTCGCTGCCGTGAACGGTCGTGACGCAGAAGTCGTCGAACTCCGGCCGGTAGAGATTGAGGACGACCGTCTGGAACTCGAGCGAGTCGGCCACGATCTGCACGAGCGTCGCGAGGACGCTGGAGAGATCCTTCTCGCCGCGGACGACGCTCGTGACCTGGAGCAGCGCTTCGAGACCGCGCGCCTTCAGCGCGACGGTCGAGTCGCCGGGACCATCCGATTGTCGTTTTGCCATGTGGGGACGACCCGCCGCCGCATCGGGCTGCGCCGAGGCTGCTCCCCGAGGAGGATTTCTCCGCATCTCCGACTCCTTCGGTACTTGGAGAATCGCCCTCTTCGAGCGCCAGCGTGTCCCCCGGACGAGGGTTTGGCGGCCGTGCCCGGAGGCGGCGACTAGCTCTGCCGGGCGAGGCGGGTGCGCCGTCCGCCCTCGTCCAGGATGCCGCGTGCGGCCCAGTTCACGAGCCACACCACGACGATCGTCCCGACGTACGACCAGAAGCCGTGGATCGAGAAGTTGGGGGCGATCCACTCCGCGAGCGCGACCATCCCGATGTTGATCAGCAGGTAGAAGAAGCCGAGCGTGACGATGATCAGCGGGAGCGTCAGGATCGCGAGGATCGGCTTGATCACGGTGTTGGCGATGCCGAGCACCGCCGAGCCGATCGCGTAGGCCCAGAAGCCGTGGATGTCGACGCCCGCCCAGAGCGAGCTCGCAATCCACAAGGCGAGGGCGTTGATCGCCCAGGAGACGAGCAGGCGCGCCCCGAACGACATGGACGAAGTGTAGGTGGACCGGTGGGAGCCGTCGCGGCCGGTTCGGCGAGGTTCAGGTCGGCGGCGCGAGGTGTCGCAGGGCGAGCGCGAGCCAGGCGGCGGCGTGAGACGTCCAGAGCGATTGCTGATGCCCGCCGGGGTAGATGTCGAAGACGTGGCGAACTCCGCCTGCACGGAGCTCGCGATCGAACTCGATGTTTTCCGAGAGGAAGCGTCGGTCGCTCCTGCCGACGTAGAACCCGATGAGCGTCGGACGCCGAGCCTGATCGCGCTCGAGCCGTTTGACGTAGGTGTGCGCGCTCGCGTTCGCGTTCGCCTCGGCGGAGCCGAGGTCGAGCGCATGCGTTCCGGACGGATCGGTGGGATGGAAGTAGCCGCTCCACGATTCGACTGCGCCGTACGTGGCCAGGTTGTTCACGGCGATGATCATCGCTCCGTAGCCGCCCGCGGACAGACCGATCAACGCCCGACCGTCACGGTTCCTGATCGTCCGAAAGTGCGAATCGACGTAGTGGACGACGTCGCGGCTGATCGCCGTCGACCAGTTGCGGCCGCGACCCCAGTCGAGATACTCGGGATCGGTGTCGTTGGCGCGCGCTCCCTGCGGCGCGACCACGATCGCCTCCCCGCCGACCTGCTCGACCGCTCGCGCGATGAACGCAGACGCCTGGTACGACGTCGGCGTCGCGGGCAGGCCGTGGAGGAAGTAGACGACCGGGAAGCGCGCCTTCGAGGTTGCATAGTCGGCTGGGAGGTAGACGGCCAGCCCGAGCCGCCCCTCGACGGCAGGAGAGTAGATCTCGCGCTCGAGACGCGACGGCGCCGCACGACTGTCGGCCGGCCCGATTCCGGCCACCACGATCGCTGCCACTGCCGCCAGCGCGAGCCCGACGGAGATACGCCGCATCCCTCCTCGACGGTAGCAACGTTCTCGATCCCTTAACGACGATTTAACGGAGCCAACGACCGGTTAACGGACCGGGGTGTAGAACGGGCTGCGGATGGAGGGAAGCGCCACGACTCGCGGCGCAACGTTCGGCCGTGCGCCCCGGTACACGTTCCGTGCCGGCGTCGTCGCGGCGATCGGCGTGTTCCTCGCGGTCGGCTTCGTCGGCGTCGATCGCTACGGGCGGAACTATTGGCTCTATCGCGGGTTCCCGCCGCCGCGGGACCCCGCGTACGTCCACGTGCGCGGCACGCAGGTCCACCTTCGCCTCGCGAGCGCCGCCCTGGAAGGCCGGACCCAGGACGTCTACGTGTACCTGCCGCCCGGCTATTCGACTCATCCGAGGCGCCACTACCCCGTGATGTACCTGCTGCACGGGTTTCCCGGACGCCCGCTCGCGTTCATGTTGACGGTGCGCATGGGAGTGGTCGAGGACGAGCTCGTCGCCCGACACGAGGCGCAGCCTGTGATCCTCGTCATGCCGTCGGGATCGACCGGCACGTTCACCGACGAGGAATGGGCGAACGGCGCCCGACCCGGGAACGGCTGGGCGACATTCGTGTCCCGCGACGTCGTGAACGCAATCGACTCCCGCTACCGCACGATCGCCACTCCGGCGGGTCGAATCATCGCGGGCTTGTCCGAGGGCGGCTACGGCGCGATCAACATCGCGCTCCACCACCCGCGCGAGTTCAAGACGGTCGAGAGCTGGTCCGGGTACGAACGGGCCGCGCACATCCGCTCGATCTTCGGTCGGAAGCTCGCCGGCGTCGCACCGAATTCACCGTTGCAGACCCTCCCGCACGAAGCGCGTGCGCTCCGCCGGGCACACATCTTCTTCTGGTTCTACTCGGGGCGGGACGATCCGTTGCGCCACCAGAACCAGCAGTTCGCGGTCGAGCTGCGCCGCTGGCACGTTCCGCACACGTACTTCACGGCCCCGGGCGGGCACAACTGGGCGCTCTGGCGCGGCGAGGCACGCGCGTCTCTGCTCTTCGCGTCGAGGAGTGCGAGACGTGCTTAGCGTCCTGCGCGCCATGCTTGCGTCGATCGTCTCGTTCGCGATCGTGCTCGCGGCGACCGGCTGGCTCTACGTGATCCAGCCGCACTCGGCTGTGCCAGGCCCGCCGCCCGTGACCGACGCGCTGCCGCTGGACGAGCTGTCGCGCCGGTCGGCGATTCCGTTCCTCGTCTTCGTCGGCGTCTGGGGAGCGGCCGCGTTCCTGCTCGGACTCGTCGCTTCGTTCGCGCACGCGGAGCGCCTGACGGTCGGCCTGCTGCTGGCGCTCTCCATCGGAGCATGGGGGTACTTCGCCACCGGCGTCTCGCTGCTGATCGTCCGGCAGGTTCCTGCGCACGACGCGTTCCACGCGGCCGCCGGGAAGGAAGCGATCTACATCCCGGCCTTCCTCGCGGGACTCGCGGGGGCACTCGCAGGGCGCGCCCGCACGTCGACGCGGCCTCGCAGCCCGCTCGTGCTCGCCTGGCTGGTCGCCGCCGTCGGCCTGCTCGGCGTGGTCGACGCGATCCTCCCGAACGAGCGCCACGCGCTCGTCGGAGCGCTGGCTCCCGAGCGCGTGCAGGGAATCTCCACCGCGCTCGTCGCGGCGCTCGGACTCGCGCTCTTGGTTGCAGCACGCGGGCTTGCGCGGCGGAACCATCGCGCGTGGCAGATAGCTGCCGGAGTGCTCGTCGGCCTTGTCGTCCTGCACGTGCAGTCTCGGTTCGGCTACGGAGCGGTCGCGACGGGTCTCGTCGCGCTCGCGCTGCTCGCCCGTCGCAGCGACTTCGACGCCCGCGGCGATCCGAGCTCGCACCCGCGCATCCTCGGACAGGCCGCAGTCTTCGCGGCGGTCATCTTCGGCTTCGCCTTCGTTGCGCTCTGGGTCAACCGCGTTGTCGCGGACCAGCCCTATACGCTGCATTTCGCCCTGAACGAGACGCTTCGCGCGCTCGCCGGCGTGAACGCGGCCGGATCGGCGCACCTCTCGGGAGCGTTCGGCGACTGGTTCCCGCTCTCGGTCTTCCTGATGGGCATCGCCGCCTTGAGCTTCCTTCTCTACGAGTGGGTCGCGCCGTGGCGCTATCGACTCAAGCAGGAGAACCGCGAGCGCGATCGTGCCCATGAACTCGTCGCGGTGTGGGGATCGGACACGCTCGCCCCCTTCGTGCTCCGCCGCGACAAGTCGTACTACTTCGACGAGGACGAGGCTGCATTCCTCGCGTACAAGGTCGTCGGCGGCATCGCGATCGTCTCCGGCGATCCGATCGGACCGCTCGATCGCTGCTCCACGCTGATCGGCCGCTTCATCGAGTTCGCGCACGATCGCGGCTGGCGGATCGCGGTCCTCGGCGCATCGGAGGCCGCGCTCGACCTCTACGCGGAGCACGGGCTTCGTGCCCTGTACCACGGCGACGAGGCGGTGATCGACACATCGATCTTCTCGCTCGACGGCCGTGCGATTCGCAAGGTTCGTCAGTCCGTCCACCGGCTCACACGCGCCGGATACAGCGCCGAGCTGCTCCGGCCCTCCGAGCTCGACGACGAGCTCCGCAGCGAGCTCACCGAGATCGCGCGCACGTGGCGAGGCTCGCAGCCGGAGCGCGGCTTCGTGATGTCGCTCGACGCGCTGTTCAGGCTCGACGACGAGCACGCGCTGTTCGTTGTCGGGAGGGACCCGGACGGAAGGCCTGCCGGCTTCCTGCACTTCGGCGTCTGCGGGCCGAGCCGGTCGCTCTCGCTCGCATCGATGCCGCGCCTGCGCTCGACGCCGAACGGCTTCAACGAGTGGCTCGTCTGCGAGGTCGTGTGCTGGGCGCACGCGAACGGCTTCGCGCGCGTCTCGCTCAACTTCGCGCCGTTCGCAGCGCTGCTCGCGCCGGGGGCCGAGCTCTCGCCGTGGCAGCGAGTCGTCCGGCGGGGACTGCTCCGGCTGAAGGGTCGCTTCCAGCTCGACAACCTGCTCCTGTTCAACCGGAAGTTCCTGCCGGAGTGGGAACGGCGATTCGTCGTCTACGAGCGGCTGCGAGACCTTCCCCGCGTCGGCCTCGCGGCCGTCGCCGCGGAGGCGTACCTGCCCTTCAGCGGACGAGATCGACGTTGAGCGGATCGGTCGGCGCCGGGCTCGTGCTCGCCGTCGGCTCGGCGGTCGCGCTCAACTGGGGCTTTTACGTGCAGCACGGCGAGGCGTCGAGCTCGCCGCGTCTCGAGCTGCGCCGCCCGCTGCACTCGCTGGCCGTCCTCTTCCGCAACCGGCGCTGGCTGGTCGGCTTCCTCACCGGGATCGGCGGCTGGGCGCTCTACGTCGCCGCGCTCACGCTCGCGCCGCTTTCGATCGTGCAAGCCGCCGCCGCCGGAGGCATCGGCGTCCTGGCGGTGCTCGTCGGCCGCATCTCCCGCACGCAGCGGCTCGCGGTCACGGTCACGATCGGCGGTCTCGTCATGCTGGCCGTCTCGCTGCTCGGCGGCGCAGGCTCGAGCACGGGCGGCTCGTGGACGACCGTCGTCGCCTGGCTCGTTGTCTCAGCCGTCGTGGCGGCGCTCGCCTGCGGAGCCGGCTCCGCGCGCCTCGCGCGGGGAGCAGGATTCGGCATCGCCGCGGGCGTGCTCTACGCGGCGGGCGACGTTGCGACGAAGGCGGCCGCGGCCGGCGGCTCGCACCTCGCGTTCGTCCCTGCCGTGTTCGCGCTGCACGGGCTCGCGTTCGTCGCACTCCAGCTCGGCTTCCAGCGAGGAGGTGCGCTCGCAACCGCCGGCATGGCGACGCTCTGGACGAATGCCCTGCCGATCGCCGCGGGGATGCTGGTCTTCGAGGAACCGCTCCCTTCCGGCCCGCTAGGCGCCCTACGGGTTGCGGCATTCGTGGCAGTCGTGCTCGGCGCCGTGCTGCTCGCCCGGCCGTCGGCCGAAACGAGGGACGAGAGCCCGGCTGACACGCCGCGCCCGACTGGACGCCGGCGGCGCAGGGCAGTGCTGGTCGTCTCGGCGCTCACACTCGTGCTCGTCGGCGTCGCTGCGGGTCGACGAACGCACGACGCGCCGCCGGTCGCGGGGTTCACCGAGCTCGACCACGGGCCTGCGGGAGGGACGGTCTGGACCGGCCGGATCGTCAACCCGTACGTCCGGGCCGACACGCGCCTCAGCGACATCTACCTCCCGCCCGGGTACTCGACCACGCAGCAGTATCCGGTCGTCTACTTCCTCCACGGCTTCTGGGGCTCGCCGTCGTCGTTCGTCGACAGCTTCCGCCTCGCCGACATGGCGGACGCGCTGATCAAGGGCGGCTCGACACGGCCGTTCATCGTGGTGATGCCGCCGGGCGGTCCGCTCGTCCGGCACAAGCAAGGTGAGTGGGCGGGCGCCTGGGAGAGCTACGTGATCCACACGGTGATCCCGTGGACCGACTCTCACCTCCCGACCGAGACATCGCCGCAGGACCGTGCCATTGCGGGTCTCTCGGCGGGCGGGTACGGGGCGGTCGACATGGCGCTCCGCCACCTCGGCATGTTCGGCGCAGCGGAGTCGTGGGAGGGATACTTCACGCCGTTTCGCGACGGGCCGTTCGTCCACGCTTCCGCCGCCGACCTGGCGGCGCACGATCCCGTCCTGCTCGTGCGCAAGCACGCTGCCGCGGTACGGCGCGACCACCTGCGGTTCTTCCTCTCGACCGGCCCGAGCCACGGCGTCGTCAAGCGCGTGTGGACGTTGCAATTCGCGCAGGAGCTCGCGTCGCTGCACATCGCGCGCCGGCTCTGGCTCCTCCTCCCCGGTGAGAAGCGGTTCGGGCGGCTGCAGCTCCCCGATGCGCTGCGCTACGCGGAACCGGCAGGCTAGCGCTCGGTCAACCGCTCTTCTTCGCGGTCCAGCTCACCGTTCCGGTGTCGCATTCGACGTGTGCTCCCTGCACGTCGACGTCGGTATGGATGTCGAACGTCCCCGCCGCGTTGCCGTTGCCGTCGAGCGATCCCTGCACGACGACGGTCGCGCCGTTCGACGTGTCGTTCACCGCGAAGGTGCCATTCGACTGGAGCGGCCAAGGCCCTGACTCGTCGATCGTGAAGTGCGTGTCGCCGAGCGGAGGACACGGCCCCGCGTAGTCGATGTGGAGATTGGCGACGCTCTTTCCGTCGGTGGACACCAGGAAGCCGATCGGTCCGCCGGTGTAGGTGCCCGCGGCGCCGGACGGAGGTGGAGAGGTCGAGGCGGCCCGGTGCACGATCTCGCAGTTCTTCGCGACGGCGTCTGACGAGTCCGCGTAGACGACGTCCTTGCCGGGACCGCAGTCGATTCGGTCGGCGCCGGGGCCGCCCGCGATCACGTCGTTGCCAGGGCCTCCGTACAGACGGTCGTCGCCGGCCCCTCCGTACAGCCTGTCGGCTCCGGATCCTCCTCTGAGCACGTCGTTGCCGCCGAGCCCCATGAGGATGTCGTTCCCGGGGCCGCCCCTGATCACGTCCGGGCCGTTCGTCCCCCTGATCACGTCGCTCCGGTGCGTCCCGAGGATGGTTCTCGTCCAGGCTGCGCCAGCCAGTGCGAGCACGGCGAGCGCGACGGCGAGCGCGACGGCGAGCACCACACCGGCAGGTCGGCTGATCGAGCGCAGCCGTCCCATGAGACGAGCGTACGTGCGCATTCGCGCAGCCGCAAGGCTGCGTGAGAGGAAGGAACGCCGCCCAGGGTCGTCGAATGGACTGCTTCGGCGACTGTGGGAGGTCGGAGGACGGATGAAGCTCGCTGATCGAATCGAACTGCAGTGGCGCCTGCTGCGCGCGAACACGCCCGGCGGGCGAAGGTTCCGCAGCAGAATCCTCGCGGGGGCCGCGCTCGGGACGCTGCTCGGCGGGATCCTTGCTTCCGCGGGGTTGGCCGAGATCATCGAGGCCATGCTCGTGCTCGCGGGCCTCGCCGTGTGCGCGGCCGGCGTGCTCGTCTTCGTCAACAGACACGGACGCCACTCGATGGCGCGCGCCAGCTCACTGCTCGGAGAGACCCAGCACGCGACCGGCAAGATCCTCGTTCATGTCGGCAGCCGAGCAAGAGTCGGAACGAAGCGCGGCGCCGCGTTCGGCAGCGCAACCGTGGTGAAGGTTCGCAAGGACCTCCCGAAACTCGCGGCGTCGGCGTCGCAACTGACGTCGGCGACCGCCGAGCGCGTCGCAGCCGCGGGAAAGTCGGCCGCCGAGCGCACACCGCAGCGCCCGACCTCGCGCCGACCCGAACGCGCCCGGCATCCCGCGTCCGACGCGATCGGGAAGCAACGTGAAGCGCTCCAGCTGAATGCTGCGGGTGTGGAACTCCGTCGAAACGGTGCGTACAGCGACGCCGCTGAACAACACAAGGCCGCACTGTCGCTCCTACGCGAGATCGACGATCGGAAGACGACCGCCTTGACGCTCAACAACCTCGCGCTCGCCCTGAGTCACTCGGGCGACGACAACGGCTGCGTCGTCCTGTTCGAGGAGGCGGCGGGAATCCTCCACGACCTCGGCGACGAGCAGCACGAAGGCCAGGTGATCGCCAACCTCGGGCTGGCCCACCGGCGACACGGCCGTCCGCAGGAATCCGAGAACGTGCTCCAGCTCGCGCTGACGAAACTCGTCCCGAGCTCGAGCGCGTACCGAACGGTCGAGGCAGAGCTCCGTCGCGCGAGCTGACCAAGGCGCGGCCGTTATGGTCTCGTGTTGGAGACCATGGCGCGAGCCCTGATCGTCGTCGACATCCAGAACGACTACTTCCGCGGGGGAGCACATCCGCTCGTGGGGCCGGAGGACGCCGCGCGCAACGCCCACGAGCTGCTCGTCGCGTTCCGCGCAGCCGGTGAGCCGATCGTGCACATGCAACACGTCTGGGACGGGCTGGACGCGACGTTCATGCGGCCGGGAACCGAAGGCGTCGAGATCAACGAGCTCGTCGCGCCGCAGGGTGACGAGCCGGTGATCCAGAAGGCCTTTCCGAACAGCTTTCTCCAGACACCGCTCGAGGGAACGCTGCGCAGCGTCGGTGCCGATGAGGTCGTCGTCTGCGGGATGATGACCAGCATGTGCGTGGACGCAACGGTGCGGGCTGCCGTGGATCTCGGTTTCGATGCGACGGTCGTCCACGACGCCTGCGCGGCACCGGACCTGGCATTCGGCGGACGCATGATCGCCGCTGCCGACGTGCATGCTGCTTTCATCGCGGCGCTCGGGAGCGGCTACGCCGACGTGAAGGGGACGAACGAGCTACTCGAGAGACGAGGAGCCGTAACGTGAAGATCCGCGCAGCAGTCCTCGAGGAGTTCGGTGCGCCGTTGTCCGTCCAGGAGCTCGACCTCGCGGAGCCGAAGGCAGGCGAGGTGCTCGTCAGACTCGCAGCCTGCGGCGTCTGCCACACCGACCTCTACACCGCGTCGGGAGCAGATCCGTCCGGCTACGCGCCGACGGTGCTGGGACACGAGGGTGCCGGCGTGGTCGAACGAATCGGCGATGGCGTCACCTCACTGGCGCCCGGAGACCACGTCGTCACGCTCTTCTCGCCGCAATGCCGCGAGTGCGAGCACTGCCGCGACCCGCGCACGAATCTCTGTCTCGCAATCCGCGAGCAACAGAACCTCGGGTACCTCCCCGACGGGACGACGCGTCTCTCGCGTGACGGAGAGTCCATTCGCCACTTCATGGGCACCTCGACCTTCGCGGAGTACACGGTGATGCCCGAGATCGCACTCGCGAACGTCAACCGCGACGCGCCGCTCGACCGTGCCTGCCTGTTCGCATGCGGGCTGTCGACCGGGCTCGGCGCCGCGATCAACACGGCCAAGGTCCAGCCCGGGTCGACGTGCGTCGTCTTCGGCGCCGGCATGGTCGGGCTCGGCGCCGTGGCGGGCTGCAGGCTCCAGGGTGCGGAGGAGATCGTCTGCGTCGACCTCTCGGAAGACCGGCTCGAACTCGCCCGCGGCCAGGGTGCGACGACGACGATCATCGGTGGGCCGGACACGGTGCAGGCGATCCTCGACATGACGAGAGGCTTCGGCGCCGACTACACGTTCGAGGCGACCGGCAACGTGCAGGTGATGCGACAGGCCGTCGAGTCCGCCCGCATGGGCTGGGGACTCGCGACGGTTTGCGGCGTCGCCGGCAAGGGCGAGACGCTCGACGTCGTCCCGCGCTTCCTGATCACCGGTCGGCGCATCGCTGGCTCCTCGTTCGGCGGTGTGAAGGGACGCGACCAGGTGCCGCAGCTGATCGATCGCTACCTCGCGGGCGACATCGACGTCGATCCGTTCGTGAGCCACAAGCTCACCCTCGAGGATGTCAATCGCGGTTTCGAGCTGATGGAAGCCCAGGACGGCATCCGCAGCGTCATCGAGTTCACCTAACGCACTCGAGCTCCAAACGAGAGAGGTTCGGTTCCCCGCACTGTCGCGCGCTCGTGGCGGCGCTACGCTCGGACGGTCATGGCGACCGACGAGCTCCTGCGCAGCGGCGCACTGCGCGATCGCGCGTTTGCCGAGGCGCTCGCCGAGACGACCCAGGCGCTCGTCTGCGTGCTCGACCGAGTGGGTCGGTTCCTGCTCTTCAACGAGGCCTGCGAGCAGGCGACGGGCTTCTCCCGGGACGAGGTGGTCGGCAAGGACGCACGTGACTTCGTGATCCCGCCGGAGGAGCGGGAGGCGTTCGGCGCCGTCCTCCGCGACGTTTGGCGGACCGCTCGGCCGAGCCCTCAGGTGGGCCACTGGCTGACGAAGGACGGCGGGCGTCGGCTCGTCGCCTGGTCGAACAAGCCCGTGCTCGACGACAACGGCGAGCCGCGGTATCTCGTGACGTCGGGCCTCGATCTCACCGAGCGGCACCGCGGGACGGAGCGCGAGGAGCAGGCGATGATAGGCAACGCCGACGCGAAGCTCCGCGAAATCGGGATGCTCGCGCAGGAACAGCGGGCGCTCCGCCGCGTCGCGACGCTCGTCGCTTCGGAGGCGACTCCCGAACGCGTCTTCGCCGCGGTCTCCGAGGAGTGCGCGCGCGTGCTGCAGGTCGACTCGTCGGCTGTCTTCCGTTACGAAGGCGACACAGCGAACATCGTCGGCCGTCACGCGCGGGACGGCGTCGGCGCGTTTCCCCTCGAGTCCGTCTTGCACGCCGACGAGAACACGACGATCGGACGCGTGCTGCGCACGGGCGCACCCGCGCGCATAGACGACTACGCGCCACTCGAGGGCGAGATGGCGAGTGCGATGCTGCGCGCCGGCTACAAGTCGACGGTCTCGGCGCCGATCTTCGTCGGCGGTGTGCTCTGGGGCGCGGTCGCGGTGACGAGCTCCGAGCTCTTGCCGCCAGACAGCGAGGCGCGTCTCGACGCGTTCTGCGAGCTCGTCTCGCTTGCCGTCGCGAGCGCGCAGGCGCGCGACGACCTTCAAGCCTCACGCGCGAGGCTCGTGCGCGCGGGCGACGAGCAGCGGCAGAGACTCGAACGGAACCTCCACGACGGCGCGCAGCAACGGCTCGTCGCGCTCGCCGTCACGTTGCGGCTCGTTCGCTCCCGACTCGCATCGGACCCGGACGAGGCTGCACGACTCCTCGAGGGCGCCGCGCTCGAGCTCGACGAGGCGCTCGGCGAGATGCGCGAGCTCGCACGCGGACTCCACCCCGTGCTTCTCACCGACCGTGGGCTCCGCCCGGCGCTGCAGGCGCTCGCCGACCGCCTGGCGATCCCCATCGAGCTCGACGTGCCGGACGAGCGGTTCCCCAGCGGCGTCGAGGCGACGGCGTACTTCATCGCAACCGAGGCGTTGACCAACGTCGCGAAACACGCGGAGGCGACCCACGTGACGGTGACGGTCGCTCACACGCCCGCCGGGCTGCAGTTCGAGATCGCCGACAACGGCCGCGGCGGCGCCGATCCCGTCACCGGATCCGGGCTGCAGGGGCTCCGGGACCGCGCAGCGGCGGCAGGCGGCTCGCTCGTCGTCAGCAGTCCGCCCGGTCGCGGCACGACTGTCTGCGCAGTGCTGCCGCTGACGAGCGACTGACGAAACTCCCCCAGAAAATGCCTAGTCCCTGCGAACCCGAGGGCCCACAGGGACTTGGCGATGGCGACTCTCGCACGTTCCGTCGCAGGAGTCAAGTGGCAACTCGACGAGGCGTCGAGCTGACGCTCGGCCGGCCGCCTAGGCCACGGGCACCGGCAGCCTTCTCGGCGTCATCACCTCGTCGACGAGCCCGTACTCGACGGCATCCGAGGGCGTCATGAACCGGTCGCGGTCGATGTCGAGCATGACCTGCTCGACCGGCTGGCCCGAGTGGCGCGAGATGATCTCGGCCATGCGCCTCGTCATCTCGAGGATCTCCTTCGCGGCGATCTGGATGTCGGCGGGCGTGCCACGGAAGCCGCCCGAGCCCTGGTGGATCATCACCTTGGAGTTCGGCAAGGCGTAGCGCTGGCCCGGCGCGCCACCGCACAGGATCATCGCCGCGGCCGACATCGCCATCCCGATCGCGTACGTCCGCACATCCGCCTTGACGAACTGCATCGCGTCGTAGATCGCCATTCCGGCGTAGGACGAGCCGCCAGGCGAGTTGATGTAGAGCGAGATGTCGCGATCCGGATCCTCGGCGTCGAGGAAGAGGAGCTGAGCCGTGATCAGGTTCGCGATCGAGTCGTCCACCTCTTGACCGAGGAACACGATCCGCTCGCGCAGGAGCCGCGAGTAGATGTCGAAGGAGCGTTCGAAGCGGCCGTCCTGCTCGACGACCATCGGGATCAGCGACATCGGTCCTCCCTGGTAAAGTGCAACCCGTCGGTTGCGCCTAGTATACGCAACCTCTAAGTTGCGGATTGGAGGACGTCGTGGAGGTCGAACGCGAGATCGAGTTCCCCGTACCGCCGGACGAGGTCTGGGATGCGCTGACCGAGCCCGAGCAGCTCGAGGAGTGGTTCGCAAACGACGTCGAGCTCGACGCGCGGCCTGGTGGTGCCGGCGTCTTCCGCTGGGACGACGGAGAGGAGCGTCACGCGACGGTGATCGAGGCGGAGCCCTGCGAGCGGCTCGTGCTCGACTGGGACGACGAGGGCAACGTCGAGTTCACGCTCGAGGAGACCGACGCAGGAACGAGGCTCCGCGTGCGCGAGACCGCGCCGGAGTTCGGTGTAGCGCTCGAGCTGCGCGCGCTGGCGCTCGCGTACGCCTGAGCCCGATGCATGACGATCCGACCGCGCGTGTCTTCGACGCGCTCGCCGACCCGCACCGGCGGTATGTCGTCCAGGCGCTGGCCGCACGGGACCACGCGACCGCCACCGAGCTCGCCACGGAGCTCCCGGTGACGCGGCAGGCCGTCGCCAAGCACCTCGTGGCGCTCGGCGAGGCCGGGCTCGTGTCCTCCCGGCGGGAGGGCCGAGAGACGCGCTACGAGCTGACGCCCGAGCCCCTTACCGGCGCGCTCGACTGGCTGGCAGATGTCGGCGGCGCGTGGGACCGGCGGCTCTCGGCGCTCCGCCGCCATCTCACACGAGCTTCGTAGAATCGCCGGGTGGAGCAGCGCGAGCTCGGATCGACAGGCGTCCGGCTCACGCGCATCGTCCTCGGCTGCGGCAACGTCGGCGGCGTCGGATCGGCGCCCGAGTTCTTCGGCCGGGGCGAGACCGAGGAGGAGGCGTTCGCGATCATGGACGCCGCCTGGGCGCACGGCATCCGCGCGTTCGACACCGCCGACGCGTACGGCGGCGGACGCAGCGAGACGGCGATAGGCAAGTGGATCGCTGCGACCGGCAACCGGCCGACGCTGACGACGAAGACGTACAACCCGATGACGTCGGGAGCGGACCATGGCCTCTCGCGCGAGCGAGTCGAGCGGCAGATCGCGTCCAGCCTCGAACGCCTCGGCCTCGACCACGTCGACGTCTACCTCGCGCACGCGTTCGACGAGGAGACGCCGCTCGCGCAGACCGTGGAGGCGTTCGAGTCGCTGGTCGAGCGTGGGTTGATCCGCGCCTACGGCTTCAGCAACATCGACGGCTCGCAGCTGCAGGAGGCATTGACGCTCGGCGCCCCCGCGATCGTCCAGAACTCGTACTCGCTGCTCGAGCGCGACGACGAGCGCGACGTGATCCCGATCTGCGTCGAGCACGGAGTCGCCTACGAGGGGTTCAGCCCCCTCGCCGGCGGCTGGCTGACCGGCAAGTACCGCCGCGACGCCGAGCCTCCTGCCGGATCGCGCATGACCCAGCGCCCGGAGCCGTACGAGCGCTACCGCACCCCACGCGTCTTCGACGGTCTCGAGGCGCTCGAGGACGTGGCACGCTCCCGCGGCGTCAGCACGGCGGCGCTCTCGCTCGCCTGGCTGCTGGCACAGCCGCACGTGACGTCGGTCGTGGCTGGGCCGCGCCGGCCGGCTCACCTCGAGCCTGCGGTCGAGGCGCTGTCGCTGGAACTCGACGCCGGCGAAATCGGCGAGCTCGCGGGCTTGTTCGCCTGAGTCGCGCGTCTAGGGGCTCAACCGATCGACGCGCCATCCGCCGTCGGCGCGGCGATAGCGGAGCCGGTCGTGCAGGCGGTTCTCACGGTGCTGCCAGAACTCGAACGTCTCGGGCACGAGGCGGAAACCGCCCCAGTCGGGAAGCGGCACATCGGCGCCGTCGAGATCCCGCTCGACTCTGCCGTACTCCTCCTCGAGCTCGCCGCGGCCGCCGAGCACGCGGCCTTGACGGGAGGCGAGCGCGGCGAGCTGCGCACCTCTCGGCCGGGAGCGGAAGTAGCGCTCGCTCTCCTCGACCGATGTCCGCGAGACCGTTCCCTCGATCCGCACCTGGCGCCCGAGCGGATCCCAGAAGAGCAGCAGGGCGGCGCGCGGGTTCGCTCCGAGCTCTCCTGCCTTTCGGCTGCCGTACCCGGTGAAGAAGACGAAGCCGCGCTCGTCCCAGCCCTTCAGCAGGACCATGCGCAGCGACGGAGTGCCGTCGTCGGCGGCGGTCGCGATCGCCATCGCCTCGGGAGCACGCACGACCTCGGCCGCATCGTCGAACCAGATCTGGAACTGGCGCAGCGGATCGGGATCGAGATCGGTCTCGTCCAGCGGCTGCGCCCGCTCGTCCACGGCAGGAGCCTACTGCCGCCACGCTGAAGTGTTCGTCGTGCGCCGGACCGTTCCGATCCTCTTGCTCGCGGCAGCCCTCGCAGGCTGCGGCAGCCATCGGTCGGCGACGGAGACGACCCCGCCTCCAGCCCCGACCGCGACGACGACGCCGACCCCGAACCCCACGACGACGCAGGAGGCGACCTCGGCGTTCCACGTCTACTTCCTGCGCGACGGGAAGGTCGCTCCCGTCGCGAGGACCGTCTCGGGCACCGGTGTGGCGGTCGCGGCGCTGCGCGCGCTGGCGGCCGGGCCGACGGACGAGGAGCGCGCGCAAGGCCTGACGACGCAACTCACGTCCGGCAACGCGGTGACGGGCGTCAGCATCGACTCGGGCGTCGCGACCGTCACCCTGAACGAGGACCTCTCGCATGCCGCGCTCGCGGAGCTCGTCTACACGCTGACCCAGTTCCCGACGGTCCAGGCCGTGCGGACCTCGCGCATGATCAGCGGCGCACCTTCATTGACGCGGGCGACCTTCGAGGACGTCACGCCCCAGATCCTCGTCGAGTCTCCGCTTCCGAACGAGACCGTGACGAGCCCGCTGCGCGTCCGTGGAACGGCGAACACGTTCGAGGCGACGTTCGACCTCGAGCTCCAGGACGCATCGGGTCGCACCATCGTGAAGCGATTCGTCACCGCCACCTCCGGTTCCGGCACGCGCGGCACCTACGACACGCAGCTGGCGTTCCCGACGAGCTCGGGCCGACTGACGCTCGTCGCCTACGAGCCGTCCGCCGAGAACGGCAAGCCGCTGCACGTGGTGCGCATCCCGCTCGACGGGAGCTAGCGGAACAGATCGCGCTCGGGGGGAATGACGAGGTCGCGAGCCCGAGCGTCGCCGCGGAGCGAAAGCCCACGAACGACCGCGCCGGGGACGCCGTCGGTCTTCCCCATCACGAGCTCGGCGGCGCTCGCGATCTCGTCGGCCACTGCGATCACGGTCGCGTGCAGCTCGTACCCGACGCGGTCGCGGGTGCCGCGGTGATCGCGAACGACCTCCATCCCGGCAGCGCCGAGCGCCACCTCCGTCGTGCCCTGCCGCCACGGGCGGCCGAACGAGTCCGTGACGAGGACGCCGACCGTCCGGCCGGTGAGCTCGCGCAGCCGAGCGCGAATCCCGGCGGCGGATGCGTCGGGATCCTCGGGGAGCAGTACGAGCATCCCCGCCTCGGGCGCGTTCGACGAGTCGACGCCCGCAGAGGCGCACACGAACCCGTGGCGCGTCTCTGCGATCAGGAGCGGCGGCCGTCCTCGGACGATGCGCACGGCCTCGCGAAGGATGACTTCGATGCGGCGCGGGTCCTCGTCGGCTGCGAGCTCGCGTGCGCGCTCCGACGCCTCGACCTCGTCGAGCCGCACGACCCGTCCTTCGACCTTCGAGACCACCTTCTGCGCGAGGACGACGACGTCGTCGTCCTCGAGCTCCACCGACGCCGCGACGAGCTCCGCGAGGTCGTCGCCCTCCTCGACCTCGGGCACTCCCAACAAGGGGATGATCCGAAGCTCAGCCAACGCCGGTGATCCGCACGCCGGCATGCGCTTTGTAACGGCGGTTGAGGTTCACGACGATCGCCGTCAGCCCCTCGAGCGCGCGCGCGGACGCGAGCGGGCCGGCGTCGAGCGCCCTGCCAGCCACGACCTTGGCCGCGAGCTCGAGTGCGAGCGTCTTCGCCTCGTCGTCGTCGCCACAGACGAGCGCGTCCTGCTCGGGCGCGTCGTCGCCGGCGAGATTCGACGCGGCCAGCGAGTGCAGGCCGGCGACGACCGGTCCGCGCAACAGATGTTGCGTCCGCTCTGCGAGCGAGCGGTCGTCGTCACGTGGCAAGACACCGGACTTCGTGAAGCGCAGCTCGCTGGCGACGGAAAGCACGGGTCGCTCGCCGATCGAGACAGACAGCGCACTCGCGGTTGCGAGCGCGGCGTCCGCCTTCACTGCGAGCACGACGAGGTCAGCTGCCTCGACGACCTCCTCGTTGGTCGCACCGCTAGCACCGACACGCCCCGCCGCCTCGCGCGCACGCGCCGCATCGCGAGAGCCGATCGTGACGTCGTCGCCCGCGGCGACGAGCCGCTTTGCAAGAGCGAGGCCGAAGTCGCCGGTCCCGCCGAGGACCGCGACCTTCACGCGACCGCCATGGCGTCGAGCGCCGCCTCGGCGAGACGACGCCGCGCGTCGGCGTCGCGCATCAGCGTGTGCGTCGTGACCGGACGAACGCCGAGCGCCGAGACCGCGTCGCGGTCGCCAGCGTCCTGCTCGTCGAACACGAGCGCATCGATCAGGCCCTCGTAGCAGTCCGCGACGTGCGCCGCGCTCGCCCCGCCTTGGAGCCGCGCCAGCATGTCCGCGGCCGGCCCCTTGACGGAGCGCCCGCCGATCAGCGGGCTCACGGCGACGCACGGGACACGTCGGCGCTCGAGCGCCGCGCGAATCCGTTCGACCGCGAGGATCGGCCCGATCGAGACGTACGGATTGCTGGGCGCGATCACGATCGCCTCTGCCTCGTGGAGCGTCTCGAGCACACCCGGTGCGGGCTGAGCTGTCGCCGAGCCCTCGAAACGAACGCGGTCGACGGGATCGCGGTGCGCCCGCGCGACGAACCAGTGCTGGAAGTCGAAGCTGCCCTTCGGCGTGTCGAGCCAGGTTCGCAGGCGATCGTCCGTCGACGGGAGCAGCGCCGTCTCGACGCCGAGCGCTGCCGCCGCCCGTGCCGTGAACACCGACAGCGGCACGCCCGCACCCAGCGCCTGTGTTCGTACGACGTGGAGGCCGAGGTCGCGATCGCCGAGCCGGAACCAGGCCTCTCCGCCGAGTCGCTCCACCTCACCGATCGCGTTCCACGTCTCGTCGGCGCGTCCCCAGCCGCGCTCGTCGTCCGACACGCCCGCGAGCGCGTAGAGGACGCTGTCGAGGTCGGGCGAGATGTCGAGGCCGAGGAACTCGAGGTCGTCGCCGACGTTCACGATCGCGGTCGTCTCTGCGGGATCGACCGCTTCGACGACACCGCGCAGGAAACGGGCTCCGCCGACGCCTCCGGTGAGCACGACGACCCTCACCGCAGCACCTGGAGCTCGTCGAGCACCGATTGCGTGTGCCGTCCGGCGCGCGCCTGGATCCGGTCGAGGTCGGCCCGCGTGTCGACGTCGTGCTCGAGATTCGGGATTGCCGCGACCGTCGATGCAACGCCGAGCTCCTGCGCGGCAGCGCGAAAGCGCGCAGCGCTCTCCGGTCCGTACAGAGGCCGGAAGAGCAGGGGAGTGGCAAGCCCCAACGCGTTCGTCCGGCCGTCGGGACTCGGCACGAGCGCGATTCCGCCGGCCGGCGTCGCGGCCCCGAGCGCGCGCAGGTCATCGGGCGCGACACACGGGACGTCGGCGTTGACGACCAGCGTCTCGTCCGCCGGGAGCGTGTCCAACGCGGCCGCCACCGCGGCGCCTTGACCGCCGCCCGGATCGGCGACGACCTCTGCGCCCGCCGCTCGTGCAAGACGCAACCCACCCGGGTCGGAGGTGACCACCACCGTCCGTGCGACCGCCGTGGTCGCGGCGAGCACGTCGGCGAGCATCGCGAGGACGACGCGATCGTGCGCCTCTCCGGAGATCTCCGTCAGCCGGCGTTTGCCGTTCGTGCCGCGAAACGGAACGACGATCACTCCCATTCGCGCAGACTATCGCCGGATGTCGGCCTCTCAGCGCGGGCAGAACGAGGAGCCGTGCCACGGCCGCACCGCTCCGCCGTAGAGGCGAATCGCCCCGCGAACATCGTCGGGCTGGAGCAAGCGGCACGTCCACATACCCGGTGGCGGAGCGGGGCACAGCGTCGTGTGGTCGTCGCCGATGCTCGGGTTCATCGTCGCGCACACGCTGAACTCGTGGTCGAGCCCGAGCACGTGACCGAACTCATGGGCGACGATCAGTGCGAGCTCGTAGCGGTCGTGGCCCTGCTGCAAGCCGACCTGTGCCCCGACGATCCTGTTGCCGACCCGGATGACGTGGGCATCGCCGGCGTGCTTGTACCAGCGAACGCCGACGAGCACGTTCGCTTGCGCCTTCGACGTCTTGACGAACCGGACGTGTGCGCCGCTCGTGTTCCACGCGTATGCCGCCGTGTCCACCGACCACGAGTACGCGCGCGTCTCCGTGTAGTACCCGATCGTCGGCGTTGCCCAGCGACCGCCGAGCAGGCGGTAGCCGTCCGCCGTCGCCGGCACGCAGAGGAGCACGAGAAGGGCTGCTGTCGAGGCGAGCGCTCGGGACATCGCCGGTCAAGATCGGCATGCGAGACTCGCCTCTTGAAAGTCCTCGCCACTCGACGGTTCCCCGGCCCGGCGCTCGACGAGCTGCGCGACCTCGAGATCGTCCCGCTCACACGGCTGGAGATCGAACGGCCCGACGTCCAGGCACTGATCGTCGCCAACGAGCCCGTGCCGTTCGAGCTCCTGCCCTCGCTTCGGCTCGTCGCCGACTTCAGCGTCGGCTACGACCGGATCGACGTCGAGGCGTGTCGAGAGCGCAGCATCGCCGTCGTCAACACGCCAGGCGTCCTGGACGCGGCGACGGCCGAGCTCGCCCTCGCCCTGATGCTCGCGACGCGTCGGCGGCTCGTCGAGGGAGACCGGCTGATCAGGTCGGGGGCGTGGACACGCCCGTGGGCGGACGGTTTCCTCGGTGCGGAACTCGCGGGCGCCACGCTCGGAATCGTCGGTCTAGGCAGGATCGGCTCAGCGGTTGCACGTCGTGCGCGCGCCTTCGACGCGCGCATCGTCTTCACCGGCCGCGGCTCACGTGCGAGCGAGCTGGGCGAGTACCGAACGCTCGACGCACTCCTGCAGGAGGCGGACGTCGTCTCGATCCACGTGCCGCTATCGCAGGACACTGAAGGGTTGATCGGTGCGCGCGAACTCGCGCTGCTGCGTGAGGGCGCGTGCCTGGTCAACACCTCACGGGGAGAGATCGTCGACGAGCCGGCGCTCGTCCAGGAGCTCGTCGACGGACGTATCTCTGCCGGCCTCGACGTCTACGCGCACGAACCGCGTGTGCCGCAGGAGCTGCTCGGCCTCGACAACGTCGTACTCGCCCCGCACATCGGCAGCGCGACTGGCCGGACGCGCGCGGCGATGACGCGCGTGGTTGTCGACAACATCCTGGCGTTCGAGCGAGGCGAGCCGCTGCTCACACTCGTTTCCGGCTAGCCGAGCGCCGCGCGACCCGGGCCGCTCGAGGTCCACTCGGCGACCTCGAACCAGTGCGTCTCGCGGAGCGCCTCGGAGATTTGCGGATCGGTGTGCGCCGCATAGAACACATGGCGCTCGAGGTCGCAGCAGATCGCCACCTCGTCGAGCGAGACGTCGGGCACCTTCATCAGTGCCTCCGCCGGCAGGTGCGCCTCGGCGACCGTGTAGTGCTTGAACTGGAGATCGGGCGCGTACTCCATCAGTACGGGCCAGTCAGGGCATGTCCGCGAGCTCATCAGCCTCCAACCTTTTCCGCCTGCGACTCGATTTCCTGCCCGGTCCAGCGACCCTCGAACCTCACGGCCCCGCGTTCGCCGCCAGCGGGAACGACGACGAACTCGAGCGCGTCGTCGAGCCAGTGGTACAGACGCTCACCGGTGTCGTCCGAGAGACCGAGGCGGACGTGGAACCGTCCGTCGGCGAGCGGCAGCTCGTCGATCTCGAAGCGGACGTCGAGAGCGGTCGTCGCGCTGTCCCAGCCCAGCTCGACCGTCGACTGCGCGCCTCCGGCCAGCAGCAGCCCTGACGAGTCCCGCACCTCGTACGAGAGCCGCGGCGGCGGTACCGGCCGCTCCGCGACCACCGCCAGCCTGAGCGTCAGCGCCTCGCCTGCGAGAAACTGCGTCCGCTCCTCGCCCCCGGCTGCGAGCAGCGCCGGCTGCTCGATCCGTGCCTCGCCGCTCCCCCACTCCTTCAGGCCCGCCCCACGCTCGTCCGGATCGCGGTCAGCGGCGAGCTGGCGCCGGTACCGCACGATCGCCTCGTGCGTCGGACCGTCGAACTCGATCGCACCATGGCGCAGCAGCACTGCCCGGTCGCACAGGCGCTCGACCGCGGTCGCGTCGTGGGAGACGAACACGATCGTGCCTCCGCGCTGCTTGAACTCGAAGATCTTCCCGAAGCACTTCCGCTGGAACTGCTCGTCGCCGACCGCGAACACCTCGTCGAGCAGCAGGACGTCCGCGTCGATGTGCGACGCGATCGCAAACCCGAGACGCATGTACATCCCCGAGGAGTAGGTCCGGACCGGCAGGTCGATGAACTCCTCGAGGCCCGCGAACGCGACGATCTCGTCGAACTGCTCGCGCACGTACGCCCGCTTCAGGCCGTGGATCGAGCCGTTCAGGAAGACGTTCTCGCGGCCGGTCATGTCGGGGTGGAAGCCCGCGCCTAGCTCGAGCAGGGAGCCGATGCGGCCGCCGACCTCGACCTGCCCGGTCGTCGGCTTGATGATCCCGGAGAGGAGGCGGAGCAGCGTCGTCTTGCCTGAGCCGTTCCGGCCGACGAGACCGAGCGCGCTCCCCGGCTCCGCGTGAAAGGAGACGTCCTTCAGTGCGACGACGTCTTGAGCGCGGTTTCGGCGCCGGGCGACGACGAAGTCCTTGAGCCGGCGCGTCTCGCGCGGATAGACGGTGAAGCGCCTCGAGACGTCTTCGACCGCGATCTCCCCGGGTGTGATCACATCCCCGAGGGTACCGAGAGCGCACGCCGAACCAGCGACGCCAACACGGTCACGAACGAGGGATCGGCGTTCGGCATCTCGATCCGGTCGAACGTCATGCCGAGCTCCGCGGCCCGCTCCTGCGCTTCGTGATCCAGGTCCCAGCGGATCTCGAGATGGTCCGCGACAAACCCGACCGGGCAGACCAGCACGTCGGTCACGCCGCGCTCGCGCAGGTCCGCGAGGTGATCGAGGATGTCCGGGCCGAGCCACGGCTCGCCCGTCGGCGACTCGCTCTGGTAGGAGAACGACCAGTCGGTCACCCCGGCGCGCTCGGCGACGAGCTGAGAGGTCTCGCGGAGCTGGTCCGCGTACGGATCGCCGTCCGCGAGGATTCGAGCCGGCAGCGAGTGCGCCGTGAAGACCACGTGCGAGCTCGTGCCGCGAATGCGGTCGGCGAGCACGTCCACGAAGCCGGGGTCGTCGTGCCAGCTGTCGACGAACACCAGCTCGGCCCGTTCGCCGAGCGCGCCTGCGAGCTGCTGCCTGTACCCGCCGATCGACAGCTGCGACCAGTGCGGCGCCAGCACGAGTCCGACCACGGTCTCGGCTCCGGTTGCGAGCGCGCGCTCGGCCGCGTCGGAGATCCGGGGCGTCCAGTGCTTCATCCCGGTGAACACCGGGACGTCGCCGAGCTCTCGTTCGAGCGCGGCACGCGTGTGCTCGGTGATCGCGTTGAGCGGGGACTCGTCCTCGATCCCGAGCACGCGATACCGCTCGACGAGGTCGCCGAGCGCCGCAGGACTCACGGGCCGACCTCCGCGGATGTCGGCGTAGTAGGCAGGCACGTCGGCGAGCCGCTCCGGCGAGCCATACGCCATCAACACGACGGCAGTGCGTCGGGGCATCTACGCCACCGGCTCCGACGCGGCGCTCAGCTCGTGGACGACCTCGACCAACCGTCGCAGGACGGCCGGGTCTGTGTCTGGATGCACACCGTGCCCAAGGTTGAATACATGACCCGGCCGCCCCGCGGCACGCCCGAGGATATCGCGGGCGTTCACGGCCACCCGCTCCCACGGCCCGAGCAGGGCCGCGGGATCGAGGTTGCCCTGGACGCCTCGGTCCTCGCCCACCTCGTCCCACCCGCGGTCGAGCGGAATCCGCCAGTCGAGGCCGATCACGTCGCCGCCCGCGTCCGCCATCTCGCCGAGCAACGTCGCGGTGCCCGTGCCGAAGTGGATCGTCGGCACGTCGACGGCTGCGAGGATGCGCGCCGAATACGGGGCGACGAACTCGACGTAGTCCTGCGGCGAGAGTGCGCCGACCCACGAGTCGAACACCTGGATGACGTCGGCGCCCGCACGCACCTTGCCGGCCACGTAGCGGGCGAACTGATCGGCCAGCTTGTCCATCAGCTGGTGCCACAGGGCGGGTCGTCGGTACATCAGCTCCTTCACCTTCGTGAAATCGCGGCTCGGCTTTCCCTCGATCAGATAGCCGGCGACGGTGAACGGGCCGCCGCAGAAGCCGATCACCGCTCGTTGCGGCGCCAGCTCGCGTCGCACGATGCGGACCGCGTCGAGGATGAACGACGCGCTCTCATCCGGATCGTTGACGCGGAGGCGCTCGACGTCCGCCTCGGTCTCGATCGGTCGCTCGATCACCGGGCCGACGTTCTCTACGAGCTCCACGTCCACGCCCATGCCGAGCACGGGGAACATGATGTCGGTGAACATCACCGCGGCATCGACCCCGTGCGCGTCGACCGGTTGCAGCGTCACCTCGGCGCAGAGCTCCGGTCGGCGGACGATGTCGAAAAGGCCGTAGCGGGTACGGATCTCCCGGTACTGCGGCAGCGAGCGGCCGGCTTGCCGCATGAACCACACCGGAGTGCGCTCGACCGGCTCGCGCCGGCACGCCTTGACGAGCAGTGGGTCCAAGGCGCCCTAGACTAGCCCCGCGTTGGAGCGCATCGACGAGCATCCCGTCCCCGCCGGACCGCTGGCGGTGCGCTGGCTCGCCCTGGACGTGCCGCCGCTCCAGGCCGGGACGTCCGGCCGGGTCGAGGTCGCGCTCGAGAACGCCGGCACGGCGTCCTGGCGCGGGCTCAGCCTCTCGTACCACTGGCTCGACGAGCGCGGCAACCCGATCCACTGGGACGGGATCCGGACACCGGTCGCGGCAGCTCCGGGCGAGACGGTCGACGTCCACGCAGAGGTACGGGCGCCGATCCCGCCCGGCCGCTATCGACTCGCGCTCGACCTCGTCGACGAGCACCGCTTCTGGCTCGCGGAGCTCGGCAACCACTCCCCGATCGAGGACGTCGACGTCGCGCCCCGTCAGACGACGGGAGCACGCGCTCACATCCCGGTGAGCGTCGAGGTCGACGGCGACTGGAAAGAGCGAGTCGCAGCAGCCCACGCCGAGGGCTACGCTGCGGTCGGCGGCTCGATCCGGTGGCAGGCCGGGCTACTGCACCGGCGCGTACCCCCGGAGCTCGAGCCGTATGCGCCCGGCGGTGGCCGCAACCCCGCGTTCGCGCACCCGCTCGTCTGTCCGTCCCTGCTCCCACCGCTCGAGCCGAATGCCGAGGTGTTCGGGCTCCCGGCATGGCGTCCCGGACCGGGCGAGCAGGAGGCGTGGCTCTACGACGCCCGGATCGCGCTCACACTTCGACCGCGATCTGATCGTCGACGCGGTTGAAGACGAACGCACCGAGCGCGAGCGAGACGACCGCAGCCACGGCGACGTAGATCGCATCGGCCGCCCGCGGCAGCTGTCCGTAGAACAACGGATCGCGCAGGGCCTCGATCGCGGGCGCGAGCGGATTGCCCCAGTGGATCACCTCGACGAGCGTCTGATGCTGGGAGATCTTCGGCGAGTCGAGCGGATACAGCACAGGTGTCAGGAAGAACAGCGGGAGCAACAGCGCGGCGACGAGGAACTCGATGTCACGGAAGAGGACGTCGAGCGCGGCGATCGCGAGAGCGAGACCGGCCGTCAGTGCCACCACGCCGAGGGCGACGGGAATGGCAACCCACTCCGTCCCGCGCACGCGTGGGAGCAGGGCGCCGTTGAGGACGATCAGCACGACGAGCATCACGGCGAAGCTGATCAGCTGTGTTGCGACGATCGACAGCGGGACGAGCTGTCTCGGAAAGCGGGTCTTGCGAATGAGGTTCGCGTTGTCGAGCATCGAGCGCGAGGCGGACTGCACGGACGTCGCGAAGAACAGCCATGCGGACAGCCCCACGAGCAGGAACAGCGCATAGTGGCCCTGCGAGCCGAACGGAGTCGTCCAGAGGACCGAGAAGACGAGCAGGTAGACGGCCATCAGCAACACCGGGTTCGCAAGCGTCCATGCGACGCCGAGCAGCGAGCCGCGGTACTTCGCCTGGACGTCGCGGCGCAGCAGGTTCGCGAACAGCTCGCGGTACCTCACGACACCGACGTAGACGGCAGCCATCGCGCTCACGGCTTGCGCGCGTAGATCGAGATTCCCGAATACCCGCCGAAGCTCTGCTCGGCGAGCGTCACGACTGTGGTCCCCACCTTCGGCACACGCGACACCGTGCGACCGGCGCGTGTGCGCGGCCAGCACTCGGCGTGCTCGATCCGGCGGATGCGGAGGCCGGCGCGCGCGAATGCGGCCACGTACGCCCACACGGTGTGCACGTGCTCGTTGATCCCGAGTTCCTTCTCGCCTTGCTGGCCCGGCGCGTCGCCGCTGCGACCGAGCGCTCGCGTGCCTTCGTTGAGCCCGGCCACGACACCTCCCGGTCGCGTTACGCGCGCGAGCTCCCTGACCATGCGCGGCAGGTCGAGGGCGTGGTGCAGCGTGGCGACGCAGTACGCGACGTCGAACGACGCGTCGGCGAACGGCAGATACTCGGCGTCGGCCTGGATGCGGGGGAACGAGCCGACGCGGCTCTCGTAGAACGTGCCTCTCCCGAGGCCGATGTTCGGGTCGGCGAGGATGTCTGTCGCGACGTACTCGCAGCCGCGGGTGATCACGTGCTGGGCGCCCCAGCACTTCGCGGCGCCGGCCTCGAGCACGCGCATGCCCGGCTCGACGTAGCGGTCCAGGAACACGGAGAACGACTGCTCGTTCGCGCGCCAGTTCGAGTCGTCCCAGCCGAGATCGCGACAGACGTATGGCAGGACCGCGTCGACGGTGTCGTCCGGCTCGTACCAGGACTCGCCCTGTGCCTTCTCGACCCAGCCGGCGATCTCCGCCCGTTTTGCGGCGATCCCGGGCAGCGCGTCGTCGAGGAGCCGTGGGATGCCCTCCTGGACCGCGTACCGGCGCAGGCAGCGCTCGCAGGCGAGCTCGGAGTCCGTCTCGTCGCTCAGCGCACCGCCGCAGACCGGGCAGCGCAGCACCTCGAGCAGGGCGACCGCCATCTCGGCGGCCAGTCTAGTGACGCCGCCCCACGCTCCTGCCCGCGACCAAGGAGGACAGGCGTCCGTCGGCGAAGCTACGGTCGAGGAACCGGAGCACATGCCGTCTTCACACCGCTCCGTTACGGTTCCTGCTCTGAGGAGTCGTGGGAGGCACGAATTGAGAGCGTCCGCGTGAAGTTCGCCGCAGTCGCGCTGGCCTTGCCGGTCACAGCCGGGGTGATCTGGGCGATCGTGCGTTCCCCGATGGGAGGCCGCGTCGTCGCCGCGCCCCGTCGCGATCGCTGGCACACACGTGCGACGCCGCTACTCGGAGGCGTCGGGATCTTCGCCGGCTTCCTCGTCGGAGTCGGCGCCTGCGTCGCCGTCGGCGCCATCCCGAGCAGCAAGGAGCTGCTCGGCATCCTCGGCGGCTGCATCATCCTCTTCGTCGCCGGGCTCGCCGACGACGTCTTCTCGCTCAATCCGCTCGTCAAGCTGGGAGCTCAGGTGCTCGCTGCGTGCTCCGTGCTGATCGGCGGGCTCTCGCTGGAGATGATCAGCAACGACGTGGTCGCGGACCTGATCGCGGTGCTGTGGCTCGTGGGAATGACGAACGCCTTCAACCTGCTGGACAACATGGACGGGCTCGCCGCGACGCTCGCGACCATCGCCGCCGCGTTCTTCGCGATCGACGCGGTGACCGAGCATCCGAACGACATGGTGCTCGTGCTGGCGCTCGCCCTCGGTCTCGCCTGTCTCGCCTTCCTCCCGTTCAACCTCCGCCGACGCGACAGCGCCGCCGTCTTCATGGGCGACTCGGGCAGCCAGGTGCTCGGCTTCACGCTCGCGGCGCTCGGCCTGGCCTCGAGCTGGAAGGTCGCCGGGACGACCGTCGCGACGCTGATGCTCCCAATCCTCATCCTCGCGGTGCCGATCCTCGACACGACGCTCGTCACGGTCGTGCGTTTGCTCGACGGCCGACCGGTCTACCAGGGTGGCCGCGATCACACGTCGCACCGCCTCGTGTACCACGGCCTCTCCGAGAAGCACGCGGTCGTCCTCCTGGCGATCATCTCGGCGACGCTCGGCATGACGAGCCTCACGTACAACGTCCTGGGAGACGGCCGGATCACGGTGATCGGCGTGCTCCTGACCTTCGCGTTGCTCGTCCAGTTCGGCAGCCTGCTCTCCGACGTCGACCGGAGCGCGCCGGCCCAGGTCGCCGAGCGCTCGTGGATGAGGACGTTCGTCGCGAACCCGCGGCGGTTGATCGAGTCGCTCGTCGACTTCGCGTTGATCAGCGCGTCCTTCCTCGCCGCCTACTACATCCGACTCCAGGACAGCGGCACGCCGTACGAGCGGCACATCTTCCTGATCTCGCTGCCGGTGATCCTGTTCGCGCGCTACGCAGCGTTCATCCCGTTCGGCCTCTACCGAGGCGTGTGGCGATACGCGGGCGCGCGCGACGCCCTGGCCGTCGTCGCGGCCGTCGTCACCTCCGAGCTCGTCGCTTACGGGTTCCTCGCAGCGACGCAGGACTGGGGCGGATTCCCGCGCAGCATCTTCGTGATCGACGCGGTGATCTGCACGATCCTGATCGGGGCATCACGCTTCTGGGAGCGCGGCGCCGCGCGCGCTCTCTCCACGTTCGTCGGACGCGACGGCAGGAAGCGCACGCTCATCGTCGGCGCCGGTCGAGCAGGCCGGAGCCTCCTTCGCGAGCTACGCGAGACACCCGGCGAGCAGGTCGTCGGATTCGTCGACGACGACGCGCGCCTGCGCGGCCGCCGTCTCCAGGGCGTACCGGTGCTCGGCAGCGCCAACGAGATCGATCGGATCCTCGGCTCGACGCATCCGGAGACCGTGCTCGTGACGATCCCCGACGCGCCGAGGCAGCGGTTGAACCTGGTCGTCGAGGGCTGCGCCCGCGCCGAGGTACCCTGCCGGTTCGTGCGCCGCGACATCGACCTCGATCCTCACGTCGTCCTCGGCGCCGCCTCGCGGTGAGCCTCGCCGCGCCCGCGCGCGCCGAAGCGGGCGAGCACTCCATCTCGGATCGTTTCCTCGCCGCCGTCCCGCTGATCAGCGTCTTCCTCTGGCTCTGCCTGATCTACGCCTGGGAGGCCTGGCGCCACGG
>DASPSY010000033.1:0-64063 GCA_035623685.1 Gaiellaceae bacterium
GGGCGACGATCAGGCCGGTCATCGAGAGCTGCGCCATCACGGCGACGCCGATCCCGTAGAGCTCGTGGCCGGCGGCGTAGTACGCGCCGACGATGCCGACGGCGATCGTGATCACCGGCAGGGCGGTCGCGCGCATCCCGACGGCGAGGCCGGCGATGATGTTCGTCGCGTGCCCGGTCTGGGACGCCTCCGAGATCGACTTCACGGGCTTCCAGCGGGTGCCGGTGTAGTACTCGGTGATCGCGACGAGCAGGAACGTCACGCCGAGGCCGATGAGCGCCGACCCGTACAGGTTCCAGAAGCTGAACTTGCCGCCGTCGAACGCCAATGTGACGGGGATGAATCCAAGCGCCGACAGGATCGTCGCGACGATCACGGCCTTGTAGAGCGCGTTGATGATCGCGTTGGGGCCCTTGCCGACGCGGGCGAAGAACGTGCCGATCACCGAGGCGAGGATCGAGATGCCGCCGAGTCCCAGCGGATAGAGGTAGAGCTTCGCGTCGGGATAGCGGGTGCCGATCAGCATGACCGCCACGGCGGTGACCGCGTACGTCTCGAACAGGTCCGCTGCCATGCCGGCACAGTCGCCGACGTTGTCGCCGACGTTGTCCGCGATCACGGCCGGGTTGCGCGGGTCGTCCTCGGGAATGCCCGCCTCGATCTTGCCGACGAGGTCGGCGCCGACGTCCGCGGCCTTCGTGTAGATGCCGCCGCCGAGCCGCGCGAACACCGAGATCAGCGAACCGCCAAAGGCCAGCCCGATCAGGTCGTTGACCGCGGTCCGGGGGTCGTGGTTGAGCCAGCCCGTGAGCACCCAGTAGTAGCCGGCGACGCCGAACAGGCCGAGCCCGACGACCAGCAGGCCGGTGACCGAGCCCGCGCGGAATGCCACGTTGAGCGCAGGCCTCAGCCCCTGTCGCGCAGCCTCCGCCGTCCGCACGTTCGAGCGGACCGCGACGTTCATGCCGATGATCCCGGCCGAGGCCGAGAGGATCGCGCCGATCAGGAAGCCGACCGCCGTTCCCCAGCCAAGCTTGTCGTAGAAGCCGATCAGCAGAAACGGGACGACCGAGACGACCGCGATCGTCAGGTACTGGCGTTTGAGGTATGCGGACGCGCCCTCCTGGACGGCGCGAGCGATCTCCTTCATCCGCTCGTTCCCCTCGGGGCGACCGAGCAGCCAGACCGTCAGGACGACTCCGTAGGCGACCGCGATCGCCGCGCAGATGAGCGCGAACAGCACCGAGTGGTCGTTGAAGAAGCTTCCGACGATCACGCCTTTTACCCCCTCACAAAGTCGACGCCGATCGGCTCGGCGCGACGCGAGTTTGTATCACAAGCCCCTACTGGCGCGTCGCATCCGCGTAGGCCAGCTGGAGGTTCGACGTCACCTGTCGGAAGTCGCGGACGACGTCGTCCGGGACGCTCCCTTCGACGACCGGCAGCAATGCGCGCAGCGACTCGATCGCGAGCCTCGCCTGGTCGAGGTCGCGGTCCTCGGCGGACAGCTTGCGGTAGCCGAGCGACGACACCGTGTACATCAGCTGGACGACGACGTCCGACACGGTGAGCTTGCGGAGCTCCTGCTCGAGGCGGCTCAGGTCGTCCGCGCTCGGCTGCTTCGGCGGCTCCTCGGTCACACAGGCTCCCACAGCTCGAACCGGTTGCCCTCGGGGTCCGTCGCCCAACCGAAGCGGCCGAACGGCGAGTCCTCGACGTGGTCGTCGACCTCGGCTCCGGCCTCCCGAAGCTGCACGAGCATCGCCTCGAGGTCGCCGACGCGGTAGTTGACCATCAGCTGCTGGCCGCGCGGGCCGAAGTAGTCCGTGTCCTCCGGGAAGAGCGACCACACGGTCTGGTCGTCCGCGGTCGCTGTGAACACGGAGCCGACGAAGTCGGGCGCGAGTTGGATTCCGAGCTGGCGCTTGTACCAGGACGCGAGCTGTTCAGGGTTTCGGGCACGGAAGAACACGCCTCCGATCCCGGTGACGCGCTGTCCGCTCACGCGACCGCCTCACGTTGTCGCACGAGCTCAGCGAAGACGGCACGGTGGGAGCCGAGCTCTTCGAGGCGCGCGTACTGCCGCTCGGCCGAATTGGCGGCGGGAACGGTCAGGTACGGCGCCGCGCCGATCTCACTCGCCACGGGCTCGACCCATTCGAGCAACTGCTCGATTCGCGCCCGTGCGGGCACGGCCTCGCCGAGATCGAAGTCGATCAGCTCGCCACTCAGGCCCGTGCGGATCGCACGCCACGTGTTCTCCTCGATCAACCGGTGCGGCAACGACGGCAACGGCTCGCCCTCGTCGACGGCGCGCGCGAACCTCGCACCGAGCGCGTGGATCAACGCTGCGAGCGACTGTGCCTCGCGCAGGTCGGGCTGTCCGTCGCAGATGCGCACCTCGACGGTCGGGAACCCGAGATGCGTGCGCACGCTCCACCAGAGCTGTGTGTGCTCGTCGATCGAGCGCGTGTCGTAGAGGAAGCGCACGTAGCGCTCGAACTCGTCCCAACTCTCGAACGCGTCTGGAACGCCGCAGCGCGGAAACATGCGCGTGAAGATCTGCGTCCGCGCCGAGTGCAGTCCGGTCACCACGTCCTCGACGAACGGAGAGCTCGCGGACAGCGCGAGCAGCTCGGGTAGGACGTTGCGAAACGCACTGCAGACGGCGACCGCCCGGTCCGCGCCGCGGACCGCGACATGGACGTGGATGCCGAAGCTGTTGTTGCGCCAGACGACGTAACGGAGGATCTCGTCGTTTCGCCGGTAGTGCGGTGTGTCGATGATGTGCTGGTCCTGCCAGCGGCTCCAGGGATGTGTCCCCGTACACGCGAGCGCGACGCCGTGGGCGTCCGCGAGCTCCGTCAGCTGTGCACGGCGCTCGACCATGCGCTCCGCCGCCTCGGCGAACGTCTCGCAGCGGCCCGTCTTGACCTCGATCTCGGACGAGATCAGCTCGCCGACGACCTCAGCGTCGAACGCCGTTCCTGCAGCGGCCGCCTTGAGTTCCTCGAACCGGCCCGTCAGCTCGAGCGTCTCGGGATCGAGCAGCGCGAACTCCTCCTCGACCGCAACCGTCAGGTCGTCCGCGTTCTCGAACGCGTCGCGCGCGAACTCGAGCTGCTCCTCAGGGCTCAGTCGTTGCGCGTCGCCCACGCGGGCTATCGTATTTGAAGCGGCTCGAGCAGCCTCCTCGCGACGTTGCGCCAGCTCCAGCGCTCCACGGCCGCGCGTCTGGCCGCCTTGCCGAGTTCCGTGCGCTCCTCGGCCGGGAGCGACAGCAGCTTCGTGAGCTTCGCCGCGAGCTCGTCGGCGTCGCCCGTCGTGAAGCTCACGAGCCCCCGAAGCCGCTCCGGGTACTCGGCCTCGAGGCCCTCCGCGATCTCTGCGAGCCCGGAGTGCCGCGCGACGACCGGCGGACAGCCTGTGGCCGCTGCCTCGGCGGCGACCATCCCGAACGCTTCCGGGAAGATCGAGGGGACGACTGCGGCGTCCGCGAGCGGTAGCAGGTGGACGAGGTGTCGATGCTCGAGCGCGCCCGTGAACAGCGTCCGCGGGGGCGCCATGCGCTCGAGCTCGGCGCGGTAGTCGCCGAAGCCGACGATCACCGCCCGGGCGTCGAGGTGACGCAGCGCCTCGAACAGGACGTGGACGCCCTTGTTGTAGAGGAGCTTTCCGAAGTAGACGACCGTCGGCTCTTCGCCCGCGAGGAACTCGGCGAGCCGCTCGGCGTTTCCTTCGTCCGGCAGTCGCGCGTCCGCGTTGCCCGGATTCGGCGGATCTCGACGCGACTCGGCGAGCAGCGCGTGGAGTGCCGTCTCTCGATCCTCCGGCCTGAACAGTTCGACGTCGACGCCGGGCGGCACTTCGTACACGCGCTCGACGGCGCCGACGACCTCCTCGAGGACGTTGCGGATGTGCTCGGAACCGACGAAGACCGCGCGTGCGCCGACGAGCGTGTCGCGCCCCCACGCCGACAGTTCGGCGTTCCCCCGCATCGAGTACTCGAGCTCCGAGCCGTGGGCCTTGACCGCAAAGGGCGCACCGCTCGCGGCCCCGACCGGCGCACCGAGCAGGACGTGGTTCGCGAAGACGAGATCGGCCGGCATGAGCTCTCGCACCGCCTCGGCGTTGAGCGCGACGTAACGGTCGCGCTCCGCGATCGTGCACTCCTGGAGCAGCTTCGGCTCGAGCCCCTCGTAGCGGTCGATCACGAACACGGGCAACAGGCCGCCGATGTCCGGCCGCACGACCGCGGCGCCGGCGAGGTCGTACGCGGTCGGATCCGGCTCTTGGCAGACGACGACCACGTCGTGTCCCGCGAGGCTCCACTCGCGGGCGAGAGCACGGGTGTAGACGTTCGACCCGGTTCCACCGAGCAGGTAGCCGTGCCAGAGAACGATGCGCACGACGGCAGTCTGCGCGACGCGCGCGCCCTACGTCAGGTGGAAGTAGAGCGCGTAGAGGAGGTCGACCGCGGGATTCGACGTGTGCACTGCAACGTCGTGCGGCACGTCGAGCAACGCCTCGGAGTAGTTGAAGAGGATCTTCACGCCCGCGTCCACGAGATCGTTGGCCGCGCTCTGCGCGCTGTCCGCAGGGACGGCGAGCACGCCGACGATGATGTTCTTCTCGCGGATCGTCTCGGCGAGACGGCCGTACTCCGTCACCGGGAGCGCGCCGACCGTCCTGCCGATCTTCTCCGGGTCGGTGTCGAACACCGCGGCGATGTTGATCCCGTGTTCCGCGAAGATCGACGAGCTTGCGATCGCCTGTCCGAGACGCCCTGCGCCGACGAGCGCGATGTTGTGCTGTCCCTGCGTCCGCAGGATCTTGCGGATCTCCGCGAGCAGCGAGTCGATGTTGTAGCCGACGCCACGCTTGCCGAACTTGCCGAAGGCCGAGAGATCGCGCCGGATCTGCGTCGCATTGATGTTGGTGTAGTCCGAGAGCTCCTGGGAGGAGATGCGCTCCTTGCCCATCTTCTTGGACTGCGTCAGCACCTGGAGGTACCGCGAGAGCCTGGCCGCCACGCCGACCGTCAGCCGATCCACAGACCCTCCAATGGTCGCCCCTTGTGACAAGTCGGCAGTTGTATCAGCCCGCGCCAAAGCCGCGTCGCGGTTGTCGTGGTCCGAACTTTGTGCGCCCTCGGAGGCTCCTGCCTCCTGGGCTCAGGCACGGGCGAGGCGGCGCCGGAGCGCGGCCTCGTCGACGTGGTAGACGAAAGCCCGTTCCCCGTCGATCTCGACGACGGGCAGCCACTGGCGGTAGCGCCGCTCCAGCTCGGGATCGCCGCCGATCCCGATCTCCTCGAGCTCGAACGGCACGTCGAGTCGCACGCGTGCGACGACGTCGCGCGCGCGCTCGCAGAGGTGGCAGTCCTCCGCGTGGTAGACGACGACTCTCGGGCTAGGGATAGATCCCGCGGGTCGTCGTGGCGTCGGCGACACGCTGCACCGCGATCCCGTACGCGGCCATTCGCATCGAGGTGCCGCGGCTCTCCTGCGTCTGCCAGGTCTCGTTGAACGCGCGCGTGACGATGTCGTTGAGCTTGGCGTTCACCTCGGGCTCCTTCCAGAAGTACTCCTGCAGGCCTTGCACCCATTCGAAGTACGAGACGATCACGCCGCCCGAGTTCGCGAGGATATCCGGCAGGACAAGGATTCCTTTGTCCTCGAGAATGTCGTCGGCGGCCGGTGTCACGGGGCCGTTCGCGCCCTCGACCACGATCTTCGCCTTCACCTGCGCCGCGTTCTCGTCAGTGATCACCTGCTCGAGCGCGCACGGAGCGAGGACGTCGCAGTCGAGGAGGAGCAGCTCGTCGTTCGTGATCCGCTCCGCACCGCGGAAACCGACCAGCGAGCCCGTCTCGCGCTTGTGCGCGATCGCCGCGTGGACGTCTATGCCATTCGCGTTGTAGAGGCCCGTGACCGAGTCGGAGATCGCGATCACCTTGGCTCCGTCCTCGGCGAGGAACCGCGCGAGGAAGGAGCCCACGTTGCCGAAGCCCTGCACCGCGACGGTCGTCGTCTGCAGCGACAGCTGCCTCTTGCGCACGGCCTCGCGCACGCAGTACAGCGCGCCGCGCGCGGTGGCCTCCTGGCGCCCGAGCGAGCCGCCGATCGTCAGCGGCTTGCCGGTGACGACCCCGAGCACCGAGTGACCCTTGTTCATCGAGTAGGTGTCGAAGATCCAGGCCATCACGCGCCCGTCGGTGCCGACGTCCGGCGCCGGGATGTCCTTCTCCGGGCCGATCTCGTTGATGATCTCGCTCGTGAAGCGCCGCGTCATCCGCTGAAGCTCGCCTTCGGTCATCTCCTTCGGATTGCAGACGACCCCGCCCTTCGCGCCACCGAACGGGATGCCGGAGAGCGCACACTTCCACGTCATCCACATCGCGAGCGCCTTCACCTCGTCGAGCGTGACGTCAGGGTGATAGCGGATGCCTCCCTTCGAGGGTCCGCGCGCGACGTTGTGCGTGACGCGGCTGCCCTCGAAGACGCGAGTGACGCCGTCGTCCATCACGACCGGCACCGACACCACCACCGACTTCTTGCACTGCTCGAGCACGCGGACGAGGTTCGGGTCGATCGCAAACGTCTCGCCGACCTTGCGGAGCTGCGCCCTCGCGATCTCGTACGGGTTCTCGCGGAGATGCGAGGTAGGGGCTTCGACAGTGGTCACGCTCGACTCCTTTTTCCGCGCAAATCGGGGCTTTTCGCCATGCTCGAGGAGCCTACTGGATTCGGAACGCGATCGTCCTCACCGTCGGTTTCCCTCCAGTTGGCGGGTAGGCGATCAGCTTGAGCCGGTAGTCGCCTGCAGGCAGAACCTGGCCGGTCGGATCGCGTCCGGTGACGCCGTACGAGTACCGGCCCGGCAGCACGTCGCGAAGTCGGGCGAGCAGCCCGATGCGGCCGCCCGTCGGGCTCCACAGTTCGAGGTCGAGCAAGCCGACGGGTTGGACGTTCTGTCCGAGATCCGTGCGCGGCACGGCACCTGCGACGAACGAGAGCAATGCCGGCGCCGTGTCGGACGGCTTGAACGAGTGCGACGAGAGGTGGACGGCGGAAAGCGCAGCACGCAGCGGCGGGCCGAACGTGATCACCCATGGAACGCGAATCGGCTGGCCCGCGAGCGGAAGGACGGCAAGCTGTCCTTCGGCCGACGCGTCACCGTCGAGCGGAGTCGTGACGTGAACGGTGATGCGCACGCGCGCCGAACGCCCGGGCCCGAGCGAGAGCGTCTTCGGTGCCACGTCGAACTGGAGCGACGCGGCGCCCTGACTCACGACGTCGACGCCCAGCGAGAGCTGCAGCCGCCGCACCGAGACGTTGCGGAGGACCACGTCGCAATGCGTCTGCCAGTGCAATCCGGTCGCGCGGCCGATTGCGAGCGACGCCGGCGAGGCCTCGACCTCCGTTGCCGCCGCTCCGCCGACGTCGACGAGGCCGTTGCCCTGCGCTGTGATGGACGTATCCGGCAGCGCGCGCGCGGATCCGACCAGCAATCCCTTCAACGCCTCAGCGTCGAGCTCCGGACGCGCCTGCGCGAGGAGTGCCGCATCCGCGGCGACGATCGCGGCGGCGGCGCTCGTGCCGTTCACGGTTCCGTAGCGGGCGAGGCCGTCCGTGCCCGCGACCATCGACGTACCGAGGTCGACGCCGGGCGCAAGGAGCTCGGGCTTGACACGTCCGTCGTACGCGAGACCCGTCGAAGAGAAGCGTGCGACGTGGTCGTCGCCGACGTTCGTCTCGGCCCGCTCGTCGCCGAGCGACAACGTCACGGGAACGCCCGCACGGATCCGTCCGAGAACTCGGTGCGCGACGTCGTTCGGGATCGAGACCGACGGAACCACACCCTGCAGCGCGATCGCCCCGGCGGGGACGGCTCCGCCGTAGAAGAGGACGGCCGTTGCGCCCGCGCGGACTGCGTTGTCGTACGTCGTCGCCGGATTCGCTCCGACCGGGACGAGCGCCGCGCGACCGGCGACGAGGTCGCGGCCCTGCCGGTCGAAGAAGTCGACGAGCGAGACCGCGCCGTCGGTGTCGGTCGTCGAGCTCGGCCGCGGCGCCCCGACGCCCGAGTCGACCGGCTCCGACGACGAGCCGCCCGCAGCGAGCGGTCGGACATCGTCGAGCGAGACGTCGAGCCCGGCCCGCAAGACGACGCGCGCGGCACCCGACAGGGGCCGCAGGTCTGCGGCCCCGACGGTCAGCGCGTCCGGTGCCCCGCCGGGCCCGGAGATGCTCCCGAACGACGGCCCTACAGGTCCGTCGTTTCCCGCCGGTACGACCACGAGGGTGTCGAGCCTCGTCGCGCCCTCGACTGCCTGCGCCAGCGGATCGTCGGTGAAGCCCGCGAACGGCGCGGACAGGGCGACCAGTGCGATGCGCGCGGCGTCGTGCGCGTCGCCGTCGCCGTTCGGATCGACAGCGTGCTCGAGCCCCTCGATCAGCTGGTCGGTTCGGCCGTACTGCGACCACTGCCCGGACGCGTCGAGCTGCCAGCCGGCGACGCGGATCGGCAGGAGGTTCGCGCCCGGCGCCACGCCGACGAGCCCGCCCGGGCCGCCGGAGCCCACGATCAGCCCGCCCATCTCCGTGCCGTGCTCCTCCAACTCCGCCTTCGCCTCGGGATTCGCGGCCGCCTGCGCGCCGGGGTCGCCACCCACGACGTCGATCCCGCGGCTGACGCGTCCACGGAGGAACGGCTGCGAGCGGTCGACGCCGGTGTCGAGCAGCGCCACCGTGACCCCGCGGCCGTCGATCCCCGACAGGCCGACGTCGGCCTCACGCCCGATGCCCGGCGCGTAGTCGCTGGCGAGGCTCGTGGACAGGGTCGCCGGGTACGTCGGACGCACGGGGTACACGCCTGCGACGTCGGGCTGCCGCGCGAGCACTGCGAGGCCGTTCGCGTCGAACGCCGCAGAGAAGCCGTTGACGACGCGCGTGTAGCTGTACTCCGGCTGGACGGTGACACCCTCCACCGCGAGCCGGGAGATCAGCAGGCGCTGCGAGGCGAGCGCCGTCTGCGTCCATTGGCGCTCCTGCTCCTCCGTCGCGAGGTCACCCGCCTCCGCGACCCGATCCGCGAGCGACGGCTCCTTCAAGAGGACGATCACGCGCTGGCCGACGGCGACGCCGGGGCGCTGCCCACCGGCGAGGCCCTGCCAGCTCTCCGGCGGCGTCTGCGCGACGCTGCTCGCGCTCTTCCCTCCCCCGGAAGCGATCAGGACGACGATTGCGGCCGCCGCGATCGCCGCGAGCGGCAGCAGCTGCCGGGGCTCACGCGGCAGACGCGTAGGCATCGAGCCCAAGATAACGGGGATACGCGATGACCTCGGCGAAGCGCGCGGCCGACGCGATCATCGCCGCGTTGTCGGTGCACAACTGCAACGGTGCAAGCGCTGCGTCGGGCAGGGCCGTGCGAAGCTCCGAGTTCGCGGCGACACCGCCGACGACCGCGATCCGGTCGGCCCCGATCGACGTCGCTGCCTCACGCGTCCGCTCGACCAGAGCGCGCACGATCGCCGCCTGGTAACTCGCCGCGAGGTCCGCGCGTCGCAACTCGAGCTCGCCGTCGGCGAGATCACGCACCGCATAGAGCAGCGACGTCTTGAGCCCGGAGAACGAAAAGTCGTGATTGGGAACGCGCGCCACCGGAAACGCGTACGCCTCGGGATCGCCCTCCTGCGCGAGCCGGTCGAGCTCTGCGCCGCCCGGGTAGCCGAGCCCGAGCAGCCTCGCTCCCTTGTCGAATGCTTCGCCGGCCGCATCGTCGAGCGTCGTCCCGAGCACACGACGAGGCCCTTCGCGCTCGCGGACGTCGAGCAGCAACGTGTGACCGCCGCTCGCTAGCAGGCAGAGGAACGGCGGGTCGAGCGGATCGGGACCGAGGTAGAGCGACGCGACGTGCCCATCGAGATGGTCGACGGGCGCCAGCGGCAGCCGGCGCGACCACGCGATCGCCTTCGCGGCCGCGACGCCTACGAGTAGCGCGCCGACCAGACCCGGACCCGCGGTGACACCGACGAGCTCGACGTCCTCGAGCGCGGCGCCTGCAGTACCGAGCGCCTCGCGGATCACGGGAACCACGAGCTCGAGGTGACGACGCGACGCGACCTCCGGCACCACGCCCCCGTATCGCGTGTGTAGCTCTGCTTGCGACGAGACGACATTCGCGCGGATCTCGCCGTCTGTCGTGATCAGCGCGGCTGCGGTCTCGTCACACGACGTCTCAATCCCGAGGATCATCGGCGGTCCGTCTCGGCTCTGGATCGCGCCACATGATCAACGCATCCTCACGATTGTCGGTGTAGTAGCCGCGACGGATCCCGCGTGGCTTGAAGCCCGCGCGCTCGTAGAGCCTGATCGCGACGTCGTTCGACACGCGTACCTCGAGCGTGTAGCCGCGACGGCCGTCGTCGGCCGTCAGTTCGAAGAGGCGGTCGAGCAACCTCGTCGCGATCCGTCGGCGTCTGTGATCCGAAGAGACGGCGATGTTCATGACGTGCCAGGCGTCCACGTATCGCGAGATGATCAGGAAGCCGAGCAACGCGCCGGTGTCGCGGTCGAACGCGCCCATGGACACCGACGACGGCTTCGCGAGCTCGCCAGCGAACATGGATCTCGACCACGGCGTCCTGTACGAGCTGCGCTCGATCTCCTCGATCGCGTTGAGGTCGCGCAGCTCCAACCGGCGAAACTCCAGCTGCGTGTCGATCATCACGCCACCGTTCTATCAGCGTCCGGAAGACGGAGGTAGATGGGCTCGACTCGTTCCGCAGGGCCGAAGTCCCGCGCGAGCGCCGCATGAAAGCGGGCCCGTGGCAGGTGGCGCTCGTCGTCGTCGGGCGGGATCTCCGCACCGAGCCCAGCGAGCACCGCTCGATACCGCACGGCGCCGTTTCCGACGCACGTCGTGCCGGGGACGACGCGGAGCGCGTCGGGCCGGAGCACCTCCGGCCCGTCGACGAGCGCAAAGACTTCTCGGCGGCGCGCGTCGACGACGGCAACGGCTCCGGGCGCCCCCGCCGAGAGCGCGTCGAGCGTCGAGATACCGGCGACAGGGAGGTCGAGCGCAAACGCAAGGCCGCGCGCGGTGGCGAGTCCGATGCGCACGCCGGTGAAGCTGCCGGGCCCGATTCCGACCGCGAGCGCGTCGAGCTCGCGGGCGTGGACGCCGCCCTGGCGAAGCAGTGCGTCGACGTCCTCGAGCAACGTCGAGGCGCGCGAGACACGCTCGCCGACGACTTCTCCGTCGACGACGAGCGCGCTGGTCGCGAGCTCAGTCGCCGTGTCGAACGCGAGGATCACCATGGGCGACGGACACGATTCTGCCCGAGCCGCCCGCATGCTCGATCCGGACGCTCATGCGGGCCGCGGGCAGCGCGTCGAGCCCCGCTTCCGGCCATTCGACGAACACGACAGCGTCGTCGAAGTACGGCTCGAGGTCTCCCCACTCGGCGGCCGACAGGCCGCGGAACCGGTAGAGGTCGAGGTGAGAGACGTCGACGTCTCGTCCGCGATAGCGGTGGCCGATCGTGTACGTCGGGCTCGTCACCGGCCCGTGGACGCCGAGCGCACGACACGCGCCTCTGACGAACGTCGTCTTCCCGGATCCGAGCTCGCCCGACACGGTGACGACGTCGCCGACGTGCAACTCCGCCGCGAGGCGTCCGGCGATCTCCTCCGTCTCGCCGGGTGACGACGAACGGACCGGGCTCAGAACAGGCCGAGCTGGACGGCCGGCTCGGCGGCGACCGGCTCGAGCTCGGCTGCGGGAGGCTCCGGGTCGCGGCCGAGGAGCTCGGGAAGCCGGGCGAAGTCGGACTGCAGCACCTCGAGCATGCGCGGCGTGTACAGAGCCGCGGCCGGGTGGTAGAGCGGGTACAGCAGCACGTGCCGACCGCCGAGCGTCGTCTGCTGCTCTTGACCGTGGACTCGCGTGATCCCGGTCGGGCGGCCCGAGAGCAGCTTCGTGGCGAAGTTCCCGAGCGTCGCGACGACGCGAGGCTGGATCAGCTCGATCTGCCTGAACAGGTGGCTCTCGCAGGCCTCGATCTCCTCCGGAAGCGGGTCGCGGTTGCCCGGCGGACGGCACTTCAGGACATTCGCGATGTAGACGAGCTCGCGCGAGAGCCCGATGCCCGCCAGCAGCTGCTCGAGCAGCTTGCCTGCCGCGCCGACGAACGGGACGCCCTGCTTGTCCTCGTGGAACCCGGGTGCCTCGCCGACAAACATCAGATCCGCGCTCGGATCGCCCGAGCCGAACACGACCTGCGTGCGGCCCTGTGCGAGCGCACAGCGCGTGCACGAGGCAACGGCCTCGCCGAACTCGCGCAGCTCGTCGGTGGCGGTCAGCTCAGTGACCGCAGCCACACGACCCGCCGCAGCAGCCGCCGCCGAACGCGCCGGTCTGCCCGGCGGCGCCGACCATCGCGAACGTCGAGAGCTGCTTCGCCACCTTCGTCGCACCGCAGTCCGGGCATTCGATCTCCTGGTCGCCGCGGACGAGCTCCTCGAAGTGACACTCGCAGCACATGCAGACGTACTCGTAGATCGGCATCGCCGAGGGAGTCTAGGCAGGTCCCCGGACGGGCGGCAACTCCGCACCGATCCCGCGCCCGCGAAGGGTCAGAAGCCTCCTGAGACGTGATGGCCGCCAAGCGTGCCGGTGACCTTCAGGCCATTGATCCGGAGCGTGCCGGCGGTCGCCGCGGCACCCGTGACGTGGACGGTTCCCTTCAGCCGGAAGGGGATGGCAGCACCGACCAGCGCGAGCTTCCCGCTCACCTTGAGCCCCGGGGCGATCGCGTAGCTCGTCATCGTGAAGGAGGCGGCAGTCGCGCTCGCGCGGAGGCTCCCGCCGACGATGCCCGCGGGCCGCAGGTTGCTCGAGGTCGCAAGGAGCTGGAGCCACGTCGCCTCGGCCTCCCGCAGCGTCTTGGTCGCGGCAACGAGCGTCGCGGCAGGCGCCCGTCGCGGCGCCTTCGTCGGCAGCGCGCCCAGCGGCTTCTCCCACGGCGCGACGCGCGGACACGTCGAGGGAGGAACGACTCCGACGGACACCCATGCCCGCACCGCGCGCGCCGAGCAGAACGAGAGGTCGGCGGTGAGGACGCTGTGGCCGACACCGGGAACGACGAGCAGGTGACCTTGCGGGAACTGCCGCACGATCGACGCTGCACCGGCTGTCGGCGTCCGAAAGTCCAGGCCACCGCTGACCGCGAGCATCGGCACGTTCGGATACGGGCCGGAGGCGAGCGGCGCGCCGCCGGCCGGTGACGGCCACTCCTTGCAGAACACGGCCGTCCCGAGGTTCGCCGCCCAGTCGCCGAACGGGCCGAACGAGCCTGCCGGCAAGGCGGCGACCGCCGACGAGATCTCGGCAGGACGATCGGCGATCGGCGCATTCGGGTCCCACGGGAACTGGCCGTCGGCGCACGTCGTGGCCGCGTAGAGGCCGACGCTCAGATCCTCCGCAGGCGTGACGTCGGTCCTGTTCGTGAGATCGAACAGGCGCAGCAGCGGACGGATGTAGCCGTTGCGCGCGGCGTGCACAGCCGCTGGCAGCTCGGTCCCGAGGCCCGGGTCGAGGTCGGACTCGAGCACCGTCGAGAGGAGGTCCTCACCGTTCATGTGCACGGTCTCGCGCCTGCCACCCGGGGCGAGGATGGTCCCCTGGATCGGCTTGGCCTCCAGCTGGTTCGCGAGCGCGATCACGTCGGCCGAGTAGTTGGGCGTCGCGGCGCGGCACGACGTGCCGGGGCAGTACTCGGAGAGCGTGTGCGGCATCGACGGCAGCACGTCCTGGAAGAACGGCGCGGGGCCTGACGGCGGCAGCACCGAGTCGAGCAGCAGCCGCTGGACGTTCTGAGGGAAGGCGAGCGAGTACGCGAGTGCGAGCTTCGTGCCGTACGAGACGCCGAAGAGCGCGATCTTGCCTGCGCCCAGTGCCTTCCGCACCGACTCGATGTCCTGCACATGGTTGCTCGTCGCGTAGAACTGGCGGTCCGGACCGAGCGTCGCCGCGCACGCCCCCGCAAGCGCCGCCTCCTGGTCCGCCGTGACCGTGACCGCGTTCTGCAGCGCGGGACAGTTGAGGACGTCCGACTTGCCGGTGCCCCGCCCGTCGAACGCGACGAGCGTGTAGCCCGGCAGGATGAATTGCAGGAACTGCGCCTCGGTCGGATCGCCGAGATCGAACGCCTGTGCCGATCCCTGGCCCGGCCCACCCGCGATCAGGAACGCCACTCCCGTGCTGAAGCCCGTCGCGGGCAACTCCTGGACGTAGAGCGGAACCGTCCCGGGAACCACGCCGGTCGGATCGAGCGGAACGTTCACCGTGGTGCAGACGAGCCCCTTGGTCTTCCCGCACGGCTGGAGCGTCGCTGCGCGTCCCTGTCCCGGCAGCAGCAACAGCAGGAGCGCCGCGACCGCTACCACGAAGAGGGAACTCCGACCCACGAGCGACCGAGGGTAGCAACGGATCGGCCGTGTACTCTGTGAGTGCCCGGTATCCGCTAGGGAACTGGAGCGCAAGATGTTCGAGAGCATCACTGTCATCGGCAGCGGTCGTGTCGGCTCGGCCGTCGCTGCGCGCCTGCGCGAGCGCGGGATCGACCTGCGCCCGGCGGACGGCGAGCTCGTGCTGCTCTGCGTCCCCGACTCGGCGATTACAGACGCTTCCCGGCGGGTCGAGTTAGGCCCGTGGGTCGCGCACGTCTCGGGAGCGACATCGCTCACGGCGCTCGATCCGCACGAGCGACGGTTCTCCGTCCACCCGCTGCAGACGTTCACACGCGCACGAGGGCCGGAGCAGCTCGACGGTGCATTTGCCGCCGTCACCGCCGAAACGACAGACGGACGCGAGCGCGGCTTCTGGCTCGCGCGGACGCTCGGCCTCGAGCCGTTCGAGCTCGCGGACGAGGCGCGACCGCTGTACCACGCAGGCGCCGCGGTCGCGTCCAACTACCTCGTCACACTGCACCGCGTGGCCGCCGAGCTGATGAGCGCCGCGGGCGCGCCGCCCGAAGCGCTCGTGCCGCTGATGCGGCGGACGATCGAGAACAACTTCGAGCTCACGGGGCCGATCGAGCGAGGCGACTGGGCGACGGTCGACGCCCACCGCCGCGCGATCCGGAGCGCGAAGCCGGAAGTCGAGCCGCTGTACGACGTCCTCGCCGAGGCGACGGCGCGATGACGATCACGAGGTCGGTCGACGAGCTTCGCGAGGCGCTCTCGCCGCTGCGAGACGGTGCGCGCGTCGGGCTCGTGCCAACCATGGGCGCGTTCCACGACGGGCACGTCGCGCTCATTCGCGCCGCTCGCACCGGCTGCGACGTCGTCGTCGTCTCGCTGTTCGTCAACCCCGCGCAGTTCGGACCCGACGAGGACCTCATCGAGTACCCGCGAGACGTGGAGCGCGACCAGCGCATGGCCGACGAGCACGGCGTCGACGTCCTCTTCGCGCCGGCGACCGACGAGCTCTATCCGGCCGGCTTCCAGACGTGGGTCGACGTCGAGGGGCTCGCATCGCGCCTCGAGGGTCGACAGCGACCCGGGCATTTTCGCGGCGTCGCGACCGTCTGCCTGAAGCTGTTCAACATCGTCCGTCCCGACGTCGCCTACTTCGGCCAGAAGGACGCCCAGCAGGCCGCACTGCTCCGCACGATGATCCGCGACCTGAACCTCGAGCTCGAGCTGCGCGTGGAGCCGACGGTTCGCGACACCGACGGACTCGCCTTCTCGTCGCGCAACGCCTATCTCTCGATCGACGATCGCGAACGTGCGCGTGCGCTTCCGCGGGCTCTGCAGGCCGGGCGCGCCGCGTTCCTCGACGGCCGCGACCCTGTGGAAGCCGCCCACGCGGCGCTGAACGGCGTCACCCCCGACTACGTCGACGTCATCGAGCTGGGCAGCGTGCGGCTGCTCGCCGCGGCGGCCCGCATAGGCGACACGCGTCTGATCGACAACGTGATCCTGGAAGGAGAGCTGGCGTGACCGACAAGAAACCACCGAGCTACGCCTCGTGGACGCACGGCAAACTGCCGCTGACCGAGCTCGCCGACATGAAGCGACGCGGTCAGAAGATCGTGATGGTGACGGCCTACGACGCTCCCGGCGGCCGCTTGGCGGATGCCGCGGGGGTCGACATGATCCTCGTCGGCGACTCGGCGGCGATGGTGGTCCTCGGCCACGACTCGACGGTTCCCGCGACGGTCGACGAGCTGATCGTGCTGACGCGCGCCGTGACGCGCGGCGCGACTCGGCCGCTCGTCGTCGCCGACATGCCGTTCGGCTCGTTCCAGATCTCGGACGAGGAGGCACTCGCAAACGCCATCCGCTTCGTCAAGGAAGCAGGCGCGGACGCGGTGAAGCTCGAGGGGGCGGGCGCGACCGTGTCGCGCGTGCGGGCGATCGTGGACGCGGGCATCCCCGTGATGGGGCACATCGGCCTCACGCCGCAGTCCGCGACGATGCTCGGCGGGTTCAAGGCCCAGGGCCGGACCGCGGCGAAGGCGCGCCAGCTCGTCTCCGACGCGCACGTGCTCGAGCGTGCCGGCTGCTTCGCGCTCGTGCTCGAGGCCGTCCCGGCTCCGGTCGCAACGCTGATCACGGACGAGATCGCGATCCCGACGATCGGCATCGGAGCAGGCGCCGGAACGGATGGCCAGGTGCTCGTGTACCACGACCTGCTCGGCTTCCACGAAGGCGGCCCCCGCTTCGTCAAGCAGTACGCGAAGCTCGGGCCGACGATCCAGCATGCACTCGAGCGCTATGCCGGGGAGGTCCGCTCAGGCGCCTTCCCGGACGAGCAACACACGTACACGATCTCCGAGGAGGAGCTGACGCTCTTCCACTCGGAGCTAGAGCACCGAGGTGCCGAGCACCAGTAAGGCCGCGATCACCGTCGCCAGCCCGACCGCGGACAGCGACCGCGGCCAGCTCCACCCGTGGACGACGCGGACGCCGATCGCGACGAGCACGACCGTCCACACGACGAAGACGTAGAAGAGGTCCGCGAACACGTGCCCGTGGTCCGAGCCGCCGTAGCGGAAGAGATCGGCGCCCTCGGCGGCGATGCGAATCGGCCAAAAGGTGACGAGCGCGAGCGCGAGCGGCGCCGCCGCATAGCCGAGCAGGTGGCGCGTGCGCCGGTACGAGCCCTGTGATCCGAGCCCCCGAACGCAGGAGTGCAGGATCAGGCCGAGCAGCCAGTACGCGACCAGCCCGTAGACGCCGCCCGCGAAGAACACGACGATCGCAACCACGAGGCCGTCGCGCGCGGGATCGTCCATCAGGTCGTTCATCGCCGGCGCCGCGAGCACCGCAGCCATCCCGGCGAGCCAGATCAGCGCGAGCAACGGCTCGGACCGCGCGCCCGCGGCCTCGTCCGAGTCGTCCCGGATCGCTGCGAACACCGGCCCCGGGTTCTGCAGCACGAGCAGGGCACGCAGGAACCAGGCGCGGTATTCCGAGTGCGCCGGGGCTTCGGTCGCCACGGGCCCAGCGTACTCGGACCCGCGCCGTCGCCCCGTGCGCGTGCTACGCGGCAGCCACCTCCGCCTTCGGCAGGACGGCCCGGAGGAATTGACCCGTATACGACTCCTCGAGCTCGGCGATGTCCTCGGGCGTGCCGACGCCGATGATCTCCCCGCCCGCCTCGCCACCCTCGGGACCGAGGTCGACGATCCAGTCGGCCTGCTTGATCACGTCGAGGTTGTGCTCGATCACGAGCACCGTGTTGCCGGAGTCGACCAGGCGCTGCAGCACCTCGAGCAGCTTCTCGATGTCGGCGAAGTGCAGGCCCGTCGTCGGCTCGTCGAGGATGTAGAGCGTCCGGCCGGTCGCGATCTTCGACAGCTCGGCCGCGAGCTTGACGCGCTGCGCCTCGCCGCCGGAGAGCGTCGTCGCCGGCTGCCCGAGCTTGATGTAGTCGAGCCCGACGTCGTGCAGCGTCTGCAGCCGACGCCGCAGCTTCGGGATCTTGGCGAAGAACGCCAGTCCCTCCTCGACCGACATCTCGAGCACATCCGAGATCGACTTCCCTTTGAAGCGGACCTCGAGCGTCTCGCGGTTGTACCGCGCCCCCTTACACGTCTCACACGGAACGTAGACGTCCGGAAGGAAGTGCATCTCGATCTTGATCTGGCCGTCGCCCTTGCACGTCTCGCAGCGACCGCCGCGGACGTTGAACGAGAACCGTCCCGGCTTGTATCCGCGCACCTTCGCCTCAGGCGTGAGCGAGTAGAGCTCGCGAATGTGGTCGAAGAGCTTCGTGTACGTGGCCGGGTTCGAACGGGGCGTGCGTCCGATCGGCGACTGATCGATGTCGATCACCTTGTCGTAGCACTCGATCCCGTCGCAGCCTGCGTGATCGCCGGGCTTCGTGCGCAGGCGGTGCAGCTTGTTGGCGAGCGCCTTGTAGACGATCTCGTTCACGAGCGTCGACTTGCCCGAGCCGGAGACGCCGGTGACGCAGACGAACTTGCCAACCGGGAACTCGACGTCGATGTCCTTCAGGTTGTGCATCGTCGCGCCGCGGACCGAGAAGGAGCCGTGGTCTTCCGTGCGACGTTCGGGCACTGCGATCTCGCGCGTACGCGAGAGGAACTGTCCCGTGATCGACTGCTTCGAGCGCTCGATCTTCGTCGCCGGGCCCTCGGCGACCACGTGACCGCCGTGCTCACCGGCACCAGGCCCCATGTCGACGACCCAGTCGGCCTCTCGCATCATCTGCTCGTCGTGCTCGACGACGAGCACCGTGTTCCCCAGGTCGCGGAGCCGTGCGAGCGTGCCGATCAGCTTGTTGTTGTCACGCTGATGGAGGCCGATCGACGGCTCGTCGAGGATGTAGAGGACGCCGACGAGCTGGGACCCGATCTGGGTTGCGAGCCGAAGCCGCTGCGCCTCGCCGCCCGACAGCGTCGCCGACGCGCGGTCGAGCTGGAGATAGCCGACGCCGACGTTGTCGAGGAACGTCAGCCGCTCGCGGATCTCCTTCACGACGCGCGATCCGATCAGCTGCTCGGTCTCGGTCAGCTGCAGATCGTCGAGGAACTCGAGTGTTCGTGTCACCGACATCTTCGTGAACTCGTGGATGTTCAGATCGCCGACGGTCACCGCCAGCACCTCTGGCTTGAGCCGCGCGCCCTTGCAGACCGGGCACGGCCGGAACGACATGTACTCCTCGATTCGCTCTCGCTGCGTCGACGAGTCGGTCTCGCGGTAGCGCCGCTGCAGCGACGGGACGATCCCCTCGAACGCGAGCATGTACGAGCGCCTTCGACCCATCCGGTTGCGGTAGCTGATGTAGATGCGCTCGCCCTGCGTGCCGTAGAGGAACAGGTTCTGCTCCTCCTCCGAGAGGCGCTCCCACGGCTCGTCGAGCGCGATCTCGTAGCGGTCTGCGATCGCCTGGATGATCGACTCGTAGTAGCCCGAGCCGCCGACCGACCACGGCACGAGCGCGCCGTCGGCGATCGAGAGCTCCGGGTCCGGGACGAGCAGGTCGGGATCGATCTCCTGCTGGGCGCCGAGGCCGGTGCACCGCGGGCATGCGCCGTGCGGCGAGTTGAAGGAGAAGATCCGCGGCTGCAGCTCCGGCAGCGAGACGCCGTGGTCGGGGCACGCGAACCGCTCCGAGAACAGCATCGACTCGCCGTCGACGACGTCGATCGAGACGAGACCGTCGGCAAGCTGTATGGCCGTCTCGACCGACTGGGCGAGCCGCGTCCGGAGGTCCGCCTTCAGCACGAGCCGGTCGACCACGACCTCGATCGTGTGCTTGAACTTCTTGTCGAGGACGATCTCGTCTTCGAGCAGCCGCTGCTCGCCGTCCACCTTGACCCTGGTGAAGCCTTCGCCGCGGAGCTCTTCGAAGACGTCCTTGTACTCGCCCTTCCGGTCGCGGACGACCGGGGCGTTCACGGTGAACTTCGTCCCGACCGGAAGCTGCAGGATCTGGTCGACGATCGACTCCTGGCTCTGACCGGAGATCGGCTTCCCGCAGACGGGACAGTGCGGCCGGCCGACGCGGGCGTACAAAAGCCGGAGGTAGTCGTAGATCTCGGTGACGGTGCCGACCGTCGAGCGCGGGTTGCGCGAGGTCGTCTTCTGGTCGATCGAGATCGCCGGGGACAGGCCGTCGATCGAGTCGACGTCGGGCTTCTCCATCATCTGGAGGAACTGCCGCGCGTACGCCGACAGCGACTCGACGTACCGGCGCTGGCCCTCTGCGTAGATGGTGTCGAACGCCAGCGACGACTTTCCCGACCCAGACAAGCCCGTGATGCAGATCAGCTTGTTCCGCGGCAGGACGACCGTGATGTCCTTGAGGTTGTGCTCGCGCGCACCGTGGACCACGAGCTCTTGGGACGCCGCCACGAGGCCAGTGTATCGCCGGGACCTGACACGAACAAGCGTTCGGCAGAGTGGCCTGAATCCCGCTTCCGATGCGGGTTCGCAGACCTCGGACAGCGGCTAGGCGGGAAGGCGGTCGACCAGGCGTCCGGGCCGCGGGACGTGGGTGATCTCGAGCTCCCCGGCCACGATCGTCCCGTAGCCGAGCAGGCGTCCGAGCAGGCTCTGCTCGACCTCGACGGGGCCGACCCGGGCGAGCCGGACGGCGGCGGCGCGGCGCCGCACGGTGCCGTGGACGACGAAGAGCTTCTCGGTCGTGACCACGATCTTCGTGCGGTCCCAGCGCCACACGGCGCGCAGGACGATCAGGGCGGCGATGACGAGGAGCACCGACCCCGCGGCCGTCGCGGGCCAACCGACGACGAGGCACGCCACACCGGCTGCGGCGATCGCGGCGGCGCGCAAGAACGAGCCCGCCAGCACGATGCCGTGACGGCGCTCTTCGAGGCAGACCTGCTCACGCGTGGCGATCACGGGCCTGGACCATTCGCCGCGAGGCGAAGGATCCCTATGCGTGGCCTGTGGCGAGGCGAGCGCGGAGGCCGAGCGGCCGAGGAGCCGGACGCCCCGGCGACGCGAGCGCACTTTCGATCGCGGCCTGCAGCTCGCCGAGGCGAAACGGCTTCACGAGATAGGCCGCCGGTCGCAGCGTCTCCGTCACCGCGGACGGCGGCCTGATGCTCGTGCAGATGATGGGAAGATTCTCGAACCGGAAGCGGGCGGCCCGTGCGACGGCCAGCCCGTCATCAGAGTTCGGCTCGAGGATCAACAGCTCGATTCGACCGCCCAAGGCCAGCTCGCCTTGGCCAAGAGGCTCGTGCCCCGCCCGCCGGACGATCAACTCGAGCAGAGTCCTGTGGTCAGGGTGGGGTTCGCTGATCAGGACTCGTGCCATCACCGCCAGTGTCGGTTCTCCCGGTAGGGAACACGCCGCCGCGCGAGTATGAAACAGGTATGAGTGGCGCCCGGATCCTCGTCGTGGACGACGATCCCGACATCCGCAGGCTCGTCGTGGAGCTCCTCCGGCGTGCCGGCCACGAGGTGGAGCAGGCGGAGGACGGGAAAGCGGGCCTACGCGCCCTGCACGGATCCTCGCCCGAGCTCGTGATCCTCGACGTGTCGATGCCGGGGCTCGACGGCTGGCAGACGCTCGAGCGGATCCGCGACCTGACGGACGTGCCCGTGCTGATGCTGACCGCGCGCGGCGAGGAGCTCGAGCGCGTCCGCGGTCTCCAGGGCGGCGCCGACGACTACGTCACGAAGCCGTTCGGACGCCAGGAGCTGATCGCGCGCGTCGCCGCGCTCCTGCGCCGGTCGGGGCCGAGCGCGACCGAGCAGCAGTCCACCTACGCCGACCGTCTGCTCACGATCGACTTCGCGCAGCGCGCGGTCACGTATGCGGGGCGCGACGTGACGCTGACTCCCCTCGAGTTCAGGCTGCTGGCGACCTTCGTCCGCCATCCTCGTCAGGTGCTGAGCCGCGACCAGCTGCTCGAGCTCGTCTGGGGCGACACCTACGGCGTCTCCGGTGACCAGGTGAAGCTCTACGTCGGCTACCTGAGGAGGAAGCTCGACCCGGAGTCGTCGAAGGACGTGCCGATCGAGACCGTCCGTGGCTTCGGCTACCGGTACCGGCCGCCGAGCGACGCCTAGACGTCGTCGAGCAAACCGGAGACGATCGAGACGAGCTCGCGGGGGCTGAACGGCTTCCGCACGTACTTCGATGCGCCGAGCTCGTAGGCGCGCTTCACGTCGGCCTCCTGCGCACGCGCGCTGAGGAACACGATCGGCAGGTCCGCCGTCGCCGGGTCGCAGTGCACTCGCCGCATCACCTCGAGACCGTCGAGCTCGGGCATCGCGACGTCCAGCACGGCCAGCTGTGGGCGGCGCTCGCGCACGAGCTCGACCGCCCGGGCTCCGTCACGAGCCTGGAGGACGTCGAAGCCCGCACCGGAGAGAACCGCGTCGACGAGCATGAGGATGTCCTCTTCGTCGTCGGCGACGAGGACGAGCGGCCGCGCCTCGCTCACGTCACGAGCTCCCGCACCTGGCGCAACGGGACCGGCACGGCAGGCAGCCCGACCTGGAAGCTCGTGCCGCTGCCCTGAGTGCTCTCGACCGAGATCTCGCCGCCGTGCGCGTCGACGATCGCCCGGGCGATGTAGAGGCCGAGTCCGGTCCCAGGCACCTGACCGTCGCGTGCGCTCGTCGCCCGGAAGAACCGGTCGAAGAGCTGCCGCTGCTCGTCCGAGGCGATGCCGATCCCCGTGTCCGAGACCTCGATGCACACGCGCCCCGCGGCGCCGGTGACCCTGACCTCGATCTTGCCGCCGTCCGGCGTGAACTTGATCGCATTCGAGATGAGGTTGTCGAAGAGCTGGAACATGCGGCCCTTGTCGGACGAGACGAGCGGCACCTCCTCCGTGAAGCACGTGAGCTCGATCCGCTTCGCGTTCGCACGGGGCTCGGCCTCCTCGACCGACTGGCGCGCGATCGCGGCGATATCGAGGTCCTTCCAGTTGAGCTCGAGCTGGCCGGCCTCGAGCCGCGCGACGAACAGCAGGTCGTTCACAAGGTTCAGCAGCCGGTCAGAGTTCCGCTGCACGATCTCGAGGTAGCCGTACTGCCGTTCGTCGACGCCGGCGCAGTCCATTGCGAGCTCGAGGTAGCCCATGATCGACGTCAGCGGTGTCCGCAGGTCGTGCGAGATCAGCGCGACGAACTCGTCCTTCAACCGATCGGCCTCGCGCAGCCGCTCGTTCTGATCGGCGATGAGCCGGTGGGCGTCCTCGGCGTTCGTGCGCGCCGAGCGCTCCTCCTCGCGCAGGCGGTCGAGCGCCTTGACGAGCCCGACCATCCGGACGAGGACGAGCAGGCCGAGCACGCTCGCTCCGAGAACGATCGCAAGGATGTCCACGCTCTCGCCGCGACCGCGCTGGACGAGGTAGACGACCGGTGCCGTCAGCAGCGCAGCCGCGAGCAGGGCGAACCGCGCCGTCGTGAGGCGCGGCGGCGACGCGGGACGCCGCTCGGACAGCGAGGTCATCGAGGGATGAAGCGCGGCCACGCCCCAGAGCACGTACGAGAGTAGCCAGGTGCTGTCGAGCCAGCTCGCGTTCACGTACGCGTAACCCGAGACGGCGTTGATCTCGTCGCCGACGACGAGGAGGACGATGCTCGCAAGCATGAAGCGGTACGAGACCGTCCGCCACGTGGGCGCGAGGAAGAAGATCGCGAGGCCGGACAGGAGGACGATGTCCATCGCCGGATATGCGAGCGCGATTGCCTTCTCGCCCGACGAGGTCGCCTCCTGGAGCTGGCCGTGCATGACGAACACCCACTGCGCGAGCGCGAAGGAGGCCGTGACCATCGCAGCGTCGACGAGGCCTGCACGCCGCTGCGCCGAGTCGAAGCGCAAGATGAGGAGGGCGAGACCGCCGGCGAGGAACGGGTAGCCCGCGAGGTAGAACGCGTCCGCAGCCGAGGGAACGGGCGGACTCGTGTTCAGGATGTCCGCGTAGACGTTGAAGATCGTGTCGCCGATCGCGAACGAGAGCAGCCCGGCTGCGAAGAGGTACCACGGCAACCGTCGCGTCGGCCGGTTGATCAGCGTGCCGGCCACGACCGCGGCCGCCGAGGAGATGCCGATTCCGTCGTAGACGAACGCCTGGGCTGAAGAGTTCCAGGGCAGCGCGTAGTAGAGGCCGATCAGGCCGATCCCGCCGGTCAGGTAGACGAGCCAGGGCTGCCGCCAGGAGCGCTTCACAACTCCGTTGTCGGCTCGAAGCCGCCCGGGCATTACTTCGTCGCCGTGCCGGAGACGATCTTGGCCGGGCCGGTGTTGCCCGCGGCGTCGGTCGCGGTGACGGAGTAGGAGTAGTTGATCGGGGTCGGATTCCCATCCAACGCCTCCACGGTGATCGTGAAGGAGCCGGACCCGTTGGCCGTTGCCGAGAAGGTGCTGCCCGCGTTCGGGGCGCTCTCGGTCGCCTTGACCGTGGCTCCGGCCTCGGTCGTTCCGAGGATCTGGTCCTTGGTGTTGTTGTTCCGGTCGTTGAAGGACGCGCTCGAGATCGACGGCGCCGAGGTGTCCTTGACGAAGCTCGCGGAGCGCGCGGTCGAGACGTTGCCGGCGAGGTCGGTCTGCGTCGCCGAGATCGAGACCGTCCCGTCGCCGAAGGAGGAGAGATCGATGCCTGTGAAGATGACGGTCGACGAGCTCGGATTCGCGTTCTTCGTGATCGACGACGAGCCACTGGAGAGCGTGATCGAGACCGTGTCGGTGCTGAGCCAGCCAGAGGCGAGCGCAACCGAGACGGACAGGGACGACGAGTTCGCGATGTTGATGTACGCGCCCCCGCTGCCCCCGCCGTTGGCGAGCGAGACGGACGTCGGGCGAGTCGGCGGTGTCGAGTCGGCCGTCGCGGACGCGGTCGGGCTGTCGAGACTCTCGAGCGGCGTCGCGTCGGTCGAGACCCCTCGCACCTTGTACGTGTAGGTCGTGCCGTTGGTGGTCGCCGTGTCGGCGTAGGTCGTCGCCGCGATCGGGGACGCCGTCAGCTTCGTGTAGGCGCCGCCGGTCGACCGGTAGACGTTGTAGCCGGCGAAGTTCGTGGTCGTGGTCGACGCGCCCCAGCTCAAGTTGATCCTGCCGGCGGCGGCCGCAGTGGCCGTCAGCGAGGGCGGCGCCTCGGGCTGCTCGTCGATCGTGACGTTGTACGTGCGGTACATCCAGCTCAGGCCCGAGAGGCCGAGTTGCAGCGTGCCGGAGCCGTGCCCGGCCACGGTGTTCGAGGTCGTCACCGTCACGGTGGTCGAGGCTCCTGCTGCGAGCGTCGCCGTGGTCGTCCCGGACGAGGCGAACACGACAGAGGAGATCTGCGGAGCTCCGGACAGGGTCATCGTCGCGGTCTGGCTGGAACCGGTCACGTTCGTGACCTGGAAGACACTCGTGAAGGTCCGGGCGGAGGGCACCGTCCCGAACGCAAGGGTCATGCTGTTGACGTTGCCGCTCGCGATCGGCGTGGACGTTCCCGCCTGGACCGCGCTGCCCGGCGTCGCAGAGAAGTGGTTGGAGAGCTGGTCGACTCCGAGCGCGTTGCTCGGGACGGCCAGAGCGTTCGTGAACGCGGCCGAGGTGAACCGCGCGAATCCGCCCGCCAGTGCGAGCGCGATGCAGACGAGTGCGACGAGCGTGCGCATCAAGCGGCTGCCGTCGCCGTCTCCTCGTCCCTCCAGATGCGCTGGAGGAGCGCGATCAGGACGATCAGCGACGCCAGCATGATCAGCGCCGTCCGCACCTCACGCGTGTGCGCGTACCAGAGGACGTAGCCGGCGTCGGGCACCGAGAACCAGACACGCCCGACCCGATCGGGAAGCTGGATCGTCCATGGATCACGGCTCGCGTTCGCGTCGCCCCTCGTCCAGTATGCGAGACCGTGGTCGGTGTGGATCACGCGCACGATGCGGTGCGTGACGAAGCGGCCCTTGACGAACGGATCCTGGAAGGTGACCACGTCGCCGACGTGCACCGTCGATGCGCGCACCGAGCGGTCGACGGCGAGTGAGCCGACGCCGAGCGTCGGCACCATCGAGCCCGAGTACACGGCCGCCGGCTTGTATCCGGCCACGAGCAGCGCCGCGTAGGCCGCCAGGCTCACGACGACCACTCCCGCGAGGAGAGTGGTCGTCGTCCGCATGAGCACCCGGAAGGAACGCACTCGGTTCGTCCCTTACGCCTGGGTGGCCGACCAGGTGAACGTCTCGGTGGACGTCAGGCCCTGGAAGGCGTTGTCCGACGTGTCGGACCCAGTGGAGGGCAGTGACACGTGGAAGTAGAACGTGTGCGCACCGCCGTTCGCGGCGAACGTGCCGAGGCTGGCCGAGCTGAAGCCGCCGAGCGTGCCGTTGTAGACGACGGTGCCCGTGTTGTCGGTGTCCTCGTAGATCTTCAGTGTGAGCTGGCCCGCGAGCGCGGCGCTGCCGGAGTTCGAGCCGGCCAGCGTGTAGGCGCCTGCGAGGTTGCCCGTGTTGGTGATCGTCACCGAGCCGGTCGCCGTGTCGCCGATCTTCATCGTTGCCGCAGAGAAGATCGCGCCGGAACCGGAGCGGGTCATGGTCAACGATCCCGCCGTGAAGGCGTTGGACGAGATCGAGGTCGGTGTTGCCGTGAAGTTCGCAAAGGTGCCGCCGAAAGCTGCGACCGAGACCAGCGAGATCGCTGCGAGCGAGAGAAGCACCTTCTTGAGCGTGAACTGCTTGAACATCTGCGTGTCGTTCCTTTCGTGGTTGACACGCCCACCATCGGCGACGCCGAAATGAAGTTCAGGGTCGCTGCGGTATGAATCGGGTAGGAGTCGCCGGCGTCGCCGGAGGCGTTGCTACGCCTTGCGCCAGCGGCCGAAGACGAGGCCGCCGAGGGTGAAGCCGAGACCGAACGTGCCGAGCGCGAACCCGCCGATCGCGATCGCCTTGCGCCAGGTCGACAGACGCTGCCAGCGGGTGAGCGCCTCGCGCTCCTCCTCCGTCAGAGGCTCGCCGCGGCGCTGCTTCCTGATCGCGCCGCCGGCTCGGAGGCCGAGGTAGAGATCGTCGAAGATCTCGGCGGACTCGTCGGCCACGAATATGAGTCTATAGCCTGCTCCGGCCGATGGTTACGCGGCTCATCCACCTCTCTGACCTCCATTTCGGAGCAGGTGACGACGATGCGATCGAGCGCGGCACGCCGGCGCTGATCGAGCGGCTCGAGCCCGAGCTCGTCGTCGCCAGCGGCGACCTGAGCCATCGTGGCCGGGCGGACCAGCTCGCCCGCGCATCGCGGTTCCTCCGCGGACTCGGGCGGCCGGTGCTGGCGGTGCCCGGCAACCACGATCTCCCGCACACGCTCCCGCGCAGGTTCACGCGGCCGTTTGCGGCGTTCGACCACGAGTGGGAGTCGACGGAGCCGACGTACACGTCGTCGGCGCTGCACGTGATCGGTCTCAACTCGGTCCGGCCGTGGCGCCACCAGTCTGGCGGGATCGGCACTGCGCAGCTTGCGCGCGCGTCGAGGCGTCTCGAGGCCGCGCCCGACGACCTCTTTCGCGTCGTCGTGTTGCACCACCACCTGATCGGAGCGCCGTGGCGCACGCGCAAACGCCCTGTGTCGCGACGGGGCCGCGTGCTCGCGTCGCTCATCGAGGCGGGAGCCGACCTGATCCTCGCCGGCCACATCCACCAGGCGGCCGTCAGCGAACGCCGGGAGTTCGAAGTCTCGACCGGTACCGAAAGCGGCGTCGTCGTCTCGGTCGCGCCCGGACTGGGCCAGCCCCGTCCGCGGCGCCAGGGCGAGGCTCGTGGCCTGCACGTCTACGACCTCGAGGAGACGAGCCTCCGCGTGCAGACGTGCGTCTGGCGCGGAAGCTCGTGGGAACTGACCGCCGAGCGCCGGTTTCCGCGCGGCCGGGAGCCGCTCACACCCGCGCCTGCCTAGAGGCGGGCGAGCAGCTCGCGCTTCTTCTGCTCGAACTCCTCGTCGGTGAGGACGCCCGCCTCGTGGAGGTCGGCCAGCTTCTGGAGGTGGTCGTTGACCGCGTTGACGTCCGCCTGCGCCTGGCTGTGCTGCTGCTGTCGGATCAGGTGCTGGAGACGATCGCGGCGCTCGCGGAACCGGTCGAGACCGATGCCCCGCTCGGGGAACTTCAGCGCCTCGGGGCCGGTGATCGGCCTGCCCTGGTAGAAGCGCCGGTAGGCAACCACGAGCAGGATTGCGGCGAAGAATCCGAAGAACGGCACGGCCGCCGAGCGCCAGCCCCAGATCGCCGCGGCGATGATGCCGCCGCCCCACGAGCCGGCAAGTCCGAACGCCATCGTCAACCAGATCGGCATCGGATCCGGGCCCGGAACGGCCAGGCGGGCGAGCGCACCGGTGATGAATCCGGCCGCCATGATCACGATCACGGCGGTGAACATGGGTCGAAGTCTAGGCAGTCCCCGTTGCCGCCCAGGCTCCGCGTACCGGCCGGATGGGCCGTTCAGGCGCCGCCGGCGGCCGCGGGCGTCTCCGAGGCGACGACCTCGCGGCGGAGCTCCTTGATCTCGTCCCGGAGCTTGGCTGCGTACTCGAACCTGAGCTCCTCGGCGGCGGCGAACATCTCCTCCTCGAGCTGGATGATCAGCTTCTCGAGCTCGCTCGGCGCCATCCCCTCGACGTCGCGTCGACCCCGCCGGCGCTTCGTCGACGGGACGGTCGGCGACTCGAGCGAGAGGAACTCCGCGATGTCGGAGACGCCTTTCTGGATCGTCTCCGGCGTGATCCCGTGCTCCTCGTTGTACGTGAGCTGGATCGCGCGACGGCGTCGCGTCTCGTCGACCGCGCCTTGGATCGCCTCGGTGGCCTTGTCGCCATAGAGGAGGACCTTGCCGTTGACGTTGCGGGCGGCCCGTCCGATCGTCTGGATCAACGCCGTCTTGCCGCGCAGGAAACCCTCCTTGTCGGCATCGAGCACCGCGACGAGCGAGACCTCGGGCAGGTCGAGCCCCTCGCGGAGGAGGTTCACGCCGACGAGCACGTCGTACTCACCGAGCCGAAGCTCGCGGATGATCTGGATGCGCTCGAGCGTGTCGATCTCCGAATGGAGGTATCGAGCTTTGACGCCCGACTCGAGCAGGTAGTCCGTCAGGTCCTCGGCCATCTTCTTCGTCAGCGTCGTCACCAGGACGCGCTCGTCCGCCTCCTCGCGGTGGCGGACCTCATTGAGCAGGTCGTCGATCTGGTTTCGCGTCGCACGCAGCTCGACCTCGGGATCGACGATGCCGGTCGGCCGGATCAGCTGCTCGGCCAGCCGGGTCGAGTGGCGGAGCTCGAACGGGCCGGGCGTCGCCGAGACGAACACGATCTGCGGCACCTTCTGGATGAACTCGTCGAAACGCAGCGGGCGGTTGTCGAGGGCGCTCGGCAGCCGGAAGCCGTAGTCGACGAGCGTCTGCTTGCGCGACCGGTCGCCCTCGTACATGCCGCCGATCTGCGGCACGGTCTGGTGCGACTCGTCGATGAAGACGACGAAGTCGGACGGGAAGTAGTCGAGGAGCGTGAACGGATGCGTGCCGGGCGCCCGTCCTTCCATGATCCGCGAGTAGTTCTCGATGCCGTTGCAGAACCCGAGCTCCTGGAGCATCTCGAGGTCGTACTCGGTCCGCTGACGCAGCCGGTGTGCCTCGAGCAGCTTGTTCTCGCTCTCGAGGATCCCAGCTCGCTCGTCGAGCTCGCGGCGGATCTCGACGACCGCGCGCTCGATAGTCGGCTTCGAAGTGACGTACTCCGTGGCCGGCCAGATGGCGATGTTGTCGAGCTTGCTGAGGATCTCGCCGGTGAGCGGATCGAAGTGCGTCACGGCCTCGACCTCGTCGCCGAAGAACGAGATGCGATACGCCGTCTCCTGGTTCGCCGGCTGGACCTCGACGACGTCGCCTTTGACTCGAAACTTCCCACGCCCGATCAGCGTGTCGTTGCGGACGTACTGCGAGTCGATCAGCTTGCGCAGGAACAGGTCGCGGTCGTGCTCTTCGCCGACCTCGAGCCAGATCATCCGCTCGCGCCACTCCTCCGGCGAGCCGAGCGCGTAGATGCACGAGACGGACGCGACGACGATCGCGTCGCGCCGCGTGAACAGCGCCGAGGTGGCCGCAAGCCGCAGCCGCGCGATGTCGTCGTTCTGCGACGAGTCCTTCTCGATGTAGAGATCCGCCTGCGGTACGTACGCCTCCGGCTGGTAGTAGTCGTAGTACGAGACGAAGTACTCGACCGCGTTGTACGGGAAGAACTCGCGGAACTCGTTGCAGAGCTGCGCAGCGAGCGTCTTGTTGTGGGCGATCACGAGTGCGGGCTTCCCCACCTTCTCGATCGTCCAGGCCATGGTCGCCGTCTTGCCCGTGCCGGTCGCGCCGACCAGCGTCTGGTAACGCTCTCCGGCGATCAGCCCCTCGGCGAGCGACGCGATCGCGCCCGGCTGGTCGCCGGTCGGCCGGTAGCCGTCGGACGTCTGGAGCTCGGGCACGAGGTCAAGCGTAGCGTCGCCACCTCGCGCGACTCCGTCCGGGACCGGCCGTGGCGCGGACTAACCTCCCGTTGATCCGAATCGTGCCTGGAGCAATGCGCGTGAGCGCCGCCTGCGCTGCGCTGTCGGTCGCAGCCCTGCTCTCGCCTGCCCGCGCGCGGGCGTTCCCATGGCCGGTGAAGCCGTTCCACCGCCAACATCCGATCCGGGCGAACTTCGGCGACCCACGAATGGTCTTCGATAACGGACTCTACGACGACGGCATCGACGGACCGGTCCGGTTCCGCTTCCACAACGGCGTGGACATCGCGGCGCCGGACGGGACGCCCGTCTACGCCGTGATCTCGGGGATCGTGAAGAAGATCGACGACCAGGCGCTGGCGATCGTGGGCGTCGGCAGATCGATCGACTACTTCCACATCGATCCCCTCGTCGTCGACGGCCAGCATGTGAAGGCGCTTCGGACGGTGCTCGGCTTCATCGCCAAGGGCTTCGGACACGTGCATCTCGGGGAGCTCCGCGGCGGTCGCATCTGGAACCCGCTGGCGAAGGGCGGGCTCGCGCCCTATCACGACGTCACGACGCCGACCGTGCGCGCGATCTACATCCGTCGCTGGAACACACTCGGCCTCCTCAGCCCGAATGACGTGTGCGGACGCGTGTCGATCGTCGCCGACGCCTTCGACTCGCAGCCCGTCCCGGTCCCCGGGAAGTGGCACGGCTTTCCGCTCGCGCCCGCGTTACTGACCTGGTCGGTCCACCGCGTCGGGACGACCCGGCGCCTGGCTGCTGCGAGCGGCAAGGTCGACTTCCGCACGACGCTTCCCCCGGCGCGCGACTTCTGGAAGGTCTACGCCCGCGGCACGTACCAGAACGGACCGCGCTTCGGCCGGCAGCAATACATCATGCCCGGCCTCTTCCTCTACCAGCTGACCCCGCGAAGCCTCGACACGGAGAAGCTCAGGAACGGCCGCTACCGCGTCGTCGTCCGTGCGGAGGACCTCTCTGGCAACACCGGCGTGCTGATCGAGCGCTTCAGGGTCGACAACGACCCGATGCGGCCGTCGGGATGCTCGGTGACGACTCCCCCGACGTCGTACAAGCCCTAGCTGCCGCCGAGCCTCGAACCGTAGGCGTCGCGGTAGATCCGCTTCAGCTCCTCGACCCGGGAGACGTACGCCTTCGTCTCGGGGAACTGAATGCCGACGCCCTCGCTTCGCCACCGGTCGACGTTGTCCTGACCCGCGTTGTAGGCGGCGAGCGCCGTCTTCTCGTCACCGTACTTCTGCATCAGGTGATGGAGGTACCACGCCCCGTAGCGGACGTTGATCTCGGGGTCGTAGAGATCCTGGACGCGGAACGCAGTCCCGCCGGTGTGGATCGCGATACCGATCGCCGTGCTCGGCAGGAGCTGCATCAGCCCGATCGCGCCCGACTTCGACCTCGCGTTCGCGTGAAACTTCGACTCCTGGTAGATCACGGCGGCGAGCAGCGCAGGGTCGAGCTGGTAGTTGCGCGCGTGCGTGCGGATGATCTGCTCGTAGCGGAGCGGGTACCAGATCCGCTCCCACCAGCCGGGCTTCGCGGACTGGACGCCGCCGATGACGATGCCGACCACCGCCACGAGCGCACCCGCGACGAGGAGCCGGCGGGTCACCCGAGCTTCGCCATCACGTCGGCCACGAACGCATCCAGCTCGTCCAACGAGCCGTCGTTGACGTACGAATAGTCGGCGCGGCGCACCTTCTCCTCGTCCGGCAGCAGACGTTGCTCGCGGGCGTCCGGCGGTATGGCCGCGCGTTCCGCGCGAAGGTGCGCGGGCGCGGTGATCACGACGACGGCGTCGAAGCGGGACTCGCCACCGGTCTCGTAGAGGAGCGGCACCTCGGTGACGGCGATCTCCGGCGGATTCGCCGTCGCCGCGAGCTGGCCGCGCCAGGCAAGGTGCTCGCGCGCGACCTTCGGGTGGAGCAGCTGCTCGAGCCACTCGAGCTCTGCCGGATCCGCGAACACGATTCGGGCGAGCGCCCGGCGATCGGCGCCATCCGGCCCGACGATCGCGGCACCGAAGTGCTCGCGCAGCGCCCGGCGGACGTCCTCGTCCTCCTGCAGGAGCCGGTGCACGATCTCGTCGCTCGAGCTCGTCGCGGCACCGTGTCGCGCGAACGCGTGCAGCGCCTCGCTCTTGCCGGCGCCGATTCCTCCGGTGATCGCGACCGTGACCGTGACCGGTCCGGTCAGTGCTCGTCGGCCGCCGGTGCCTCCGCCACGACGTCCTCGGACGCCGGCGCAACGATGTCGTCGCCCACGCTCTCCGTCTCCTCGACGGCGGGTGTCGCCTCTGCGCCCGGCTCGACCGGCCCGTCGTCGAGCGGAGGGGCGGGCGGCGCGTTCTCTGCGTCTGCGAACACGTCCTCGGAGAGATCGAGATGCGGCGTTCCCTGAATCGGCTCGTCCGACTCCGGCGGCTGATGACCGTTCTCGACGCGCTTCAACGACAGCGACAGCCGTCGGCGCTCTGCGTCGACCTCCAGGATCAGGACCGGCACGACGTCACCCTGCGCGACTACCTCGCGCGGATTCTCGACGTGATGGTGGGCGAGTTCGGAGATGTGCACGAGACCCTCGACACCGGGGAGGATCTCGACGAACGCGCCGAAGGTGACGACCTTCGTGACGCGTCCCTCGACCGTGTCGCCCTGCTGGTACTGCTCGAGCACCTGCTGCCACGGATCGGTCTGCGTCTGCTTGAGCCCGAGCGAGATGCGCTGTCGATCGCGGTCGATGTCCAGCACCTTGACCTTGACTTGCTGTCCGATCTCCAGCACCTCGGACGGATGGTTGACGTGGGACCACGAGAGCTCGCTGATGTGGATCAGCCCGTCCATGCCGTCGAGGTCGACAAACGCGCCGAAGTCGACGATGTTCGAGATCGTCCCGTCGACGACGTCGCCGGGGTTCAGCCGGTCGAGGATCGCCTGGCGCATCTCCTTCCGCTCGTCCTCGAGCACCGCGCGACGGGAGAGCACGACGTTGTTGCGCGAGCGGTTGAGCTCGATCACCTTGCAGCGCAGCTCCTGTCCCATGAACTCGTCGAGGTCCTGCACACGGCGGATGTCGACGAGGGACGCCGGCAGGAAGCCGCGCACACCGAGGTCGAGGATCAAGCCACCCTTCACGACCTCGATCACGCGGCCTGTGACCGGCTCGCCCGACTCGGCCGCACGTTCAATCGCCTTCCAGGCCATCTCGAAGCGCGCACGTTTCTTCGAGAGGATCAGCCGGCCTTCTGCATCCTCCTTCGTCAGGACGAGTGCGTCGATCTCGTCGCCGAGCGAGACCTCGTCGGCGGGGTTCACGGACCGCCGAATCGACAGCTCGGCGACCGGTATGACGCCTTCCGACTTGTAGCCGATGTCGACCAGCACCTCGTCCTTGTCGACGCGGACGACCGTGCCGTGCACGACCTCGCCCTCGTTGATCGTCGGGAAGGTCGACTCGTAGTCGGGGATCAGCTCGCCGTCGGGGCCGGCGATCCAAACACCGTCGCCCGCCCGTCTCGTCTCGGTCTGCTCGGTGGTCATGAGCGGCGGTCAGTATAGCCAGGGGTCTTTAAACCCCTGGAACGGGCGCACTTCCTCGAGCGTGGGCGCGTCAGCTCTTCGCTTCGGCCCAGTCGTCCCCGAGCCCGACCTCGACCGCGAGCGGAGGGTCGAGGGGATATGCCGACGTCATCTCGGTGCGGACGAGCTCCTTGACCGGCCCGACCTCCGCGTCGGGGACCTCGAGCAGCAGCTCGTCGTGCACCTGAAGCACGAGCCGGGCGCTGCGGCCTTCCTCGCGCAGCCGGCGATGGATGTTGATCATCGCCACCTTGATGATGTCCGCGTTCGAGCCCTGCATGACGAAGTTCACCGCGAGCCGTTCGCCGAGCGACCGCGTCTGCCGGTTCGACGCCCGGATCTCCGGGACGGGCCTACGCCGCCCGAGCAGCGAGGTCACGTAGCCGTCTCGCTTCGCCTGCTCGATCGTCCGGTCGATGAAGTCCTGCACGAACGGGAAGCGCGCGAGATACGCGTCGATGTACTGCTGTGCCTGCTCCCGTGGAATCTCGAGATTCTCCGAGAGACCGAATGCGGAGATGCCGTAGACGATCCCGAAGTTGATCATCTTCGCGACCGACCGGTCACCGCTGGTCAGGTCGGCTGGATCCTTGCCGAGCACCTCGACGGCGGTCGCCGTGTGGATGTCGTCGCCGCGCGCAAACGCCTCGCGCAGCTTCGGCTCGCCCGAGACGTGCGCGAGGATACGGAGCTCGATCTGCGAGTAGTCGGCCGAGAGCAGCCGGCTGCCCTGCTCCGCGACGAACGCCGAGCGGATCTCCTTGCCGAGGTCCGTCCGGATCGGAATCGACTGGAGGTTCGGATTCGTCGTCGAAAGGCGTCCGGTGGACGCGACTGTCTGGTTGAACGTCGTGTGCAGGCGACCGTCCGACTCGGAGATGAGTGACGGCAGGGGGCCGAGGTAGGTGTTGAGCAGCTTGGAGTACTCGCGCCATTCCTCGATCACGGGCACGATCGGATGCTCGTCGCGAATCGAGCGCAGCACGCGCGTGTCCGTCGAGTAGCCGGTCTTCCCCTTGCGGCCGGGCGTGAGCTCGAGCTTCTCGAACAGGACGCGCGCGACCTGCTGCGTCGAGCCGAGCATGAACTCCTCGCCCGCGAGCTCATACGCCTGCGACACGAGCTCCTCGACTCGGTCGGCGAGCCGCGCCGTGATCTCGCCCATCCGGTAGGTGTCGATCTTCACGCCGGCGTCCTCCATCGCGGCGAGCACGGCCGTGAGCGGAAGCTCGATGTCGCGGTAGAGCAGCTCGCCGCCCCGCTCACGCACCCGCTCCAAGAGCAGCGGTGCGAGCCGTCGTGGGATCTCCGCATGACGTACGAGCGCGGCCGTCTCGTCGTCGGTCGCTGGCGTAACGATCGGCTCGACGCCGTACTCGCGCGCGAGGTCGTCCAGCTCGTACGACGCCCGGCCCGGCTCGATCAGGTACGCGAGGATCATCGTGTCCTCGGCCGGACGCATCGTCAGCCGCGGCAGCGCCTTGAAGTCGTGCGCGATCACCTGGCCGTCCTCGAAACGCGTCGCCAGCTCAGGCCGCCATTCGCCCACGACGACGTCCTCCTGCGCGAGCGCGAAGCGGTCGGCTTCGATCGCAAGCGCGCCTCGACCCCGAACATCCGGCAGCTCGCCTTCGCGCCAGCTCACCTCGGTCCCGTCGACCCGCATCGGTTGCGCGGGGACGGCCTCGTCGAGCTGGTCGACGCGGCCGAGCAGCGCCCTGAACTCGAACCTTCGGAACATCTCCCGCAGCTGTGACCGGTCCGGCGGCTGCAGGACGAGCTCGGCCGGATCGCACCCGAGGTCGAGGTCTCTCCGCATCGTGGCGAGCTCTTTCGATCGACGCGCCTGGTCGGCGTGCTCGAGCACGTTCTTGCGGCGCGCGGGCGAGAGCTCGTCGGCGTGCTCGATCACGTTCTCGAGCGATGCGTACTGGGCCACGAGCTGCCCCGCCGTCTTGTCGCCGATGCCGGGGACGCCGGGGATGTTGTCCGAGGTATCGCCCTTCAGTCCGATGAAGTCGGGAACCTGGTCCGGCCGCACTCCGTAGCGCGCCTCCACGCGATCGGGCGTGTACACGTTCACGTCTGCGACGCCTCGCGGCGTCATCATCAGGCAGACGTTCTCCGAGACGAGCTGGAACGCGTCGCGGTCGGTCGAGACGACGCACGTCTTGATCCCGGCGCCGTCGGCCAGCGTCGCGAGCGTTGCGATCACGTCGTCCGCCTCCCAGCCCTCGAACTCGAGGTTGCGGTAGCCGAACGCCTCGACGATCGGCCGGAAGTGCGGGAACTGCTCGCCGAGCAGGTCGGGCATCGGCCTGCGCTCGGCCTTGTAGCCCTCGTCGAGCTCGCGGCGGTGGACCGCGCGCGTGTCCCACGCGACGGCGACTCCCTTGGGGCGGTAGTCCGACAGCAGCTTGAACAGCATGTTCGTGAAGCCGAGCAGGGCGTTGGTCGGGAACCCCTCGGTGGTCGCGAGCTCCTCGGGCAACGCAAAGAACGCGCGGTACGCGAGGTTGTTGCCGTCGACCAGGAAGAGCTCGGCGTCGCGCGCGGGGCCGTCGTCGAGCTGGAGCTCGGCACCGGTCAGCGTCTTCGGCGACATCGAAGCAATCGTAGTCCGGGGGCGGACGCCGCCCGTGCGCTGGGGGGCCGTCCTCTATCGTCTCGGGCGGATGCCGAGAGTGCCGCTCCTCGCCGGGTCGAGGCTGATGGTGGTGACGACCGACGAGGACGCGCTCGCCCTGCGGCCGCCACGGCCGGGCGAGGGGATCGCCGACGTGCGCGCCGCCGTGCGCGACGCGCTGCGGTTCCCGCTGGCCGGCGAGCCGCTCGAAGCGCTCGTTCCGCGGCGCGGCGGTCGGGCGACGATCGTCGTCGAGCCGTTCAACCTTCCGATCCCCAGCACCGAGCGCGACCCGCGCCAGGAGGCGATCGGCGCGGCGGTCGACGAGCTGGAGCGTCTCGGGATTCCGAGCGGCTACCAGACGCTGCTCGTCGCGGGCGGCCTCGCTCGTCGGTCCGGCCAGGAGCAGCTCGAGAGCCTCGTAGCGCCCGAGTTGGCGCGGCGCTTCCACGGTCACGTCGAGGTGCACGACGTCGAGCGAGACGATCTCGTCGAGATCGGCGCGGTCGACTCTCTCGCCCTGCGCGTGCACCCGGCCCTCGTCGACACCGACGTCGTCGTCGTCCTCACCGCCGCCGAGTCCGTCCTCCACGGCGGCCCGGCCGCGCTCGTCGGGGCGTCGGGACGCGAGACGATCCGATCGGCGGGCGCCACGTCGCTGCTGGAGTCGGCCGGTTCCAGCGGCTGGCGGACGGCGCTCGCACTGGAGCGCGCCCTGGTCAACCGCGTGCCCCTGATCGGCGCGTCGCTCGTCCTCAACCATCCGCAGGCGACCGGCACCGCCCGCGGCTATCCGTACGAGACCGAGGCACTCGAGCGCATCGCGCACGGCTGGCTGCGCCACGTGTTCGGGGCGCTGCCAGGCGGCGTTCGGGCTCAGATCCTCCGATCGCTCCCGCTCGAGCGAACGGCCGCAGGCGCGTTCGCCGGCCCGCCGTCGGTCGCCCACACGGAGGCGCTGCTGCGCGGAGTGGAGCTGCGTGCCACGGTGCTGGACGGACAGCTGGACGCGATCTGCATCGGCGTGCCGCGCACGACGCCGCATCTGCCGCGCGAGCGCCCGAACCCGCTGCTCGCTGCGTACCTCGCACTCGGGCTGGCGCTCCGCCTGTGGCGGGACGAGTTCCCGTTGCGCCCCGGTGGGACGACGATCCTGCTCAGCCGCTTCCAGCGCAGATTTCAGCATCCGACGCAGCAGCCCTACCGCGCCTTCTTCGCGGGACTGCGCGCCGGCCCGGATCCCGCGGCGCTCGCGGCGGCCGAGGACGCCGCACGGACGGACGAGCACTCGCTCTCCGCCTATCGCTCCGGCCGCTCGTGCCATCCCCTCCTCCCGTTCGCGGACTGGTCGGGCTGCGCCCCGGCGCTCTCGCAGCTTGGACACGTGATCGTCGCGGGCTGCCGTGACTCGGCGGCGGCGCGCAGCCTCGGCTTCGTCCCGACTCAGGGACTGGGGGCCGCGTTGACGATGGCTCGTGGCTGGGCCGAGCAGGCGCCGCGCATCGGCTTCCTGCTGGCGCCGCCGTACTTCCCCCTCCAGGTTCGCGGGGGCGCAGCGTAGACGCTCTCCCCGATCGGCCGCGGCGGTACGATTTCCCGACCGTTCTGCGAGTGAGGAGAGGAACCAGAATGCAGCGTCTCAGGCTCGGCAGGCTCAGTTCATGCGCGCTGGTCGTCGCGGCAAGCGTCGCCGCTGCCGGGTGCGGAGGCAGCAGCAGTTCGTCGTCGAGCACGACGACGACATCGACGACGGCGAGCGCCGCGATCGTCGTCCCCTCGAACATCAAGAGCGCAGGAAAGCTCGTCTTCTGCAGCGACATCACCTATCCGCCCGAGGAGTCGTACAAGGCCGGCACCACGACGGCCCAGGGCTCCGACATCGACATCGGCAACTACATCGCCAAAAAGATGGCTGTCAAGGCTCAGTTCGACAACACCGGCTTCGACGGAATCATCGCCGCCCTTCTGGCAAAGAAATGCGACCTCATCATCTCGGGGATGAACGACACCCCCCAGCGGCGGAAGCAGGTCTTCTTCGTCGACTACCTGAAAGTCGGTCAGTCCTTCATGGTCAGGAAGGGCAACCCGTCGAACATCTCGACGCTCGCCAGCCTCGCCGGCAAGTCGGCTTCGGTGGAGACGGGCACGACGAACAAGGACTTCCTCGACGCGCTGAGCAAGAAGCTTCAGGGCGAGGGCAAGAAAGCGATCAACGTCGTGACCTTCCCGAAGGACACCGACGCAGCCAACGCGCTCAAGACCGGGAGAGTGGACGCATACTTCGGCGACTCGCCGGTCGTCGCGTACTACCTCCTGCAGGATCCACAGTCGTTCGCGATCGTCGGCAATCCGACGGTCGTCAATCCCATCCCGATCGGGATCGCGATCAGGAAGTCCGACACACAGCTTCAGACCGCGGTCGCGCAAGCGGTGAAGGACATGTACAGCGACGGGACGATCAACAAGATCCTCGCGAAGTGGAAGCTCGGCAAGGCTGCGGCGAAGCTCCAGCAGTGAGCGATGTTCGCAGCGGTCGAGTGGCACATCCTGTGGCAGCGGCTCTTCCACCCTGATCACGTCTTCGTCCTCGCTCTCTGGCGGACGATCTACATCTCCGTCTTCGCGCAGATTCTCGGAGTCGTCCTCGGCCTGATCGCAGCGCTGATGCGGATGTCGAAGCTCCACCCGCTCCGGATCCTCTCCGGGCTCTACGTGCTCGTCTTCCGCGGAACGCCGGTGATCCTCCAGATCTACTTCGTCTACTTCGGCGTGAACCTGCTCTTCGGCGTCGCGCTGATTCCGAATTCCGTGAATTTCGGCCTCTTCGTCATGAACGGCGCCGCGTTCGCCGGGATCCTCGCACTCGGAATCAACGAGGGCGCGTACATGCGCGAGATCATCCGCGCGGGGATCGACTCCGTCGATCGCGGTCAGCTCGAGGCGGCGCGATCGCTCGGCATGCACTACCGGCTGGCAATGCGCCGGATCGTCCTGCCGCAGGCAACACGCTTCATCGTGCCGCCCCTCGGTAACGAGTTCAACAACATGATGAAGACCTCGTCGCTCGTGTTCTTCATCGGCGTCACGGAGCTGTTTGGCGACGCGGAGATCCGCTACTCGACCACGTTCCGGCCGGTCGAGTACTTCGGGGCCGTGGCCTTCTGGTATCTCGTGTTGACCAGCGTCTGGAGCCTCATCCAGGTGCAGATCGAGCGCCGGCTCGCCGTCAGCGAACGCAGCGACGACGAGCCCCTCCTGGAGCGGCTGTCGCACCTCTGGAGCCCGATGGCGGCCTGGGGACGTCGATGAGCTCGAACGGAAAGGTCATGCACGCACAGGACGTCATGAAGCGCTTCGGCCGGCTCGAGGTCCTGAAGGGAGTCTCCCTCGACGTGGCGCAGGGCGAAGTCGTCTGCATCATCGGACCCTCGGGCTCCGGCAAGACGACGTTCATCCGCTGCATCAACCACCTCGAGAAGATCGACGCGGGTCGCATCGAGGTGAACGGACACCTGATCGGCTATCGCGACGAAGACGGGAAGCTCGTCGAGGACACGGAGCGCAACATCGCCCGCCAGCGTGCGGAGATCGGGATGGTCTTCCAGCGGTTCAACCTCTTCCCGCACAAGACGGCGCTCGAGAACGTGATCGAGGCGCCGACGCACGTCCGCGGCACGCCGAAGGAGGAGGCGATTCTCGAGGGCAAAGCGCTGCTCGACCGCGTCGGGCTCGCGGACAAGTTCGACACCTATCCCGGCAAGCTCTCGGGCGGACAGCAACAGCGCGTCGCGATTGCACGGGCGCTGGCGATGAACCCGACGCTCATGCTCTTCGACGAGCCGACCAGCGCGCTCGACCCAGAGGTGATCGGCGAGGTGCTCGACGTGATGAGGACGCTGGCGCTGGAAATGGGAACGACGATGATCGTCGTGACGCACGAGATGGGATTCGCGCGCGAGGTCGGTAACCGTGTCGTGATGATGGACGACGGAAGGATCATCGAGGAAGGCTCGCCAGAGCACTTCTTCACGAATCCGACCGAGGAGCGGACGAAGCGCTTCCTCTCGAAGATCCTCTGATCCGTCTGAGCCAGCCCCGCCACAGGAGCGACTACCATGGCGGCGCGCCGAAGTGGCGGAACTGGCAGACGCGCTGGACTCAAAATCCAGTGGCCTTCGGGCCGTGAGGGTTCGAGTCCCTCCTTCGGCACTCGAGCGCGGCCGACGGCATGACCTTCGCCGTCAGCCGCCGAAGCCGTGGAACGCGCCGAGCTGGTTGGGCAGCGTCGGCGTGAACGGCTTGAACGCGTACGACGTCGTCGTGTCGAAGCCGGCCTTCGCCGCAGCCTCCTTGCTGGCGAACGGCGTGAGCGCCGCCACCGCCTGGCTGATCTTCGTCCACTTCAAGGTTCGCTCGTAGCCGTTGTTGTTGGGCGGATCGACGCTCTCGGGCTTGCCGAGGACGCCCGTGACCGTCTCGATCGGCCCGCCGTCCTTCTTCGCGACGCCGGGAGCGACGACTCGCGCGAGCGTCCGGTGGTCGCTCTCGATCCCCATGATCCGAGCTGCGGTCACCCGCAAAGCGGGGGTGCTGAAGTCGCGCACGCCGACCAGGTAGGCGGCGATGAAGGCATCCTCGAGAGTCACGAGGGTGTTCAGCGTCGTCTGAGCGTCCGCGAACATGTGCTTGGGGTAGAAGAACGCCGTGTAGGGAGACGGCTTCTTCGTCACCGACATCTCTAGGAGGTAGTGCGACATCTCCTCCTGCCTGGCCGCCTTCAGGTAGCCCTGGTCGTCTTCCTCGAGCCGCTTGAAGAACGGCGCGTTGTCGATGATGTTGGCGTACGTCGTCACGGCGAGCGCCTCCGCGATCTGCGCCGCCCCGAGAATCGACAGGTCGCTGCTCGTCGCCTCGCTTCGCAGCGAGCGTGCGAGCGCCGAGCCTGGCAGGCCGCCGGCCACTGCGGCGAGGCCGACGCCCGCCGCGGCGCCACGGCGCAGGAACGCCCGCCGATCCACGACTGCACCCAAATCCTCAGCTGCCACCACGAACCTCCTTGGTTTTGGAGCGCCGACCGCCACGTGGGCACGTCGGCTCTCGATGGGAACGTGGGTGGTTCGTCGGCTGCCCGGATGCGGTTCGTCGTCGTGGCGGCTTGGCTTCGTAGGATGGCGGCGTGAAGGTCGGCATCCTCACCGGCGGCGGCGACTGCCCGGGCCTGAACGCAGTGATCCGCGCGGCGACGCGTCGATTGCTCGACGGCGGTACCCGGGTCGTCGGCGTGCGCGAAGGATGGCTCGGGCTAGTCGACGGGCTCTTCGTCGAGCTCGGAACCCGCGAGATCAGCGGGATCCTGCCGAGAGGCGGCACGATCATCGGCACGACCCGGACGAATCCGTACAAGCTCGACCGTGGCGTGGAGCGCGTGCTCGCGCACTTCGAGGATGCCGGGCTCACGGCGCTCGTCGCGATCGGCGGCGAGGACACGCTCGGCGTCGCCGCGCGCCTCCACGAGGAGCACGGGTTCCCGGTTGTCGGCGTCCCAAAGACGATCGACAACGACCTGTCGGCGACCGACTACACCTTCGGCTTCGACACCGCCGTGTGGATCGCCACCGAGGCGATCGACCGGCTGCACACGACGGCCGAGTCGCACAACCGCGTGATGGTCGTCGAGGTGATGGGCCGGCACACGGGCTGGATCGCGGTGATGAGCGGCATCGCGGGCGGCGCCGACGTGATCCTGATCCCGGAGGAACCGGTCTCGATCGAGGAAGCGTGCGCGGACATCCGTCGCCGGCACGAGCGCGGCAAGGATTTCTCGATCGTCGTCGTGTCGGAGGGGTACGAGCTCGAAGGCGCGACGGGGGATGCGGAGGTGGATCAGTTCGGGCACGTACGACTCTCGGAGCGCGGGGTTGGCGCGATGGTCGCGCGCGAGATCGAGCAGCGAACGGGGTTCGAGACGAGAGTGACAGTGCTCGGCCACGTCCAGCGTGGCGGCACGCCGACGCCGCACGACCGCGTGCTGGCGACGCGCTACGGCCTGAAGGCGGCCGACCTCGTCCGGGACGGTAAGTTCGGCCGAATGGCGGCGCTGCGCGGCGACGACATCGTCGACGTCGACCTGAAGGAGGCCACGGCCGAGCTGAAGACGGTGCCGCCCGAGTGGTTCGCGGTGGCGAAGGCGTTCTTCGGCTAGCCCAACCCGCTCAGAGCCGATAGACGGCGACCCACGGTCCGGTGAGCCGGCCACCAGGAGCGAGGTAGTAGATCCGCTTCGTCTTGGTGCCGAGCGCGTCGTAGAAGGCAGCGTCCCTGGGATAGTTCGAGCGCGCGGCGAGCACGCGGTCGGTGACGGCGCCCGTGACAACGACGGCACGGATGCCGTCCTTTCGCAGCCGGGCGATGTTCCTGTTCGCGTCGAACGGCTGGCCGGGCCCGGGCAACTGCAACGCGAGGACGTGGTAGCCGGAGAGGGCCGGTACCGACGGGTCGACGGCGATATCCGTCCCCGCGGGCACGTGCTGCTCGATCCACCGCGCTGCGACGATGCGCGTGTCCGTCTTCGTCAGTCGCTTGTCGTCGCGGATCGCCCAGGTGAGCGGAACGACGAGCAGCAGCAATGTGACCGGGGCGAGCCCGCGAAACCGTCCCGCAAGCGCACCCAGTGCAGGAACGAGCGGCAGCGTGTAGCGGTCGAAGTGCGCCCGTAGCGTCAACAGGTCTGCGAAGTAGACGATGACGAATGTCGCGAGGATGAGATCTGTCCGCGTGCGCCGGAGCAGCGCGAACGCCAGGCCTGCGACCGCGACGATCAACGCAGGGCCGAGCCCGTGCCACAGCCGGTCGGTGAACGCGACCGGCGCCGAGTGATCGTGCTCGAATCCCAGCCAGCCCTTTCGCGCGAGCCGCTGGACCCGGAACGCGTCGTGCCAGGCCTCGCTTCGGTGGACGAGCATGAACGGGCTCGTCGCGAAAAACGTGATCACCGACAGCCCGATCGCAATCGCGAGCCGGCGCCACTGGCTCCAGGCCGCGACGATCAGCGGTGCGACGAGGAAGACGCCCGGATACTTGAAGCCGGTGGCCACACCGACTGCGACGCCTGCAAGCTCGACCCGGCCTACGACCATCAGCGCGAGCGCGACGGCGACGCCGAGCGTGAGCGGCACGTCGGTCACCGCCTCGCGGGAGTAGACGACATGGGTCGTGCACACAGCGGTGGCGACGGCCGCCACGGCACCGGCGATGCTCCCGTACGCTCGTCGGCCGAGCCACCACGCCGCCGCGATCGAGCCGAGACCGATCACGAGCCCGACGATGCGCGCCGTCAGGTACGACGGATGCGACTGCCACGCCTGGAACGGCGCGTTCACGTACATCAACAGCGTCGGGTAGTCGAACCAGTGCGGATCGCCGCCGCCGCCGTGCACGAGCTTCCACGCGCGCGGGACGATCGACTGCTCGTCCGGATTGAGGAGATTCCCGAACGGCAGCCCGTACATGATCCCCACGGCACGCAAGGCCGCCGCGCCGGCGAGGATCGCGAGCAACGCCGTGAGCGGTCCGCCCCACCGGGTCGAGGCCCAGCGGTCGGCGGAGCGCCCGAGCCTAGACGGGGGGCGGCGTGTCGCCGACGAGGTCGGCGACGTGGCCCGCTGCGACGATGACTGCATCGACTCCCGCCCGCTCGAGCTCGTCCACCTGCTCGCGCGCGGCGACCGGCACGTCTGCGACGGCAAGCTTCCCTGCCGGCACGTCGGGCAGCAGCTCCAGCGCCGGTCCGAGAGGCCCGTCGTCCTCGTTGCCTGGTCCCGAGAGGAGGAAGATCTCCGGGTCCAGGAGCTCGAGCGCCAGCGCGAGCTCCTCCTCGTTGCGTACCTCGACGACGACGTCGAGACCGAGCTCTGTCGCCTCCGTGTGCAGCGCCTCGAGCCGACCGTCTTCGTCGACGTGGTCCTCCAGCACGACGACGCAGGCGTCCGCTCCGGCGTTCAGCGCCTCCGAGATCGCCCCGGACCAGAGAATCGGCAGGTCGGTCGCATCCCGGATTCCCTGCATCGCCCCGTATGCCACGACGGCTTCCGCGCCCTGCGCCGCAGCTTCTCGCGCACTGTCGGCGTCCTCGACCCGGGCGAGCAGCGAGATTCCGTCGCCTTCGGAGATCGCCTGGCTGAAGCGGCGGCCAGCCATCGGCTAGGCCGGGGACTCGGCGCCGCCCGAGTGCGGCGGGGTCGTCGGTCGATTAACCGTCCTCACTCGAATCGACTGCAAGCTTAGTGAGCTACTGCCCGACGGGATGCCAGACCGTTTTCAGCTCGAGGAACGCGGCGATCTCCCACGGGCTCTGTGAGTCCGCGCGCCCGTGGACGACCCGCTTGACGTTTGCCGCAGCGGCACGCTCCAGCTCCGGCGAGTCGCCGTCGGCGCCTGCCAGGTCGATCGCGTTGACGTCCATGTGAGCGGCGAGCCAGGGCGCCAGCTCGCCACGGCTGCCGGTCAGGAGATTGACCGCACCCGCAGGCACATCCGAGGTCGCGATCGCCTCGGCGAGCTCGATCGCGGCGAGTGGCCGCACCTCCGAGGCAACGGCGATGACGGTGTTCCCTCCGGTCAGCGCAGGCACGATCCTCGAGACGAGCCCGAGCAGTGTCGGCTCGTCGGGGGCGAGAACAGCGACCACTCCGGTGGGCTCGGGCACGGTGAAGTTGAAGTAGGGGCCGGCGACCGGGTTCGACGAGCCGAGCACCTGCGCCAGCTTGTCGGCCCAGCCCGCGTACCAGACGACGCGGTCGATCGCGGCTTCGACCTCGGCGCGGCCGTCGCACAGCTGCGCGAACTCGGCCGACCGCGCCTCGACCATCTCCGCGAGCCTGTACAGAACCTGGCCGCGGTTGTACGCCGTCATGCCGGACCACTTCGGGAAGGCGCCGCGCGCTGCCCGGACCGCGTCGCGGACGTCCTTGCGCGACGCACGTGCGACATTCTGACCCTCGGCCTCGTACGTGCGGCCCGACTCGGACCGCGGGAACGCTCCCCCGATGAAGAGCTTGTAGGTCTTCCTGATAGGAAGGCGGTCAGGCATCGTGCCGCCCCTCGCCGTCGAACGTGAGGTAGGGCTCGAGCCCGTGACGCCCGCCCTCGCGCCCGAAGCCGGACTCCTTGTAGCCGCCGAACGGCGAGGTCGGGTCGAAGCGGTTGAACGTGTTCGCCCAGACGACGCCCGCGCGCATGCGCTCGGCCATCCACAGGATGCGCGAGCCCTTTTCGGTCCAGATCCCGGCGCTCAGGCCGAAGGGTGTGTTGTTCGCCTTCTCGACCGCTTCTTCGGGAGTCCGGAAGGTGAGCACCGAGAGAACCGGGCCGAAGATCTCCTCCTGTGCGATTCGATGGCTCTGGGCCACGTTCGTGAACACGGTCGGCACGAACCAGTAGCCCTGCTCGGGGAGCCGACACGGCGGCTGATAGATCTCGGCTCCCTCGTCCTGGCCGGTGGCGACGAGTTCCTGGATCTTCTCGAGCTGCTGGCGCGAATTGATCGCACCGACATCCGTGTTCTTGTCGAGCGGATCGCCGACGCGCAACGTCGACAGGCGGCGCTTCAGCTTGTCCACGACGGGCTCGTAGATCGACTCCTGCACGAGCAGGCGTGACCCGGCGCAGCACACGTGTCCCTGGTTGAAGTAGATGCCGTTGACGATGCCCTCGATCGCCTGATCGAGTGCGGCGTCGTCGAAGATGATGTTCGCCGCCTTGCCGCCGAGTTCGAGCGTGAGACGCTTGCCCGAACCCGCGAGCTCACTCTGGATCGCCTTTCCAACCTCGGTCGAGCCGGTGAACGCGATCTTGTCGACCCCGTCCGCCTTGACGATCTCTGCGCCCACACGGCCGTCGCCGGTGACGATGTTGACGACGCCGGGCGGTAGCTCCGCCTGGCGGACGACATCGCAGAAGAGCAGCGCCGTCAGCGGCGTGGTCTCGGCGGGCTTCAGCACGACCGTGTTCCCGGCTGCGAGCGCCGGCGCCACCTTCCAGGCGAGCATCAGGAGCGGGAAGTTCCACGGGATGATCTGCCCCGCCACGCCGACCGGCTTCGGTCGTTGGTTCGGGAAGGCGTACTCGAGCTTGTCCGCCCAGCCGGCGTAGTAGAAGAAGTGCGCTGCTGACAGCGGCAGGTCGACGTCCCGCGACTCCTTGATCGGCTTGCCGCCGTTGAGGGACTCGAGCACCGCGAACTCGCGCGTGCGCTCCTGGATGATGCGGGCGATCCGGAACAGGTACTTCGCCCGTGCGGAGGGCGAGATCTCGGACCACCCGTTCTCGAATGCGTCGCGGGCAGAGCGCACAGCGAGGTCGACCTCCCTTGCGGTCGCCTGGCCGACCTGCGCGAGCGGCTCCTCGGTCGCCGGGGAGATCGTCTCGTACGTCTCGGTGGGCTCGAGCCACTCGCCGCCGACGTAGTGGCCGTAGCGATCCTCGAGCCGGACGATATCCCGGGACTCCGGCGCAGGCGCGTATGTCCAGTCCTTCGGGACCGGCGTCGCCTCGCGTGTGCGGTCGAGATCAGTCAACGGTGAAGTAGTCGGGGCTCTGGTACGCGCCCGTTCGCTCCTTGCGAAGCTGCATGAGCACGTCGTTCAGCAGCGAGGAGGCGCCGAGCCGGTAGAGATCGGGCGTCAGCCAGTCGACACCAAGCGTCTCGTGCAGCTGGACGAGGTACTGAACCGCCTGCTTCGCGTGCCGGATCCCGCCCGCAGGCTTCATGCCGACGACCCGACCCGTCTCCTCGTGGACATCGCGGATCGCCTCGAGCATGCACAGCGTCACCGGCAGGGTCGCCGCGCCGGGAAGCTTCCCGGTCGACGTTTTGATGAAGTCGGCGCCGGCGGCCATCGCGAGCAGGGAAGCGCGCCGCACGTTGTCGTAGGTGCCGAGCTCGGCGACCTCGAGAATCACCTTCAGATGGGTCTCGCCGCACGCTTCCTTGACACGGACTATCTCGTCGTACACCTTCGAGTACCGGCCGGAGAGGAACGCTCCGCGGTCGATCACCATGTCGACCTCGTCGGCGCCGTGCTCGACGACCCAGCGCACCTCATCGAGCTTCGCCTCGAGAGGAGACTGCCCGGACGGGAACGCCGTCGCCACCGACGCGACCTTCACGGTCGTCCCGTGCACGCGTGACACGGCCGTCGGAACGAGATTCGGATAGACGCAGATCGCCGCGACCGACGGCACGCTCGCGTCGGTCGGGTCCGGCCGGACTGCCTTCGAGGAAAGCGCGGCGACTTTTCCGGGAGTGTCCTGGCCTTCGAGCGTGGTCAGGTCCATCATGCGAATCGCGAGCTCGAGCGCGAACACCTTCGCCTCGCGTTTGATGGAGCGGCGGGCCAGCGAGGCAGCCCGTTCCTCGAGCGCCACCGCGTCGACGGAGCCGATTCGCGGCAGCCTCGGCTCGAGCGGCAGCTCGAACCCGCGCGGGAGCACCGGCGCCTGGGCCATGGCCTGAGTGTAACCCGGCCGCTTTGCTCGTCCGGCGCGTCGACTTCGACGCATCGTTAGCGGAATGCTTGACAGATACACGCGCGCGAGACCAGGGAGCCCCGTTCCCCGCCCACCTAGCCGTCAGGCTAGCCGGGAAACCGTCGCGTGTCCGTCACACGACCGTCGAGAAACGGCAACTGTTCGTTCACACCGGCCGAGGTCAGAGGCCGAGTCGTTCGAGCAGCCGCTCGTCCCGTCGCCAGCGCGGCTTCACCCGCACGTGCAGCTCGACGTAGACGGAGTGGCCGAGCAACGACTCGATCTCCGGCCGTGCACCCGTGCCGATCTCGCGGATCACCGCGCCGCCTCTGCCGATCACGATCTGCTTCTGCGACTCAGTCTCGACGAGGACGTCTGCGCGGATCCTGCGCTCTTCGAGCTCGTGGACCTCGACCGTGATCGCGTGCGGGACCTCGTCGCGTGTCAGCTTCAACGCCTGCTCGCGAACGAGCTCGGCGATCTGCAGCTCGACGGCGAGATCGCTTCGCTGCTCCTGTGGGTAGTACAGCGGGCCGTCGGGAAGCAGCGCGACGAGCTCGTCCCTGAGTGCGGCGACCCCGTCCCCCGTCTTCGCGCTCACCGGATGCAGTGCGTGGAAGTCGCCCAGACCCGCCGCCGTCTGCATCTGTGTCGCAACGTGGCCGGCCTTCAGGCGATCGACCTTGTTGAGCGCGATCACGACGGGCACGCCGAGCCCGAACACGCGAGCGGCGACGAACCGGTCGCCGGCACCGATCCGCTCGCGCGCCGACAGGACGAAGAGCACGCCGTCGACGTCGTCGAACGCAGAATCGACGGTGCGCTGCATGTGCTCGGTCAGCGTGTCCAACGGCTTCTGAAAGCCGGGCAGATCGGCGAGAACGAGCTGGTGGTCGTCTCCGTTCGCGATCCCGAAGATTCGACGCCGCGTGGTCTGCGGCTTGTCGGAGACGATCGCGACCTTGCCGCCGCAGAGCGCGTTGACGAGCGTCGACTTGCCGACATTCGGTCGTCCTGCAACCGCCACGAAGCCGGACTTCACTCCGGGAGGTCCCAGGTCTCCGGCAGCAGCTCCTCGGCAGAGTAGGTCACGATCTCGCCCGCCGCGTTCCGAAACGTCACGGAGCCGATTCGAAACTCGTAGAGCCACTGGCGGCAGCCTCCGCACGGAGCCGCGGTGATGCCGATCGCCTCGATGTCTCCCGGTCGGCAGCCCTCGACCACGGCGCGCACGAGTGCCGACTTCTCCGCGCACACGCCGAGCGGGTAGGCCGCATTCTCGACATTCACGCCTTCGAATATCCGGCCGTCATGCGTTCGCACGACCGCTCCTACGAGGTAGTTGGAGTACGGCGCGTAGGCTCGCTCGGCGATCGCCACCGCACGGTCGTAGAGGTCTTCTCCGCTCATAAGACCTGGAACACGACCAAGGTCACCAGCGCGCCGAGCGCACCGCCGTACGCGACCTCGAGCGCAGAGTGGACGCCGGATTCGACTCTCGTCTGAGCCACCAGGACCGCCATGATGAACGTCAGGCCCGAGATGAGGAAGCGGTGCGAGTCGTCGACGATGTACGTCGCGGCCATCCACCCGGCGAAAGCGAGCGCCGCGTGCCCGGAGGGTAGCCCGCCGCGCAGCGGCGTGCCCCGGCCGGTCCAGGCCTTCGTCGCGATCACGACGATGACCGTGAGGACGAGCGCGATCACCGTGATCTGCGCCGGGGCGTTTCGCAGGCGGTCGAGGACGCGGGCCGTCTTGTCCGCCGCCTTGCCGGCAAAGACGAGGTAGCCGATCGCAACTGCGTTGACGGACGCGATCAGCACCGCGCCGGCCGCGATGTCCTTCGCGAGCTTGGCCATCGGGTCGAACGACGTGGTCGCCGCGTCGATCGCTCCCTCGATCGCGGAGTTGATCATCTCCGCGATCAGCACGAACGAGATTGCGAGCAACAAGGCGATCAGCTCGATCTTCGTCACGCCCACTGCGGCGGCGACCGCGAGGACTGCGACGGCGATGGCGAAGTGGATCCGCATGTTGCGCTGCGTCCGCAACACGTGCAGCACTCCTTCGATCGCGTAGTTGAAGCTCTCGAAGATTGATGGCCGCGGACGTGTGCTCATTCCACGTACGCGCGCTCGCGCGCTTCCATGCCGGCACCGTGGTCGTAACCTGCAAGGTGCAGGACGGCGTGCACGAGCGGGCCGCGCCAGGCGGCGCCGACGACCTGCGGGCAGATGACGACGTCGCCGAGCTGGCGCGGCAGACCCGCCGGGAGCTCGTCGCGCCCGTCGATCGGAAACGCCAGTGCGTCGGTCGGCTCGTCGACTCCGAGATGACGTTGCTTCAAGGCTCTGATCTCGTCAGTGTCCACGAACGTGATCCCGAGCTCGCCGTCCTCGATGCCCTCGGCGGCGAGCACCTCTCTCGCGAGCGCGACCACCGCATCGACGTCGGCCTCGGCTCCACTGCGATTCACGACCTCGACCTCGAGCACGTCCGTTACTTCCGCCGCTGGGTTCCGGTCTCCTCCGCGTGAAGCTTGTACGCCTCCACGATCCGCTGCACGAGCTTGTGCCGGACGACGTCCTCGTGGCCGAACTCCACGAACGCGATTCCGTCGATCGCGCCGAGAATGCTCCGCACCTGGATCAGGCCCGACGCCTGCTCGCGCGGAAGGTCGACCTGTGTCACGTCGCCCGTGACGACCATCTTCGAGCCGAAGCCGAGGCGCGTCAGGAACATTTGCATCTGCTCCGGGCTCGTGTTCTGAGCCTCGTCGAGAATGACGAACGAGTCGTTGAGGGTGCGTCCGCGCATGAACGCCAGAGGCGCCACCTCGATCGTTCCCCGCTCCATGTACGTGTTAAGTCGCTCCGCGTCGAGCATGTCGTAGAGCGCGTCGAACAGCGGGCGCAGGTACGGGTCGACCTTGGCGAGCATGTCTCCGGGCAGGAAGCCGAGCCGCTCTCCGGCCTCGACCGCCGGCCGCGTCAGGATCACGCGTGCCACCTGTCTGTCCTGCAGCGCCGCGACGGCGAGCGCCATCGCGAGATACGTCTTGCCGGTGCCCGCAGGTCCGATGCCGAACGTGACGGTGCACGTGCGGATCGCGTCGACGTACCGCTTCTGCGTCACAGTCTTCGGAGTGATCTGCTTGCCGCGGTGGCGCCAGACGACGTCACTGAACACGTTCTGGACGTTCTCTGCTTGGTCGATCGCGTTCAGGACCGAGTCCACCGTCCCGGGGTCGATCTCTTGCCCCGACTCGACCAGCTCGACCAGCTCGTCGAGCACCGCACGTGCCTCTGCAACGTGCACGTCCTCGCCTTCGAGGGTAACGCGGTTGCCACGCAGGAGGATGGTGCACGCGAGGCGGTCCCGAAGCGCGTCCAGCACGCCGTCGCCGATGCTTCCCAGCTCGGCGGCGACATCGTTCGAGACGTCGAGAACCTGCTGCACGTGCCTCAGTGTAGGCGCGACTGCCGGCGCCTAGGCGAGCTTTTCCTTGACCAGCTGGCTGACGACCGAGCCGTCGGCCCGGCCGGAAACCTGCGGCATCACGTCCGCCATCACGCGGCCGAAGTCGCGCATGGAGGTCGCGCCGTTCTCGGCGATTGCGTCGTCGACGATCTCCTCCAGCTCGTCCTCGGAGAGTGGCTCGGGCATGAACTCCTCGAGCACCGCAAGCTCTCGCTCCTCGGCCTCGGCCTGCTCGGGGCGACCGCCGTCGCGAAACGCATCGGCGGCCTCGATCCTGCGCTTGCGCTCGCGTTGCAGCACCTGCAACTCCTCCTCGTCGGACAGTGGGCGCAACAGCTCCTTCTCGGCCGAGCGGAGACTTGCCAGGATCAGCCGCAACGCATCCCGGCGTTCCGTGTCACGGTCGAGCATCGCCTGCTTGACGTCGTCCTCCATGCGGGCGATCAGGCTCACGCCGGCATCCCCGCCACGCGGCCGCCGAGCACGTGCCAGTGCAGATGGAAGATCGTCTGTCCGCCGCCTCCGCCCACGTTGACGAGCACACGGTAGTCGTCGAGGCCGGCGTCACGCGCGGTGCGCGCCACGAAATCGAGCATGCGCTTCGCCTCGTCGGACGGAAACTCGGCAACGTCGCGAAAGGTGTCGACGTGTCGCTCAGGGATGACGAGCAAATGCGTGTCCGCCTTGGGGTTGATGTCGCGGATCGCAACGAAACCGTCCTCCGCTGCGACGTGGTCGCCGTCGTGCACGAGGCGGCAGAAGAGGCAGTCGTCAGGCAGCGAGGATCCCCTCCTCCGAGACCGCAGCGCCGCGCACACGAACGAGCTCGCCGACCGGCGCGTCGACCAGCCACGGAGAGTAGTCGTCGCCGTAGCCGCGGCCCGGCCGATCGACGAGCACGACGTCGTCGCGTCCGAGCTTCCCGCGCCAGCGCGAGAGGCATGCATCGCGGGAATCGGCACGCAGCCGAGCGCTCCGCTGCTGCTTGACGGATCGCAGAACGGGATCCTGCGCGGCGGTCGACGTACCCGGACGAGGCGAGTACGGGAAGACGTGGACCTTCGTCAGGCCGGCCTCTCGCACGACGCTGCGCGTCTTCGCAAACGCCGCGTCGGTCTCGCTCGGGAAGCCGACGATCACGTCCGTCGTCAGGTTGAAGTCGTCCTGCAACGGAGCGATCCGCTTTAGATATGTCGCGACGGTGTAGCGCCGAGCCATGTCACGCAACACGTGGTCGTCCCCCGACTGCAGCGGCACGTGGAGGTGCCGGCCGACCGTCGGCGTCTCCCGGAGAGCGGCGACCAGCTCCTCGTCGACGTGATTCACCTCGATCGACGACAGGCGGAGCCGCACCAGCCCGGGAACGGCTCCGGCCTCGCGCACGAGGTGCGGCAGGCGATGGCCCGAGTCCCGGTCGCGGTAGAGGCCGAGATTGACGCCGGTGAGCACCACCTCGCGATGGCCCTGCGCGACTCGGCGCGAGATCTCCCGCAGGACGGCCGCGGCAGGCCTGCTGCGCGAGCCGCCTCTGACGCGCGGGATCACGCAGAAGCTGCACGAGAAGCTGCAGCCGTCCTGGATCTTCACGAACGCCCGCACGCGATCGAGTCGCGCGTCGGCCTGAACGCAGCCGATCGCGCCGACGTCGCCGGCGACGGCAGCCGGCGTCTCCTCGCTCGGCCGTGCGACGACCGTGACGTTCGCCGGAAGACCGGCGAACGCGGTCTCTGACAGGTTCGCACCACAGCCCGTCACGTACACGCGGCCGTGGTTTCGCGCGGCGCGTGCGACGGCATGGCGCGACTTGCGGAGCGCCTCGTGTGTCACGCAACACGTGTTGACCACGGAGACGTCAGCCGCATCGGACGACTCGACGTGCCCGTCGGCGAGCAGGCGCTCGCGGACGAGCTGCGCGTCAGTGTGCGAGACCTTGCAGCCGAGAAACCGAACGGAGAAGGTCGCCATGCGCGTGCATGCTAACCGGGTTCCCGCCTGTACACATCCGCGGCCCAGCCCTGATCCGAGATGCGCTCGACGTGGCGATAGCCGTCGAGCGTCACGTCCTCGCTGAGGAGGTACCCGGAGGTGACGAGCGACGTGCAGCTCAAGCGCGCCGCGACGCTCTGCGCGACGCCACGAGTGACGTTGACAACCGCGACATCAGCGGTCGGCAGCGACTCGGAGAGGGCGTCGCCGCGTACCACCGACAGCTCGACGCCATTCGCGCGCGCGTTCGACGTCGTCGCCTCGATCGCGTTCTCGTCGACGTCGACCGCGAACACCGGCGCAAACCCGAGCTTCGAAGCCCCGATCGCAAGCACTCCCGAGCCGCAGCCGACGTCGATCACGCTCCCCCGCTCCAGCGTTGCCAACAACTCGAGCACGAGCCGCGTCGTCGGGTGTGCACCGGTGCCGAAGGCCCGGCCCGGATCGATTACGACCGTCGCCGCGTCCGCCGGCGGCTCGATCCACGGCGGTCCGATCCAAAGTTGCGCGACCTGCACGGGTTTGTGGAAGTCGCGCCAGCGCTCCTCCCATCCGGCTGGGACGTCGCGCGCCGTCGCAGCGCCGAACGCATGCCAGAGCCGTTCCTCTCCGCCGGGATCCGTGTAGGCGACGAGCTCGACGCCGTCGGAACGGTCGATCTCCTCGAAGCCCTGCGGGAAGAGCTCGAGCATCCGCGCACGAGCCTCCTCGGCACGGGCGGACGGAACCGACACCGAGACCCTGCGGAGGACGCTCAGCGGAACGCGCTCTTGAGCTTCTCGAAGAAGCCTTCCTCCGCGCGATAGGTCGCGTCGGTCGACAGGCGCTCGAATGCCTCCAGCAACGTGCGCTGCTCGGGCGTGAGGTGGCGCGGGACCTTCACGTTGACGAGCACGCGCTGGTCGCCGCGACCGAAGCCTTGCAGCACCGGGAAGCCGCGGCCGCGCAGCACGTGAACCTCGCCGGCCTGCGTGCCGGGATCGAACGTCAGCGAGGTCTCCCCGCTCAGCGTCGGTACGTCGACCGTCGCGCCGAGCGCGGCCTGCGGCAGCGTCAACTCGACGGTGCAGAAGACGTCGTTGCCCTCGCGGACGAACCGCTCGTCCGGACGCACGTGAACCTCGACGTAGACGTCGCCCGCTCGCCCGCCCGGGGTCCCGGCATGGCCTTCGCCCGTCAGCCGGATCCGCTGACCGTCGTGGATGCCCGCCGGGATCTCCACGTCGATCCTGCGCTCCGCGAAGATGCGCCCCGCTCCGTGGCACTGGTCGCAGGGGTGCTCGATTCGCGTGCCGGAGCCGCTACAGGTCGGGCACGTCTGCGTCCGGACGAACTCGCCGAAGACGCTGCGCGACACCTGGCGCAGACGGCCGCTCCCGCCGCACGCCGGACACGAGCTCGTCTCCGTCCCCGGCTCCGCGCCGCTGCTCGAACAGCGCGTGCACGCAACCGCGGCCTGGAACGGAACTTCGCGCGTCGTTCCGGTCGCGGCCTCCGTGAGCTCGATCTCGACCCGGGCGGCGATGTCCGCACCGCGGCCGCGTCCGGCTCGCTCACCGCCGAACAGGTCGTCGCCGAAGAACGCAGAGAAGAGATCCGAGAGATCACCGAGGTCGAAGGTGCTCGGGCGAAAGCCGCCGCTGCGCAGGCCCGCGTGGCCGAAGCGATCGTAGAGCTGGCGGCGCTCCGAGTTGGAAAGCACCTCGTACGCCTCGACGACCTCCCGAAAGCGGAGCTCGCTGTCCGGTGCATCGGAGACGTCCGGGTGCAGCTCGCGCGCGAGCTTCCGGAATGCACGCTTGATCTCGTCGGGGCCGGCATCGCGGGGCACCCCGAGCAGCTCGTAGTAGTCGCGCTCAGTCGTCGACATCGGCGCAAGCGTAGCGCCGCACTCAGTTGTCCTCGTAGACCTCCTCGACGAAGCGCGACAGCTCGATCGCCGCGCTCCGGACCGACCGGACCGCCTTTTCGTAGTCCATCCGCACCGGGCCGAGCAGGCTGACGGCGCCGAGCGGTCTGTTCGTCAACCCGTAGGACGCGCCGACGAGCGCCACGTCGCGAAACGCAGGGTGGTCGAGGTCGCCGCCGAGACGAACGAACGCGCGGCTCGGATCGAGCGCCTGGCCGAGGATCTCGAGCAGCGCCGCCCGCTTCTCGAGCGTCGTCAATACTCGTCGGTAGAGGCCGAGCTCGTCATCCGACAGATCGCCGAGCAGACCGGCGGTTCCCGCGACGAAGAGGCGCTGGTCGGCGCCGACGAGCTCGGTGAACGCGGGCCGGACGACGTCGAGGAAGTCTCGCTCCGCCACCCCGAGCGTCGACTCGTCCAGCCGTCGGCGCAGCTGTGTGGTTCCGAGCCGCACGCCCCGGAGGCGGTCGTTCAGGTATTCGCCGGCCCAGCTGACGAGCCCCGGATCGACAGGCGCGTCGAAGGTGAACGCGCGCTTCGAGACATCGCCGGTGGTCGTGATCACGACGACCATCACGGTCTGCGTCTGCAGCAGGAGCACCTCGACGTGACGCACGGTGTTCGCCTCGAACGACGGTGCGGAGATCATCGCAAGCAAACGCGTGACGCTCGAGAGCATCTCGGTCGTGGCCTGGAGCGCCGCATCTACCTCGCGTCGGAGCGCCGAGAAGTCCAGCGGAAAGGACCCTGGCCGAGCGTCCTGGCGCCGGAGCACCTCGTCGGCGTAGAAGCGATAGCCGCGCTCCGTCGGCACGCGTCCTGCGGATGTGTGGGGATGCATCAGCAGGCCGCGACCCTCGAGCTCGGCGAGGTCGCCCCGTACCGTCGACGGCGAGACGGGGAGCCCCGCTCGCTCGACGAGCGCCTTGGAACCGACGGGCTGGCCCGTCGCAACGTACTCCTGCACAACGCGCGCGAGGATCTCGCGCTGGCGGACGGTCAGCACATGCCGCAGGTCATCGGCCATTTGCAGGCATTTTACGCGTCGCTCGTCGTTCAGGCGAGGAGATCTGCGGTGACCCCGCCTCCGAGGAACCGCCCGCGCTCGGACAGCGACAGCTCGATCGCGCCGGAGTCGACGCTGTGGAGGCGCGCAAGGCCGAGCGCGCCGAGCCGCTCGAGCGCGGCGGCGTCGATCGCATCCTCGAGCCCGGCCAGCGGGAGCGGCTCGTCCAGCCGAAGGCCGAGCATCACGCGCTCTCGCGTCCGAACGTCCCGCGACAGCTGCTCGAGCTCGCGGGGAGGACATTCAGCGACAGCGAGGGCCCTGAGGTAGGCCGCGATCCTCGGCGTGTTGCGCCTGCGCGTTCCTCGGAGCGTCGAGATCGCGCCGATCCCGATCCCGAGGTAGTCGCGTCCGAGCCAGTACGCGAGGTTGTGTCGTGCGCGCAGGTCACGTCCGTCGACGTGCTCGGGCGCGCGGCAGAAGTTCGCTGTCTCGTACCAGCGGTAACCCTCACTGGTGAGCCGTCCGACGACCTGCTCGAAGTAGCCCTCCATCGCCTCGGCCTGACGCGCGAGCTCGGGGCCGTGAACGTGGGTGAACCGTGTCCCCGGCTTTGCCTCGAGCTCGTAGCAGGAGAGGTGCTCCGGCCGGAGCTCGAGCGCATCGGTCAGGTCCGCGTCGAGATCGCTCGGGCTCTGGCCCGGGATGCCGTAGATCAGGTCGAGCGAGATGTTCTCGAACCCGGCCTCCCGCAGGTCATGAAACGCCCCGCGGACAGCCGACGGCGTCGCAGTGCGGCCGAGGACGTCGAGCAGATGCGGCCGGAAGCTCTGAGCACCGAGCGAAACGCGGTTCACGCCGTGCTCCCGGAGCATGCTCGCGAGCTCCGGCGTCACCGTCTCCGGGTTGGCCTCGATCGTCGTCTCGTCCGCGTGTGGCATCGCCTCGAGCAGGCGTGCCAGCGCGTCCTGCTCGGTGAACGTGGGCGTGCCACCGCCGAGGAAGACCGTCTCGACGGTCTCCGCGAGCGAGTCGCGCTCGAGCGCGAGCTCCTGCAGGACGGCATCGACGTAGGCGCCGTGCTGCTCCTTGTGGGCGACGAGGGTCACGAAGTCGCAGTAGCCGCAGCGATGCGAGCAGAACGGCAGGTGGACGTAGAGGTGACGCGCCCGTTCCGTCATCGGCGGTCCTCGTTGAGGTTGAGGACGGCGAGGAACGCCTCCTGTGGAACCTCGACCATCCCGACCTGCTTCATCCGCCGCTTCCCCGCCTTCTGCTTCTCGAGCAGCTTGCGCTTCCGCGTGATGTCCCCGCCGTAGCACTTCGCGAGCACGTCCTTCCGCTTCGCCTTGACCGTCTCGCGTGCAATCACGCGCGAGCCGATCGCAGCCTGGATGGCGACATCGAAATGCTGCCGTGGGATCTCGTCGCGCAGACGCTCGACGAGCGCACGTCCTCGGTCGTACGCCGCGTCGCGGTGGACGACGAGCGACAGCGCATCGACTGGCTCGCCGCCGACGAGGACGTCCACACGCACGAGCTTTCCCGGCTGGAACCCGAGCAGGTCGTAGTCGAAGCTCGCGTACCCGCGTGTCCGTGACTTCAGCTGGTCGTAGTAGTCGTAGACGATCTCCGCCAGCGGCAGCGCATAAGTGAGGTGCACGCGCTGCTCGGACAGGTACTCGAGCTGCCCAAAGCGGCCGCGGCGGTCGTTGTTCAGCTCCATCACCGCACCGACGTACTCCTTGGGGACGATGATCGACGCCGCGACGTACGGTTCTTCGACCTCGTCGACCTCGAGCGGCATGTCGGCCGGCGTGTGCACCTCCCGCCACTCGCCGTGCGGCGGCTTGACGCGGTAAGCGACGTTGGGCGCGGTCGCGAGCAGGTCGAGGTCGAACTCGCGCTCGAGCCGCTCGCGCACGATCTCCATGTGCAGCAGGCCGAGAAACCCGCAGCGGAAGCCGAAGCCGAGCGCCTGTGACGTCTCGGGCTCGTAGGACAGCGATGCGTCGTTCAGCTTGAGCTTCTCGAGCGCGTCGCGCAGCTGTGGATAGTCGTCCGAGTCCGTCGGATAGAGACCCGCGAACACCATCGGCTTCACGTCTTTGTAGCCGGCGAGCGGTTCGGTCGCCGGTCGCCGCTCCGAGGTGAGCGTGTCACCGACGCGGAGCTTCGACACGTCCTTCAGCCCGGTGATCACGTAGCCGACCTCGCCTGCCTCGAGCGTCGGCGTCTCGCGGCGCGTGGGCGCGAAGAAACCGAGCTCCTCTGCCTCGAAGCGCGTGCCGAGCGCCATCGCGCGTACTGGCTCGCGCGTCGAAAAGCTCCCGTCGAGCACGCGCACGAACGCGACGACGCCGCGGTATTGGTCGTAGGACGAGTCGAAGATGAGCGCACGCGCCGGTGCGTCCGGGTCGCCCGCCGGCGGCGGGATGCGCTCGACGATCGCGTCCAGCACCGCCTCGACCCCGTCGCCGGTCTTCGCGGAGATGCGCAGGACGTGGTCGGGCGTGTCGCCGATCAGATCGGCGAGCTCGGCCGCGGCACCGTCGGCATCCGCCTGCGGGAGGTCGATCTTGTTGACGACGGGCACGATCTCGAGGTCGTTCTCGATCGCCAGGTACGCGTTCGCCAGCGTCTGGGCCTGCGTTCCCTGCGCCGCATCGACGAGCAGGAGCGCACCCTCGCAGGCCTGGAGTGAGCGGGAGACCTCGTACGTGAAGTCCACGTGCCCAGGCGTGTCGATCAGGTTGAGCTGGTGCCCTTTCCACTCGACGCGCACTGCCTGGGCCTTGATCGTGATCCCGCGCTCGCGCTCGAGCTCCATCGAATCGAGCACCTGCTCCCGCATCTCACGCGCGGAGACGGCGTTCGTGAGCTCGAGGATGCGATCGGCCAGCGTGGATTTCCCGTGGTCGATGTGCGCGATGATCGAGAAGTTGCGAATGAGGTTCCGAGGCATGGCTACGCGCGCGTGAAACGCGAACGCAACGCTAGCAACGCCCCGAGCTCGCGCACGTGCAGCGCGCGGCAGCTGAACAGGTAGACGGCGATGCCAACGACGAGCGCAGATCCAACGGACACGACCTGGCCGCCGAACGACCGGCCGACGAGGCGGTCCAGCCCGTACCAGACGCCGAACGCCACGGCACCGAGCACGATGGACGCGAGCACGATGCGCCAGGACGAGTCCGCGATCTCGCGTCCGTTCAGGCGACCGAGCCGTCGCCGCAGGAGCACGAGCAGGGTCACCGTGCCCGCGAGGTTGACCAGCGACGTCGAGAGCGGGATGCCCCAGGTACCGAAACGGTAGAAGGCCCAGTCGAGCACCGCGTTCAGGAAGAGGTTCCCGAGCGCGACGAACGTCGGGATCCAGTTCGACTGCAGGCTGAAGAACGCGCGGTTCAGCATCAGCATCGCGCCGTTGAAGACGAGCCCCGCCGAGAACGCTGCCAACGCGCCGGCGACGACGGTCGTCTGCGACGGCTCGAACTTGCCGCGCTGGTAGACGAGCCGCGTGATCGACTCGGCGAGGACGGCGCTGAAGACGCTCGCAGGAACGAGCAGGAACGCGATCTGACGGAGCCCGAGCGACACCGTGCCCCGGAAGCCGGACATGTCGTTCCGCGCTGCGAGCCGCGAGAGCGACGGGAAGAGCACCGTCGCGATCGCGACGGAGAACATCCCTTGCGGGAGCATGTACAGGCGAAACGCCTTGTCGATCGCTGTCGGCGCGAGTGTCGGATCGATCAGCCGCGAGGCGAAGATTGAGTCGACGACGGCGTTGAAGTTGATCAGCCCGAGCCCGAGCGTCACCGGGATCATCAACCGGAGCACCCGCCACACGGCAGGGTCGCGCCAATCGATGACGACGGTCAGGCTGCCGTCCAGCCGGCGCAGCCACGGCACCGGCAGGAGGACCTGGATGATCGTGCCGACGAGAATCGACCCGGCGTAGACGTAGAGCTTCGCGTCCATCGTGCTCGCCCTCGGGACCCCGATGACGAGGCCGGCGATGATCGCGAGGTTCCAGAACACCGGCGTGATCGCCGGCACTGCGAACTCCTCGTACGTGTTGAGGATCCCAACGATGATCCCCGACACACCGAGCAGGGCGACGATCGGGAAGAGCACGCGCGAGAGACCGACCGCGAGTGCCGCGTCGCCGCCGGGATTGCCGAAGGGCTTCATGATCCACGGCGCGAGCAGGATGAGCAGCGCCGACAGCGCGCCGAGGCCGAGCAACATCAACCAGAACAAGCTCGACGCGACGCGCCAGGCACGGCGGCGGTTTCCCTTCTCGAGCAGCTCGCTGAAGACGGGGACGAACGCCGAGGAGAGTGCTGCGTCAGCGAGGAGCGACCGAACGAGGTTCGGCACCTGGAAGGCGACGGTGAAGGCGTTGATCTTCCCCTGGGCGCCGAAGTAGTAGGCGGCGACGACCTCGCGGACGAGCCCCAGGATTCGCGAGAGGCCGGTGGCGAACGAGAAGACCGCCGTCGACCACCCGAGTCGGCGCCGGTGCTTGAGCCCCGCCTCCGTTCGGCCGAGCTGCGCGTCCTCCGCCACCCCGAGAGCATAGGGAGGCGGATCGGCTGCTCTGCTACCATCGGCGCGCCCGCGCGTTGCGGGCCTTTTCACGAATGCCGAACATTAAGCAGCAGAAGAAGCGCGTCCGGACGGCCGCCCAGGAGCGGCTCGAGAACCTCCGCTACCGCTCGACCGTGAAGACGCTCATGCGCCGTCTCGAGGCATCGGTCGAGAGCGGCGAGACGGAGCGCGCCGCCGAGGACCACCGTGAGCTCGTCCGCTGGATCGACCGGGCGGCCGCACGAGGCGCCCTCCACCGCAACACCGCCGCACGCCGCAAGGCCCGCGCCTCGAGGCTCGTCGCCAGCGGAAGCTAGGCGCGGAGCGCAGGCGTCACGCGGCGACGCCCGCCGGCGTGTGCGTGATCGCGACGATCGCCCGCTCGAGCTCGAGCTCGCCCGACAACCTCGAGCCGCCCTTTACCGCGTGGTCGAGCGCGGCGAGCCGGACGACGGCATCGCGCAGCTCGTCCACTGAATAGGTGCGCGACTGCACGAACAGCTTTTCGACGTAGAACGGATGGCGCTTCAGCCTCGCGGCGGCCTCGCGAGCCGACAGCCCTTCCTCCGCCATCGCCTGCGCTGAGCGAACGAGCCCGATGTGACGTACGAACATGCCGACGAGCCCAGCGACCGTTCGCGAGGGCGGATCCCCCGATCGCTCGATCAGCCGCTGGCAGGCAGCGAGCGCTCCAGACAGGTCCCGGCGTCCCCATGCATCGGTGAGGTCGTACCCTGGAATCTCCGCCGTCCCTGTCGCGAGGAGGCGCACCGCCGCGACGTCGACCGGTTCACCTGCGGCCCACGTGGCGATCTTGTCCACCTCGCCTGCGAGCTCGTCCGGGTCGGCCCCGACGACCTCGACGAGGAGGCGGCACGCCTCGGGCTCGGCTGCGATGCCGCGATCGGCAAACTGCTTCGCCACCCACTCTGGCAACCGCTTCTTCTGGACGTCGTAGGCAAGCACGTCGCCCGCCTTCGCACACGCCTTGCCGAGCGCGGAGTCCTTCTTCGTCTCCTCGCCGACGAGGGCGAGCACGGTGTCGGGCGCCGGAGCTGTCAGATACGCCGTCACGGCCTTGACGTCGGCGGGCTTCCAGCGGTCGACCTCCGCGACCACGACGAGCCGGTGACCGCCGCCGAACAACCCCATCGCGTTGCAGGCCGCGACGGCGTCGTCACCGCTCGAGTCGACGGCGGACAGGAGCTCGGTCGCCTCGTCGCCGACGCGGACGCGGAGACGGCGCAACGCGCGATGGATCTTCGGCCTGTCGCCGCCGACGATCAGGTAGACGGGCTTGAGCTCGTTCGCCACCGTGGCCAAGCATAGGCGGCGACGACGAGGACACCGGCGACGATGAGCGCGAGCGCCTTGGCCGATCGGATCTGTGCGCCCGGTAGGCCGCCGACGACGCGGGCGCACTCGGCGATGTACGCGGCCAGCCAGCCGTTCATCCAGGCGATCGCGATGGTCGCCGACGGCACGACCGGTGCGAGCAACGCGCCGACGAGCGCGAGGCCGAGCAGCGGTGCCATCGCCGGCGCCGCGAGCGCATTGGCCGGGATCGTGAGCAGCGGAATCGCGTGGAACTGGAGCCAGGTCACCGGTGCGGTCGCGAGGCCACATGCGGCAGAGACCGAGACGACGTCACGAAGCGCGCCCGGTCCCGGGTAGCCGTCGAGCGCGCGCCGCAGGCGAGGGACGACGAGAAAGATCGAAGCGACGGCGGCGAAGGAGAGCTGGAAGCCGGCATCGAGCAACGTGTACGGATTCCAGGCAAGCAGCACGATCGCACCGAGGATCAGGAAGTACCAGCGGTCGGTCATCCGCGCGCTCAGCCACGCGAGCGAGCCGAGCGCGCCGGCGATGCCGGCGCGGATCACCGACGGCTGCGGCCCCACTGCGAGCACGTAGCCGGCGATCCCGGCGAGCGCGCCAAACTCCCCGAGCCAGCGCGGCAGCCCGACCAGCCACGCGAGCGCGAGCGCACCGGCAGCGACCAAGGCGACGTTCTCGCCCGAGACGGCGAGCAGGTGGTACAGCCCCGACGCGCGGAAACGCTGCTGCAGCCCGTCGGAGAGCCCGCTGTCGTCGCCGAGTACGATGCCCTCGAGTACGGAGCGACGCTCGCCATGGAGACCGCGCGCGACGGATCCGGCCAGCCATGCACGCAACCGGTCCGCGACGCCGCCGAGCCCGTCGCGACGGCCGACGACACGCCAGAGATCGACGCGAAGGACGGCGTGGACACCGTGGCGGCGAAGCCAGGTCCGCTCGTCGAAGCCGTTGCGCGCCCCGGGCGGCTCCTCGAGCTCGCCCCGGCCCTCCACGACTGCGCCCTGAGGCGGTGCGCGCAGCGACGGCAATTGTGCGAGCACGGGCTCGTGGACGTGCAGCTCGCCGAAGCGAAGAACTGTCGCCGGGAGCCTCATCTCGAAGCGCCCGAGTCTTGGCTGTCCGGTCACGACGAAGCGCGTGCGCTCAGCCGTCCCGATTCTCGGCGTGAGCGGACTACGGTCGATCGCGTCGAGCCGCACGCTGCCCCACCACCAGCCGACCAGCACGAGGGCGACGGCGAGCACCGGTCCGCGCCGGGCGACGAGAGCGAGCGCGAGCGCCGCGACGAGCAGGATCCACGAGCTCGCACGTATCCCATTCGAGAGCGCGAGGCCGAGGCACAGCGCGGCTCCGATGGCGTGTGCGGGCCTCCGACGAATGAGGCTCATGGCTCGACGAGCCCTTTGAGCTGGGCGAGGTGTGCAGGTCCGATGCCGGGTACGGCGTCGAGCTCGTCGACCGACGTGAACGCACCGTGCTGCTGGCGGTAGTCGAGGATCTTCTGCGCGGT
>DASPSY010000042.1:0-12219 GCA_035623685.1 Gaiellaceae bacterium
CGGCTCTCTCGCCGGCTCGGCGCAGCCGACTACCACGAGCTCCACCGGATCTCCGTCGAGGAGCCGGAGCGGTTCTGGCCCGTGGTCGTCGAGGACCTGGGGATCGAGTTCTCGCGCCCGTGGGACGAGCTGATCGACGACACGCGCGGCCCGGAGTGGGCGCACTGGTTCGTCGGCGGCCGCCTCAACCTCGCCCGCGTCTGCCTCCACCGCTGGGCCGCAGAGCGACCCGACGACGAGGCGCTCGTCGGGCTGTTCGAGGACGGGGAACGCGAGTCGCTGACGTGGGCCGAGGCGTCACGGCAGGTGACGCAGCTCGCGGAGGCGCTGTCGAAGCTCGGCGTCGGCGAAGGCGATCGAGTCTCGATCTTCATGCCGATGTGCCCGGCCGTCGCTGTCGCCTCTCACGCCTGCGCCCACATCGGCGCCGTGCAGGTGCCGATCTTCTCCGGCTTCGCCGCGCCCGCGATCGCCGCGCGACTCGCGGACGCGAACGCGAAGGCGCTGATCACGTGTGACGGCTCGCTTCGACGCGGCCACGTCGTCCCTATGAAGCGCACCGCGGACGAAGCTCTCGCACACACGCCGTCCGTCGAGCACGTCGTCGTCTGGCGCAGGCTCGGAGACGAAGACGTGCCGATGACAACGGCGCGCGACCGGTTCTGGGACGAGCTCGTCGCCGAGACAGACGACCAAACAGAGCCCGCCCAGGTCGACGCCGAGCATCCGTATCTCCTCGCGTACACCTCCGGCACGACCGGCAGACCGAAGGGTGCGCTGCACGTGCACGGCGGCTTCCTCGTCTCGATCGCGCGCGAGGCCGCGTACCAGTCCGACGTGAGGCCGGGCGACCGCGTTCACTTCTCGACCGACCTCGGCTGGATCATGGGGCCCTGGACCGTCGTCGGGTGCGGCGCGCTCGGCGCCACCGTCGTCTACGCGGAAGGCGCGCCCGACTTCCCTGACCAGCGCACGTGGGACCTGATCGAGTCGGAGCGCGTGACGATGCTCGGCATCTCGCCGACGCTGACGCGCGCGCTCGCGCCGCGCGGCGATCCGACCGCGGACCTCTCCTCGCTGCGCACGATCACGACGACCGGCGAGCCCTGGAACCGCGACCCGTACCTGTGGTTGTTCGAGCGCGTCGGCGGGGGACGCGCGCCGATTGTGAACATCTCCGGCGGGACGGAGGTCGGCGCATGCTTCCTCAGCACGTGCATCACCGAGCCGATCAAGCCGGTCGCGCTCGGCTTCCCCGCGCTCGGCGAGGACCTCGACGTCTTCGACGGAGATGGCAAGCCGGTGCGCGGAGAGGTCGGCGAGCTCGTCTGCAAGCGCCCTTGGCCGGGGATGACGCGCGGGATCTGGCGTGATGCCGAGCGCTACCTCGACGCGTATTGGCGCCGATTCGATGGCGTGTGGACGCACGGAGACTGGGCGTCGGTCGACGAGGACGGCTACTGGTTCCTGCACGGACGCAGCGACGACACGCTCAACATCGCGGGCAAGCGCATCGGCCCCGCGGAGCTCGAGAGCGCGGCGGTCGCGCATCCGTCCGTTGCTGAGGCTGCGGCGATCGGCGTGCCGCACGACGTCAAGGGCGAGGTTCCATGGCTCTTCTGCGTCGCGAGTCCCGGCGCCGACGCCGACGACGAGCTCGAAGCAGAGGTCGCGGCCTCGGTTGCGCGTGAGCTCGGTAAGGCTTTCAAGCCGGATCGTGTCGTGTTCGTATCGGCATTGCCGCGTACACGGAGCGCAAAGATCGTGCGACGCGCCGTTCGAGCACGAGTTTTGGGGGTAGAGCCAGGAGATCTCTCCGGGTTGGAGAATCCCGAAGCTCTCGCCGAGATCGAGCAGGCCACTTTGCGGTCGTGACGACCTTATTTCGAAGTCATACTCGAGAGGCAGACGACGACATCGCACACCACAAGCTGTAAGACTCCCGGGCGTCGCCGGTCGACGTTCGTTGGATCTCGCATCGCCTTGCGGATTGTGTTCTCATCCCACATCCGAATGTTGAGAACGGCAGCGGTCACCGCACTCGCTCTCATCTTCGCGGCGTCAGCATCGGCCGCGCGTACCAGCACCGACCAGGATGTGCTGGCCAAAGTCGCGGCGACGTGCGCCGGCGCGACGAACGCCAACGCATCCGCTGTCGACGAGCTGCATGCGATGTACTGCGGCGTGAACGTCGTGCGGAGCAGCTTCCGTCGTCGGATGGTGCACGGCGACGCGAAGCTCGCTCGTTCGTCGCTGATGAAAGCGGACGAGATCAGACGCTGCGGCTTCTCGCACACGCCGTGCGGCACGAGCTTCTCGCGCACGTTCCAGCTCGCCGGCTACCACAATCCCAAACGGGTCTTCGCCGAGAACCTCGCGTGGGGCCAGTACCAGCTCGGCTCGCCCGTCCAGACCTTGGGCGCATGGCTCGCCTCGCCGCGCCACCGCGCGAATCTCCTCTCGCGGCGCTGGTGCGCCGCAGGGATCGCGTTCCAGCACGGGACGATGTTCGGCTACAGCAGCGTCTCGCTCTGGGTTCTCGAGCTCGGGAACCGGCGCTAGGCTGCTAGCCTAGGTTTTAGCCTAAGAGTCGCAAACTAGGAGGAACGCAGCCGTGCGGCTCGCGCTCGCGCAGATCAACTCGGTCGTCGGCGACCTCGACGGAAACAGCAGACGGATCCTGGACCGGCTCGAGCAGGCCGAGGCCGAGCGTGCGGACCTCGTCCTGTTCCCGGAGCTCGTCGTCACCGGTTACCCACCGGAGGACCTGCTCCTGCGCCCCGGGTTCATCCGTGCCGCTGAGCAGGCGCTCGCCGAGATCGCGCGCTCGTGCCGCGGCATCGCCGCGCTGATCGGCGCGCCGTGCTACGACCGCGATCTCTACAACGGCTGCGCCGTCTGTGCGGACGGCGAGGTCAAGGCCGTGTACCGCAAGCGGTTCCTGCCGAACTACGGCGTGTTCGACGAAGATCGCTACTTCGCCGCGGGACGCGACCTGATCCTCCTCGACCTCGGCGAGACGCTGATCGGACCGACGATCTGCGAGGACCTGTGGCAGCCGGGCCCGCCGACCACCGATCTCGCGCTCGCAGGCGCGGAGCTCATCACGAACATCTCCGCGTCGCCGTATCACGTCGGCAAGGACCGCGAGCGCGAGGAGATGTTCGTCACGCGTGCACGCGACAACGCGTGCTTCGTCGCGTTCTGCAATGCCGTCGGCGCGCAGGACGAGCTGATCTTCGACGGCCACTCGTGCGTGATCGACGACGAGGGAAACGTGATCGCCCGCGCACGGGGCTTCGAGGAGACGCTGCTCGTCGTCGACCTCGATCCGAAAGAGGTCGTCGGCCGGCGCCTGCGCGACGTGCGGCGTCGCGCGCTTGCGCGCGAGCGCGAGGAGATCCCGCATCTGGACGTCGTTCGGCTCGGAGACGAGCGCGACGCGTCAGGCGACGTACGTGCGCGGGCGGAGATCGTGCCCTTTGCCGAGGAGCTCGAGCAGATGCGCCTCGCGCTCGAGCTCGGCTTACGCGACTACGTCGAGAAGAACGGGTTCCGGGAGGGCGTCGTCGTCGGTGTCTCCGGCGGCATCGACTCCGCCGTCACCGCGGCGCTCGCGGCAGAGGCGCTCGGGCCCGAGCGCCTGCAGTGCGTGTCGATGCCGTCTAGGTACTCGTCGACCGGAACGCGCGACGACGCGCGACGGCTCGCCGAGAATCTCGGCTGCGCGTTCCGCGAGCTTCCGATCGGCTCGATCGTCGCCGCGTTCGAGGAGTCGCTCGCCGACTCGTTCTCGGGCCGCGACGTCGATCTCACCGAGGAGAACCTGCAGGCACGCATCCGCGGCGTGCTGTTGATGGCGCTGTCCAACAAGTTCGGCTGGTTGCTGGTCGCGACCGGCAACAAGTCGGAGCTGTCGGTCGGCTATGCGACGCTGTACGGCGACATGGCCGGCGGCTTCGCGCTGCTGAAGGACGTCTACAAGACCGACGTCTTCCGGCTCGCGCGTTACCTCAACGAGCGGGCGGGCCGCGAGCTGATCCCCCAGTCCGTGATCGACCGCGCGCCGAGCGCCGAGCTGCGCGACGACCAGCTCGACGAGGACTCGCTGCCGCCGTATCCCGAGCTCGACCGCGTGCTCGAGGAGTACGTCGAGCACGACCGGACGCTCGAGGAGCTGGGCGAGGACGGCTTCGACGCGGACGTCGTCGAGCGCGCGGTCGCGATGATCGACCGCGCGGAGTACAAGCGGCGGCAGGCGCCGCCGGGCGTGAAGCTGCGACCCAAGGCGTTCGGCCGCGACCGGCGCACGCCGATCACGAACCGCTGGCGCGGCTGACGACCGCCCTCAGACACCGACGTCCACCGGCTCGTCCGGCGGGCCGTCGTCGAGCAGGTCTCGGACGAGCTCCGGCAGACGTCTCGGCGCGAAGACCGCACCGGGCTCGGCCAGCTCGTCCGGCGTGAACCAGCGCTGACCGGCGATCCCTTCGGCGGCGAGCGCCTCGGCGCTCCACTCCGGCTGCGGCTCGAACGCGGGCGCGCGCACGAGGTGGATCTGCTCGGCCTGGCCTCCCCAGCCCGCCATGTCCGTGAACCAGTGCGTGCGGGTCCAGACGCACGGGCCGATCGTCGCGTCGCGCAGGCCGCATTCCTCCGCGAGCTCCCGGACGAGGGCGACCTCGTGAGACTCACCGGGCTCGAGACCGCCGCCCGGCGGCGCCCAGACGGTCCTGTCCGGCCACTCGAAGCGGACGAGCAGCACGCGCTCCGAGGGGTCGAGCACGAGCGCGCGCACGGCGTCCCGAAGGGGCAGCCTGCTCGACCGGCCGGCGAGCTCCTGGAACCAGCGCTCGCGCTCGAGCCAGGGCACCGCCGCGTTCGCCGGAGACGTGGACGGCAGGACGAACAGCCGGGTGTCGCCCAGGCGACGCTCCTGCTCCCCGAGCTCGGGCCGCTCACCGAACGCGCCGCGGTACGCCTCCTTGCCGACGAAGCCGATCCAGCCCGGCCGAAGGTCGAGCGCGATCCGCTCGAGCCGCTCGGCGGCGCCCGCGAAGTCCGCGCGTCGCAGGTCGCCCGACCCCGGCGTCGTCCGGTACGCCGCGTTCGTCACACCGATGCGCTCTCCCAGCAGCTCGAACTGCTCCAACGGCTCGTACAGCCGTGAGGTGAACCCCGCGGCGTGCAGGAGCCGCCAGAAGTCGTTGCGGGGATTGGCGAAGTGCGCCGCCGCGGCGGCCGAGACCCGGCCGGGATTGATCCCGCAGAAGACGACCCGAAGCGCCGGACCGAGGACGTCGGGGACGGCGCTCGGGCTAGGCGGCTTCCGGCTCGACGATCGCGTCCGGCTCACGGGCGTCGAGCGCTTCCTCGAACCGGCGCCGCAGTGCCTCGCCCTCGAGCAGCACCGGATAGCGCGGACGCCTCGGCTCGAGGCGGACCAGTTGCACCGTCGCCTCCCACCCGCCGTAGCACCTCGCGTAGCACTCTGCCTCGCTCAGTGGCCGCAACCGGCGCATGCCCGCACAGTAGGCGCGTTGTCGGACGCTGCCTCAGGAACGCTCGAGCGGCGCCATCGTCAGCCCGTGGCCACGCAGCTCGTCCCAGTAGAGCTCCGCCGCCTCCTTGTGACCGGACCAGACGATCGCGCGTCCCGTGTGGTGGATCCTGTTCGCCATCGCCATCCCGCCGTCGTATGAGACGCCCGGAAGCGTCGACGAGAGCGCGAAGGCGACGCCCTCGAACGTGTTGTGGTTGTCGTTGAGAACGATCACGTTCCACGGCGCGCCCAGCGACGAGCCCGTGCCCCGGTCAACGCGTTCCTTCGTCGCTGGAGCCACGGTCCAATCGTAGTAGCGTTCGGGCGATGTCAACGGTCGCGTTCGACGTCCAGGCCGTGCGCGCGCGCTTCTCCGCGCTCGGTCAGCGGCTCGCCTTCTTCGACGCTCCCGGCGGCACGCAGGTTCCTGACTCGGTGATCGATGCAGTCTCCACGTACTTCCGCGAGTCGAACGCGAACGTCAGCGGTCCCTACGAGACCAGCCGACGGACGGAGGCGCTCGTCGTGCTGGCGCGCGACACCGCAGCTCGGTTTCTCGGCTGCGGACCGGAGGAGACGATCTTCGGGGCGAACATGACGACGCTCAACTTCGCGCTGACGCGAACGGCCGCGCGCACCTGGAAAACGGGCGACGAGGTGATCGTCACGAAGCTCGACCACGACGGCAACGTCTCGCCGTGGCTCGAGCTCGCACACGACATCGGCCTCCACGTGCACGTCGTGGACATCCACGACGACACGACGGTCGACCTCGAAGACCTCGAGCGGAAGCTCACGGACCGAACGCGCGTGGTCGCCTTCCCGATCGCGTCGAACGCGGTCGGGACGCTGACCGACGTCCGCCGGATCGTCGAGCTCGCGCACGGTGCGGGCGCGCTCGCCTGGGCGGACGCCGTGCACTACGGGCCGCACGGGCCGATCGACGTCGGCGAGTGGGACGTCGACCTGCTGATCTGCTCGCCGTACAAGTACTTCGGCCCGCATCTCGGCCTCGCCTTCGGCCGTGCAGAGCTGCTCGAGTCCTGGCGGCCCTACAAGGTCAGGCCCGCGTCGAACGAGCCGCTCGGCCATCGCTTCGAGACGGGCACGCTTCCGCACGAGCTGCTCGCCGGCTTCCTCGCCGCCGTCGAGTACGTGGACTCGATCGGCTGGGACGCGATCCGCGGCTACGAGCGCGAGCTCGGCGAGCGGCTGCTGGCAGGCCTCCCCGACAGCGTGACCCTCTACGGCCTGCAGACGATGGACGGGCGCGTGGCGACGTTCGCCTTCAACGTCGACGGCGTGCCGACGCGTGAAGCGGCGACGCGCCTCGGCGAGGCCGGCTACGCGGTGTGGCAGGGCAACTACTACGCGGTCGAGGTGATGGAGCGGCTCGGGCTCGCGGACGGCGCCGTGCGCGCCGGGATCGTCCACTACAACACGGCCGACGAGGTGGACGGGCTGCTCGAGGCGATCGCGGCCCTGTGAGGCCCGAGCTCCGCTGATGCGACTGCTCGTCCTCGGCGGGACGAAGTTCCTCGGACGCGCGATCGTCGAATCGGCGGTCTCAGGCGGACACGAGCTCACGCTCTTCAACCGCGGCCGCACCAACCCGGAGCTCTTCCCCGACGTCGAGCAGGTGCACGGAGACCGCGAGCAGGACCTGAGTCCGCTCCAAGGACGGGAGTGGGACGCCGTGATCGACGTCGCGACCTTCTTCCCGCGCGTGGTGCGGCTCTCGACTGAAGCGCTCGCAGGCTCGGCCGAGCGCTACGTGTACGTCTCCAGCATCTCGGTCTACGCAGACCTGAGCGTTCAACCCGTCGAAGGCGCGGCCGTCGCGGAGCTCGAGACTCCGGACAGCGAGAGCATCGATGACTACGGCGCGCTGAAGGCAACGTGTGAGCGGATCGTCGAGGACGCGTTCGGCGACCGGGCGCTCGTCGTCCGGCCCGGCCTGATCGTCGGCCCGCACGATCCGACCGACCGGTTCACGTACTGGCCGCGGCGCATCGCGGAAGGGGGAACCGTGCTCGCGCCCGCGCCACCCGAAAGCCCGGTGCAGTTCATCGACGTGCGCGACCTCGGCGCCTGGATCGTCCACGCGACCGAGGCCGGCCTGAGCGGCGTCTACAACGCGACGGGCGAGACGCTCCCCTTCGGGCGGCTGCTCGACGAGTGCGCGCGCGTCGCCGACAGCGGCGCCGAGCTCGTGTGGGTGGCGAGCGACGCGCTGGTCGAGGCCGGCGTCGGCGAGTGGATGGAGCTGCCGCTCTGGATCGCGACGCCGGAGTATGCGGCGATGAGCCGGGCCGACGTGTCGAGGGCCGTCGCGGCCGGGCTGTCGTTCCGGCCGCTCCAGGAGACGATCCGCGACACGATCGCGTGGGAACGGCGGCGCGAGTCGCCGCGTGCGGACGGGGTCGGCCTCTCGCCGGAGCGCGAGCGAGAGCTGTTGGCCGCACACGGGTCGTGAGACCTCGTCATGCCCGCGCTGGATAGCATCGCCGGCGTGAGCGGCTACCAGCTCGACACCCTGCCCAACGGGCTGCGCATTCTGACAGCGCCGATGGAGTCGGCCCAGTCGGTCACGTGCGCGATCATGCTCGCGGCCGGATCGCGCTACGAAACGGCCGAGACCAACGGCATCGCGCACTTCTCCGAGCACATGTTCTTCAAGGGAACGGAGAAGCGACCGACCGCGCGCGACATCTCGATGGAGATCGACTCGATCGGCGGCGAGTTCAACGCGTTCACCGGCAAGGAGTACACGGGCTACTACGTCAAGTGCGCGGCGGAGTCACGCGACATCGCGCTCGACGTGCTCGTCGACATGCTGCGCAATTCGGTCTTCGCCGACGACGAGATCGAGCGTGAGAAGGGCGTGATCATCGAGGAGATGAACATGTACTTCGACACGCCGCGCGACTTCATCGGCGGCCTGTACGAAGAGCTCCTCTACGGTGACCAGCCGCTCGGGTGGGACATCATCGGCCGCAAGGAGACCGTGCGCGGCGCGAGTCACGACACCTTCCGCGCGTACGTCGACCGCTGGTACAAGCCGACGCGAATGGTCGTGGGCGTCGGCGGAGCGATCGGCGACGGACTGCACGAGCGAATCGCGGAGCTGCTCGGCGACCTGCCGGACGCGGAGACGCCGGAGCCTGCACCCGTTCGCCTCGAGGGCGTCAACGGCCACCCGCGCGTCCTCGTCCGGACGAAGCAGTCCGACCAGGCGCACGTCTGCCTCGGGGTGCGCAGCTATCCCCTGCAGCACGCGAACCGCTACGCCCTGCAGGTGCTGGCGACGATCCTCGGCGGCGGCATGTCGTCCCGCATGTTCACCGAGGTACGCGAGCGACGCGGCCTCGCCTACTACGTCTTCGGCGTCAACCACAGCTACACGGACGCAGGCTCGCTCTACGCGCAGGCAGGTGTGGACATCAACCGGATCGACGACGCCGTCACGACGATCGCGACGGAGTTGCGGAAGATTGCGGAGGAGCCCATTCCCGCGGGAGAGCTGGAGAAGGCGAGGAGCTTCGCGAAGGGGCGGTTCGTGCTCCAGGTCGAGAGCCCGCACGGGCTGACGATGTTCGGGCTGCGACGCGAGGTGCTCGAGGGAGACGCGCCCGACCCGTCCGAGATCCTCGCCGAGCTGGACAAGGTCACCGCCGACGACGTCGCGCGCGTCGCGCAGGACCTGATCGACGGCGAGGGGCTGAACCTCGCGGTGATCGGGCCGTTCGACGACTCGTCGCGCTTCGAGCAGCTGCTGAGCTGATCCCGGCCGCTAGCCCAGCGTCGCGAGATCCTGCTCGAACAGCTCCCGGTCGTCCTGCTCCGAGATCCCGTCGGCGGCACGCGCCGCCAGCCCCCGGTAGTGCGCGGCGGGCTTGGGCTCGCCGAGGACGCCATAGCCCCGTGCGAGCGCCTCGTAGGCATAGGCGAGGTCGAAGTCGACGAGGCCGTCTTCCTCGCAGAGCTCCAGGCAGCGCCGCCCGTGCCACAGCGCCGGCTCCGCGCGTTCGAGCACGGAGTAGACGCGCGAGCACTGCCACTCGCTGCGCGCCCAGTTGACCGGCTCGCCGGCGATCCGCCAGTGGTGCGCCGACGCGTGCGCCGAGTGGATCATGTCGTCCACCTGCTCGAGCGTGCGCTCGTCGAGCTCGATCAGCGTCCAGACGTAGTTGAAGAGCGCGGCGCCGATCCGCCGGTGCTCGTCGGTCGACAAGCCCTCGTCTGTCTTCGGATCAGTCATCGCGTGTCTCGGTCTGTGCGCGCTCCTTGAGCTCCGTGACGACGGTCGGGTCGGCCAGCGTCGTCGTGTCGCCGAGCGTCCGGTTCTCGGCGACGTCGCGCAGGAGGCGACGCATGATCTTCCCGCTCCGCGTCTTCGGCAGCTCGGGAGTGAACACGATGTTCGCGGGCTTTGCAATCGGCCCGATCTTCGTCCCCACGTGGTTGCGCAGCTCCTCCAGCATCTCGACCGAGCCGTCCTCCCCACCCTTGAGAGTCACGAAGGCGACGATCGCCTGGCCCGTGGTCGCATCGGCGCGGCCGCAGACCGCCGCCTCGGCGACGCTCCGGTGGTCGACGAGCGCCGACTCGACCTCGATCGTCGAGATCCGGTGTCCGGACACGTTCATGACGTCGTCCACCCGGCCGAGGAGCCAGAAGTCGCCGTCACCGTCGATCCGCGCCCCGTCGCCCGCGAAGTACGCGCCGTCGTACTTCGACCAGTACGTCTCGCGGTAGCGCGCGTCGTCGTTGTAGATCCCGCGCAGCATCGACGGCCACGGCCGCTGGAGCACGAGGTAGCCGCCGCCGCCCGGAGCGACCTCGCGGCCCTGCTCGTCGTACACGGCCGCCGCGACGCCCGGAAACGGTCGAGTCGCGGATCCGGGCTTCAGCGTCGTCACACCCGGCAGCGGCGTGATCATGATCATCCCCGTCTCGGTCTGCCACCACGTGTCGACGACCGGCGTGCGGTCACCACCGACGTGCTCCCGGTACCAGACCCACGCCTCGGGGTTGATCGGTTCCCCAACCGAGCCGAGCAGGCGCAGGGAGGACAGATCGTGCCGTCCCGCGTACTCCGGCCCCCACTTCATGTGCGTGCGGATGGCGGTCGGCGCCGTGTAGAGGATGTCAACCCGGTAGCGCTCGACGATCGCCCACCACCGGTCCTTCTCGGGGAAGTCGGGCGTGCCCTCGTAGATCACGCTGGTCGTGCCGTTGCACAGGGGGCCGTAGACGATGTAGCTGTGACCTGTGATCCAGCCGATGTCGGCAGCGCACCAGTACACCGAGCTCGGCTTCACGTCGAAGATGTAGTGGTGCGTCGTCGCGGCGCCGACGAGGTAGCCCGCGGTGGTGTGGACGATGCCCTTCGGCTTCGCCGTGGTCCCGCTCGTGTACATCAGGAACAGCAGGTCCTCCGGACCCATCTCCTCGCACGGGCACGACGACGGATCGTCGGACGCGTGCCTGGCGAGTTCGTGGAGCCAGACGTCGCGGCCCTCTCGCATCGGCACGTCGTTGCCGGTCCGCGAGACGACGAGGCACGTCTCGACCCCGGGCGAGTCGTCCATCGCGGCGTCTGCGGTGCGCTTGAGCGGGACCGTCGATCCGCGCCGCCACGCCTCGTCCTGTGTGATCAGGAACTCGCAGCCCATGTCGTTCATGCGGTCCGACAACGAGTCGGCGGAGAACCCGCCGAACACGACTGTGTGCGGCGCGCCGAGACGCGTACAGGCGAGCATCGCGATCGGCAGCTCCGGGATCATGCCCATGTAGATGGCCACGGCCGTCCCCCGCTTCACTCCGAGCTCCTTCAGCACGTTGGCGAAGCGGACGACCTGCCGCTGCAGGTCCGAATACGTGAGCTCGCGCCGATCGTCGTCGGGCTCGCCTTCCCAGTAGTAGGCGACCTTCTCGCCGCTGCCCGTCTCCACGTGGCGGTCGACGCAGTTGAAGCAGACGTTGAGGGTCCCCCCGAGGTACCACTTCGCATAGGGCGGCTCCCACTCGAAGAGCTCGGTGAACGGCCGGAACCACGTCACGCGCTCCCGCCCCTCGGTCTCCCAGAACTCACGCCAGTCCCGCTCGTAGATGTCCGGTCTCGCGTTCGCCTGCGCGACGAAGTCCTCGCTCGGCGGATACCGCCGCTCCTCGAGGAGCATCGTCTCGATCGCGTGCTGCGTTTCGGTCGCCATCGGGTCTAGACCTCCGTCCGTCGCGGCATCGGCGACCCGATCCTAGACATCGTCGGCATGCGACTCCGCAGAGGAGCGCCCACGGGCACCCGCCTGAGAGGAGCGCGACCCCGAGCCAGACGATGTCCGGGATGAACGTCGCGTTGTGCACGTTGAGGGAAAAACGTCGTGAGCGCGAACGCGGCGAGACGAAGTGGCGCTGGGTCGGCGGCGGGAACGGACTCGATAAGCGTCGCGGGGCGCTGCTGGGCGACGACAGCCGGAGCCATGACGACGCAACGGCCCCAGGTCGTGTGTCCGTGCGTCTCGCGAAGGCCCCTCGGGCACGACCCTGGGAGAGGGCCGCTGCATAGACTCCTCAAGGTGAAGGAGGCGCTCCAGCGTGCCCAGGAGTTGTTGGTGCAGTGGGACGGCGAGCTTCGTCGCGAGTTGCCCGACGGCGCCGACATCTTCGATGCG
>DASPSY010000052.1:0-27895 GCA_035623685.1 Gaiellaceae bacterium
AGATCTCGACCCTCTGCGGGTCGTGCTCGAGGGAGAGCACGTGGCCGCCGAGATAGCGGACGCCTGCGGCGAGCCAGATCGCCGAGTAGCCGAGCGAGCCGCCGATCTCCAGGACCTCGCAGTCGGTTTGCGGCGCGACCAGCGCGAACAGGAACTGCCCCGTCGTGCGAGTGACCTGGCGGGAACGTTCGGACGACGGGAGACCGCGTGCGCGCTCGTCCGCGTCCTGCTGCTCGAGTCGGTCGAGCACCCTGCGGACGCGCGCGTCGAGCATCAGCCGAGCACCCTAGCCGCGATCTCGCGCTCGACGTCGTCCCGGACGTAGCAGGTCGCCAGATGGTCGTTCACGACGCCGCAGGCCTGCATGGCCGCGTAGACCGTCGTCGGCCCGACGAACCGGAAGCCCGCTTTCTTCAACGTCCTCGACAATGCGACCGACTCGTCGGTCGTCGACTGCCAGTCCGTCGCGCGCCGAGGCGCGCGGTGTCGTCGCGGCCGGTACGACCACACGACCTCCGGCAGCGGAGTTCCTGCGGCCCGCAGCTCGAGCGTCACGCGTGCGTTCGCGATCGCCGCCTCGATCTTCCCGCGGTGGCGGATGATCCCCGGATCGACGAGCAGTCTGCCGACGTCCCGTTCGCCGAACGTGGCGAGCGCTTCGGGCTCGAAGCCGGCGAACGCGGCACGGAAGCTCTCTCGCTTGCGCAGGACGGTCAGCCACGAAAGCCCGGACTGGAAGCCCTCCAGGCAGAGCCGCTCCAGCAGTCCGCGCTCGTCGAGTACGGGTCGGCCCCATTCCTCGTCGTGGTACGCGTCGTAGAGCGGGTCGGTGGACGTCCAGCAGCGAACGGGCTCAGACAATCTCGACCTTGACCATCCCGTTCTCGACACGCACGGGATACGTGTCGACGGGCTCCACCGCGGGCAACGTGAGCGGCCGGCCCGTACGGATGTCGATGTTGGCACCGTGACGAGGGCAGATCGCGACGCCCGTCTCCGGATCGAAGTCGCCCTCGCAGAGCGGACCGTCGTCGTGCGAGCACCGGTCCTCGAGCGCGAAGTACTCGCCGTCGAGGTTGTAGACGCCGATCGCGAGTGACCCGGCGAACACGATCTTCACCTGGCCCGGCGGCAGCTCCTCGACCGGGCAGACGTCGAGCGCAGGCACTACTTCAAGTCGAGCTCGTCGGCCATGCCGGCCCACTCCTCGGGCAGCGGCGTCCCTTTCGCCTTGTGGAGCGCGAGCTTCAGCGTCGAGAGGCCGAGTAGCGCGCACTTGAGGCGAACCGGCGTCAGCGGGATGCCGATCTCCTCGAGCAGCTCGTCGCGCGACAGGGTCGCGACCTCGGATGCCGAACGCCCCTGCACCATCTCGGTCAGCATCGACGTCGCCGCCTGCGAGATCGCGCAGCCGCGTCCCGAGAACTTGACCTCGTCGATCGTCTCGCCGTCCTCGTCGAACGCGACGTAGATCGACACCTCGTCACCGCAGAGGGGGTTCTGTCCCTCCGCCTGGGCGTCCGCGTCGTCGATCAGCCCGTGGCCGCGCGGGTTCTTGTAGTGGTCGAGGATGACCTCTCGGTAGAGCTGATCGAACTCGGACATCTACCCCAGGACTTTACGCACCTTGTGCAAACCGTCGACGAGCCGGTCGATCTCTTCGGGGATCGTGTACAGGTAGAAGCTCGCGCGATTCGTCGCGGCGACACCGAGCCGCCGCATGAGCGGCTGCGTGCAATGGTGACCGCCGCGGATGGCAACGCCGTCCATGTCGAGGATCTGGGAGACGTCGTGCGGATGGATCTCGCCGAGGTTGAACGAGACGATGCCCGCACGACGGTCGGCCGGCGGCCCGTAGAGGTCGATCCCGGGAATCTCCGCGAGGCGGTCGAGCGCGTATGCAGCAAGCTCGTGCTCGTGCTCGGCGATCTCGTCGAGCCCGACCTCAGAGATGTAGTCCAGTGCGGCGGCGAAGCCGACTGCCTCGGCGATCGGCTGCGTGCCGGCCTCGAACTTGTACGGCAGCTGGCCCCAGGTCGTCTCCTCGACCGTGACCTGACGGATCATGTGGCCGCCGAGGTTGAACGGCTGCATCCGCTCGAGCAGCTCGGCGCGTCCCCAGAGCGCGCCGACGCCGCTCGGCCCGCAGAGCTTGTGCGACGAGAACGCGAGGAAGTCGCAGTCGAGCGCCTGGACGTCGACCGTCCGGTGCGGTGCCGCCTGGGCGGCGTCGACGACCATGATCGCGCCGAGCTCGTGCGCCCATGCGGCTAGTCGGTCGCAGGGATTGATCGTGCCCAACGAGTTCGAGACGAGGTTGTTGGCGACGACCTTCACGGTTCCTGACGATGCGATCTCGCCGAGCGCGTCGAGCGCGAGCTCGCCGCTGCCGTCCACCGGGATCACGCGGAACTCCGCGCCGGTCCGCATCGCGATGTACTGCCAGGGGACGAAGTTCGAGTGGTGGTCGAGCTCGCTCGCCACGACGACGTCGCCGGGGCCGAGGTTGTCGAGTCCCCAGCTGTAGGCAACGAGGTTGATCCCCTCGGTCGCGCTGCGCGTGAACACGACCTCTCGCGGCGACGGAGCGTTCACGAACTCGGCGACCCGCGCACGTGCCTCCTCGTAGCCGGCGGTCGCTCGCTCGGCCAGCCGGTAGACGCCGCGATGGACGTTCGCGTACTCGTGCTCGTAGAACCGGCGGATGCGGTCGAGCACCTGCCGCGGCTTCTGCGAGCTCGCGGCCGAGTCGAGGAACGCGAACGGCTTGCCGTTGTGAAGCTCCTCGAGGTACGCGAAATCCGACCGCAGCTTGTGCGGATCGAGCTTCTTTGCCGCTTTCACAGCCACGCCGCCATCGTACCGGCGGCCTCGTGCACGTCAGGCCCGCGGGATCCTCGCCTCGAGCGCGGTGGTGACCGCGTCGCGAACAGGCGCGAGCTCGATCCGGTCGAGGATGTCCTGGAAGAAGCCGCGGACGATCAAACGCTCTGCCTCGCCGCGCGGAAGGCCGCGCGCCATCGCGTAGAAGAGCTCCTCGCGGTCGACGCGGCTCACGGTCGCGCCGTGCGTGCAGCGGACGTCGTTCGCCATGATCTCGAGCCCGGGGATCGGCACCGCGTGCGTCGTCGGCGACAACATCAGGTTCCGGTTCTCCTGGTACGCGTTCGTCTTCTGCGCGTCGGGCTCGACGCGGATCATCCCCCGCCACACGGCGGTCGACCGGTCGCGCAAAGCGCCCTTGAACGCGAAGTCGGAGGTGGTGTTCGGGGCGATGTGCTCTTGGAAGGTGTCGTAGTCGAGGTGCTGGTCGCCGTCGGCGAAGTACGCGCCGGTCACCCTCGACGTCGCCCCCTGGCCCGCGAGGTCGTTCTGGATTCGGACCTTTCCTTTCTTCGAGCCGAAGCCGCCCGCGACCCAGTCGAGCTCGGCGTCGCGTTCGACGCGCGCGCGATGCGAGGCGAAGTGCCACGTCTCGCGAGAGAGGCTCTGGAGGGAGACGTACTCGAGCTTCGCTGCCTGCTCGACGAACAGTTCGACCGCGGCGTTCGTGTACGCGTGCAGGTCCGGGGTCGGTGACGCCACCTCCTCGACGAGGGTGAAGCGCGCGCCTTCCTCGGCGACGACGAGAAGGCGCCAGAACAGCGAGCCGCCGTGGATCGAGTTGGCGATTCGGACGTGGAGCGGGCCGTCGAGCTCGACTCCGCGTGGCACGACGACGAGCAGGCCGTGCTGCCAGAGCGCTGCGTTGTGGGCGGAGAACTTCTCGTCCCAGCCGACGAGTGAATACAGCCGCTCGGTCTCCTCGGACAGCGGTACGAACGTCACGCCCTCGGGCGCCCGGTCGACGACCACGCCCTGCTCGTCGATCGTCGCGACGCCGGAGGCATCGAGGCGAAGCGTCTCGGGAGCGGGGCCGCGCTGCGCTGCTGCGCCGTCGCTCGTGAACGCGTCGGGATCGAAGCCCGCGAGGTCGGTGAACCGCCAGTGCTCCTCCGTTGTGTCCGGCAGCGGCAGCGCGCGGTAGCGGTCGAGGACGTCGGACCTCACGGCTCGGTTCCGTCTGCGTAACCGGCGTAGCGCCGATGGAGGAGGATCGCGTTCCCGTCGGGATCGCGCACGCCGGCGCCGCGGCAGACGCCCGAGTCCCACAGCTCGTTGACCTGGACGCCGGCCGCCTCGAGCTGTGCTTTCGCGGCCGCGACGTCCGCGACCCGGAGCACGAGCGTTCCCGGCGGCAGCGGCGTGAACTCGTAGTCGTGGGTGTGCGGCGTCATCACCGCCAGCGTGACGTTGCCTGTCTCGTACTCGACCCAGTCCTCGCCCGGCGAGTTCGGGTTCCGCTCGAGGCCGAGCAGCTCGCCGTAGAAGCGGTTCGCCTTCTCCATGTCCGTCACTGGAACGCGGATGTAGTCGACCCGCTGCACCTCAATCACGCGGCGCGTACCTCCGGTGCAGCATCAGCGCGTTGCCGTCCGGGTCCTTGAAGAACGCCATCAGGCAGACGCCGGTGTCGAAGATCTCGCCCTCGAACTCGACTCCCCGGCCCTCGAGCTCGCTCCGCGTCTCGGCGACGTCCGCCACGCGGAGGGCGATCGTCGCCGTGTGCGGACCCTCGAACTCGCGCCCCATGTTCGTCGGGTCGATGAGGTAGAGGCTGACGTTCTCGCCCAGCTGGTACTCGGGCCAGGAACCCGGCCCGGGGATCTGCGCCAGGCCGAGCGTCTCCCCGTAGAAGCGCTTCGACCGCTCGAGATCTGTGACCGGGACGGAGACGAAGTCCGTCCGCTCGACGATCACCGCGGCGTCACCCGACGGATCCCTCCATCTGCAGCTGGATCAGGCGGTTCATCTCGACGGCGTACTCGAGCGGCAGCTCCTTCGTGATCGGCTCGACGAACCCGGACACGATCAGCGCGCTCGCCTCGGCCTCCGAGAGGCCGCGCGACATCAGGTAGAAGAGCTGCTCCTCGCCGATCTTCGAGACCGTCGCCTCGTGGCCGATGTCGACGTCGTCGGCGTCGATCTTCATGTACGGGTACGTGTCCGAGCGCGACTGCTCGTCGAGGATCAGCGCGTCGCACACGACCTTCGACCGCGACCCGGCGGCGTTCTTCGCGACCTCGAGGAGCCCGCGGTAGCCGGCGCGTCCGCCGTTCTTCGAGATCGACTTCGACGTGATCACCGACGAGGTGTTCGGCGCGACGTGGACGGCCTTGCCGCCGGCGTCCTGGTGCTGGCCGTTCCCCGCGAAGGCGATCGACAGCACCTCCCCGTGGGCGCGCTCTCCGAGCAGCCAGATCGCCGGGTACTTCATGGTCAGCTTCGACCCGAGGTTCCCGTCGACCCACTCCATCGTCGCGCCCTCGTAGGCGACCGCACGCTTCGTCACGAGGTTGTAGACGTTGTTCGACCAGTTCTGGATCGTCGTGTACCGGCAGCGCGCGTCCTTCTTGACCACGATCTCGACGACCGCGCTGTGCAGCGAGTCGGTCGAGTAGATCGGGGCCGTGCATCCCTCGACGTAGTGCACGTACGCACCCTCGTCGACGATGATCAGCGTCCGCTCGAACTGCCCCATGTTCTCGGCGTTGATCCGGAAGTACGCCTGCAGCGGCATCTCGATCGAGACGCCCGGCGGGACGTAGATGAACGAGCCGCCGGACCAGACCGCCGAGTTGAGGGCGGCAAACTTGTTGTCGTTCTGGGGGATGATCGTCCCGAAGTATTGCTTGACGAGCTCCTCGTGCTCGCGGAGCCCCGAGTCCATGTCGAGGAAGATCACGCCCTGCTTGGTCAGGTCCTCCTGCAGCTTGTGGTAGACGACCTCGGACTCGTACTGCGCGCCGACGCCCGCGAGGTACTTCTTCTCCGCCTCGGGGATGCCGAGCTTGTCCCAGGTGTCCTTGATGTCCGCAGGCAGGTCCTCCCACGAGTCCGCCTGCTTCTCAGTCGGCTTGATGTAGTAGTAGATGTTCTCGAAGTCGATCTCGTTGAGGTTGCCGCCCCACTGCGGAAGCGGACGCGCGAGGAAGTAGTCGAGCGACTTGTGGCGGAACGCGCGCATCCAGTCAGGCTCGTTCTTGTGCTCGGCGATCGCCTCGACCACCTCGTGCGAGATGCCGCGGCCCGACTTGTAGAAGTACGCCTCGGCCTCGTCGGGGTTGGAGAAGCCGTACTGGTACTCCTCGCGGATCTGCTTGACGACGTCGGTCTCGGTTGCCATCAGGCCGCCGCCTTTCCGTAACGCTCGTATCCCTCGGCCTCGAGCTGGTGGGCGAGCTCGGGACCGCCTTCCTCGACGATACGCCCGTCGATGAAGACGTGCACGTAGTCCGGCGTGATGTGGTCGAGGATCCGCTGGTAGTGCGTGATCACGAGCGCGCCCATGTCAGGCCCGACGAGCTCCTTCACGCCGCCGGCGACGACACGGAGCGCGTCGATGTCGAGCCCGGAGTCGGTCTCGTCGAGGATCGCCAGCCGCGGCTTCAGCATCGCCATCTGCAGGATCTCGACCCGCTTCTTCTCGCCTCCGGAGAAACCGTCGTTGAGGTAGCGCGACGCGAGCTCCCGCGACACCTTGAGGCGCTCCATCTGCGCCGTCAGCTCCTTACGGAACTCGGGGATCGCAATCGGGTCGTCCTCGCCGCCCGCGCGCGCCTTCCGGATCGAGTTGATCGCGCTGCGCAGGAACGACGTGACCGTGACGCCCGGGACGGCGTGCGGGTACTGAAAGGCGAGGAAGAGGCCGCGCCGCGCCCGCTCGTCCGCCTCCATCTCCGTCAAATCCTCGCCGTCGAAGAGCAACTCGCCGTCCGTGATCTCGTACGCCGGATGGCCCATCAGCGCGTAAGCGAGGGTGGACTTGCCTGAGCCGTTCGGCCCCATCACCGCGTGGATCTCGTTCGTGTCCACGGCGAGATCGACACCCTTGACGATCTCGGTGCCGTCCTCGAGGGAGACATGCAGGTTCTTCAGTTCGAGCAGAGCCACGTTCGTATCGCCTCAATCCGTGGAAAATCGCGGACGCGGGGCCCGCCTCGTGACAATCATCGTAGCGGCTCGTCGCCGCCGGAGGCATCCCGGAAGTCCCCCTCCCCCGGCCGAACGAAACGCGCTACGCTGACGCCATGCCGAACATCGGAACCGGGGAGATCATCCTCTTGCTGCTCTTGGCGCTGCTCCTGTTCGGGGCGAAGCGGTTGCCGGAGATCGGACGTTCGCTCGGTCGCGGGATGCGGGAGTTCAAGGACTCGGTGACCAACGGGCACGACGACGATCACGTCGATCACGTCGATCACGTCGAACTGCCGGTCGCCACCCCGGACACGACGGCTCCGACGCCCACGCGCGAGCACGACACCATCTCCTAGGACGATGTGGCGCCTACCGCGCCGCCTCGGGCACCAAGAGGAGGCGACGCTCGTCGAGCATCTCGACGAGCTCAGGTCTCGGATCTTCGTCTCGCTGATCGCGCTCGCCGTCGGTTTCGCGATCGGCTACGCGATCCATCCGCGAATCATCCACTGGCTCAACCGGCCGCTGCCTGCGCACGTCGGGAAGCCGATCACGTTCGGTGTCGCCGAGCCGTTCCTGACCTCGTTCAAGATCAGCCTCTACGCCGGCCTCCTGCTGGCGTTGCCGGTGATCCTCTGGCAGTTCTGGGCGTTCTTCGCGCCGGCGGTCGGCGAGGCCTACGAGCGGAAGGTCGCGCTGTTCGTCGTCGTCGCGACGGCGTTGATGGTCGTCGGCGTCATCTTCGGCTACTTCATCGCTCTGCCTGCGGCGGTGCACTACCTCACGAACTACGACAGGTCGCTGTACAACATCCAGATTCGCGCGAGCAGCTACTACTCGTTCGCGACGATGGTGCTGCTCGCGATGGCCGTCGTGTTCGAGCTCCCGATCTTCGTCCTCGCGCTCGTGAAGATGGGGATCCTCTCGACCTCCACCCTGCGGCGCAACCGACGTATCGGCTACTTCGTCGTCGTCTGCGTCGCCGTGGCGCTGCCCGGCATCGATCCGGTCACGACGACCATCGAGGCGATTCCGCTGTTGATCCTGTTCGAGGCCTCCATCTGGCTGTCCGTGCTGATGGAACGCAGGTCGCCCAGTGCCGAGGCGGCTAGCATCGAAGCCCCGTGACGAAGGTCATCTCCGCCGACTGGGTGCTTCCGGTCGAGGCGCCGCCGATCGAGCGCGGGGCAATCGCCTTCGAGGACGGCCGGATCGCGGCGGTCGGCACCGTCGACGAGCTCGGCGAAGGGACGCACTACGCCGAGTCGGCGATTCTGCCGGGCTTCGTCAACGCCCACACGCACATCGAGTACGCGGTCTATGGCGGCTTCGGCGACGGGCTCGCGGACTTCTCCGAGTGGATCTCGATCCACATCGACCGCAAGGCCAGGATCGCCTGGGAGGAGTACCTCGACATCGCGCGGCTCGGCGCCGCAGAGTGTCTGGCGTCGGGTGTGACGACCATCGGCGACTGCAGCTTCAGCGGCGCGGCGGCGGTCGCGTGTGCCGAGCTCGGCCTGCGCGCGACGGTGTACGTCGAGGTGTTCGGGGCGGACGTCCCCGATGCGCTCGAGCGCTTCGCGCGCATCCGTGACCGGGTCGAGGGCTCGTTCTCCGAGCGCGTCCAACCCGGCGTCTCGCCGCACGCGCCGTACTCCGTCTCGGCCGAAGTCTACGAGGCATGCGCCGAGCTCGGTCTCCCGCTCGCAACGCATCTGTCCGAGAGCGTGAACGAGCTCGCCTACCTGACTCGCGGCGAGGGCTCGTGGAGCACGTACGCCGACCTCCTCGTCGAGCCGCCGAGGACGACCGGAACGCGGCTCCTCGCCGACCTCGGGCTGCTCGGCCCCTCCCTGGTCGCCGCCCACTGCGTGCTGGTGGACGAGGAGGAGATCGACCTCCTCGCGACCAGCGGCACCGGCGTCGCCCACTGTGCCCGGTCGAACGCCCAGCTCGGCTGCGGCGTCGCGCCGCTCGACGAGCTCCGCGGCGCCGGCGTCCGGGTCGGGATCGGGACCGACAGCCCCGCCTCGGCCGTCTCCTTCGACCTGTTCGACGAGCTCAGGACGGTCGTCCTGGCGGCGCGCGCTCGGGCGGGCAGGCCGGATGCGCTGACCGCCGCGGAGGCGATCGAGCTGGCCACGCTCGGCTCCGCGCGGGCGCTGGGGCTCGACGAGGAGGTCGGATCGCTCGTTCCCGGCAAACGCGCGGACGCAGCCGTCGTCTCACTTGCCGGGTCTCCCTATCTCCCCTGGGAGGAACCGGCGACCGATGTCGTCTACGGTGGGTCCATGGACAGAGTGCTCGCCACGTTCGTCGGCGGGGAGCTGCGTTACGAGAAGGGAGGGTTCGAATGGCACGAGCTGATCGCCGCCGCGCACAACGCGAGGCGCGCCATGCTCGCGCCGCGGGTAGCCGCCGGCACGCCGGAGGCGGGCGCAGCGGCCCCCCGGCACGCGTCGTAGAGAACCAGCTCTTCTTCACGCGGCTCCGCACGCAGGCGAAGTGGGCCTTCGCGCTGATGGTCGTCGTCTTCGTCATCGGCTTCGCCTTCCTCGGGGTCGGCTCGGGCGGCCTCGACTTGCAGTCACTCGTCCAGAGCGTGTTCGGCGCGAAGGGGAGCAGCGGCCCCTCCCTCGAGACGGCGCTCAAGAACGTGCAACTCCACCCGCAGCAGGCCGCCGCGTACAAGGAGCTCGCAGACGCGTACGACCGGCAGGACAACACCGCGCAGACGATCGCGGCGCTGCAGCAGTACGTTCGGCTCGCTCCGAAGGACATCAGCCAGCTCCAACGGCTCGGCGGTCTCGAGCTCGCTGCCGCGACGACCGCCCAGCAGGCGCTCCAGCTCGCGTTCTTCCGTCAGCAGACGGACGGCGGCAACACGCCGTTCTCCGTCTCGCCGACCTCGACCTCGCCGCTCTCGACCCTCGTCGGCCCGGGTCAGATCACACAGGCCGTCGCCGCTCAGGACTCGACGGCGCTCAATAACGCGAACACCGCCTACGAGACGTCGGCGAAGCGGGCGATCCAGGTGTTCCGGCAGCTGTCGAAGGTGAGCCCGACCTCCACGAACTTGATCCAGCTCGCGAACGTGGCCGAGCAGCTCGGCGACGCGAAGACGGCGCTCACCGCGTATCAGAGCGCACTCGGCCTGAAGGACGTCGACCCGGCGACCAAGCGGGAGATCGAGTCGAGGATCGCGACGCTGGAGAAGGCTCAGCAGAATTCCGGCGGTTAGACTCGGCGTCTTGCGCGCCGCGCTGCCCCTGCTCGTCCTCGTCGTAATCCTCGCCGGCTGCGGCACCGGCGGCCGCGTGACCGGCGGCGACGCGAACGCCGGCAAGGTCGTGTTCACGAAGAACTGCGCCTCGTGCCACACGCTCGCAGCGGCGGGTTCCACCGGGACGATCGGGCCGAATCTCGACGACGCCTTCGCCGAGGCCCGGAAAGAGGGTTACAAGCAGAGCGCGATCGAGGACATCGTCGCCGGCCAGATCCGCAACCCGGGCCAGTACGCGACCGGGACGAGCGTCCAGTACCTCCAGGCGAACATGCCGCCGAACCTCGTCAGCGGACAGGAGCTCGCCGACGTCGCCGCCTTCGTCGCGGCGAATGCAGGCGTGACCGGCTTCACCGAGCAGGTGGCGGTCACCGGCACGAACGGCGAGACGATCTTCAAGGCGAAGTGCGGCTCGTGCCACACGCTCGCGTCCGCGGGAACGACCGGCACGGTCGGGCCCAACCTCGACCAGCTGAAGCCGTCGCTCGCGACTGTGATCCGCCAGGACACGAACGGCGGGGCCGTGATGCCCCCGTTCAAGAACGTGCTCACCGCCGCTCAGATCAGGGCGGTCGCGGAGTACGTCTCCACGCACGCCGGGAAGTAGCGCGGCTACACGGAGTGCGTGCGCCCGGTGTCCGCGGCCGCCTGCTCCTGCTCGAGGTCGACGACGACGTGCGTGATCTGCACCGGGAAGCGCTCGCGCGCGTTGGTGACGACGCCGCGCTCCAGCCAGTGCGACCGGCCCTCCGGATGGGTCGAGAGGATGATCTCGTCGGCGCCGAACGTCCTGAGCGCGTCTTCGATCGCCTGGAGCGGATCGGCGTCGCCGACCTCGCCGCGGGCGTCGACGCCGACGGCGTGGAGCTCGGCGAGGCTCGCGTCCAGCCGTTCCCTCGCAGCGGCGCGTGCGTCGTCCTCGTCCGACGTCCAGTGCCTGACCGGCGAGTTGAGCGCAGGTGTCACGACCAGTACCTCAGCCCGGACCCCTTCGCTCCGCTCGCGGATCATCGTGCGCAGCGTTCGTCCCGCGACGGTCTCGTTGGCGATCACGAGGATGCGCCGCTCGCCCGCCTCGTGCGGCCGCGGCGCCGTCTGGAGCGGACGCTCCGAGCGGCGCGCGTGGAACCACCATGCGATCACGGCGATCGTGAGGACGAGGAAGACGACGAGGCCCGGCCACGTGCCGCCGACCGCGGCAGCAATCGCGATCGCGGCGAAGTACACGATCGTTCCCAGCAGGAACCGGAAGGCCTCGGCCTCGCTGCGCAGCGGGTTGATCACGAAGCGGCCCTCGCCCGAGTCGCCTGCCCCTCGGCGGTCCGCATCTCGTGCACGGCTAGATGATGTAGACGGTCGTGTAGACGACGATCCACATGACGTCGACGAAGTGCCAGTAGATGCCGCCGATCTCGACCCCGTGGTGGTCCTCGGGCGTGAAGTGACCGCGGAACGCGCGCACGGTCATGATCCCGAGGATGGTGAGCCCGACGAAGACGTGCGCGCCGTGGAGGCCCGTGAGGCAGTAGAAGATCGTCGCGAACGCGCCATTGCTCGTGTTGAAACCGACACGTGAGTATTCCCGGAACTGCGTCAGGAGGAACGTCAGGCCCATCAGGAAGGTGAGCACGAGGCCCGCCTTCATCCCTGCCCGGTTCCCTTTCTTGATCGACTGCAGCGACCAGTGCATGGTGAAGCTCGAGGTGACGAGGATGCACGTGTTCACGCCGGCGACGAACACCGGCAGGTGGTACGGCGGGGTCGGCCACGGCACGCCGTTGACGACGCGGATGAAGAAGTACGCCGTGAAGAACGAGCCGAAGAGCATGATCTCCGACGCGATGAACAGCAGCATCCCGAGCACGGACGCGTTGACGCGCGAGCTCTGGTTCGCCTTCGGCGGGCCGTGATGGTGGGGATGCGCTTCGGCGTGGACGGCCACTAGACAGGGGCTCCTTCCTCGACGGCGTCGCCCTGGAAGACGACGTGCTCGACGGGCAGCTTCGTCTCGTCGCGCAGGCGCTGGACGAGGTCTTTCCGCAGCCAGCCCGACTTCTCCGGCGCGAACGTCGAGACGATGATCTCGTCGACGCGTTCCTCGCGGATCGCATCCGTCGCGGCCGTGAACGGATCGGGATGGGCGATCTGGCCGTGCGCGTCGATCCCGTCGCTGCGGAGCTCGGCGAGCGCGCGCCGCAGCCGCCGCTCCGCCTCCGGGTGCGACCCCTGGGACGGGTCGCTCTGCGGCGACAGGATCAGGAAGCTCGCCGGCTCGCGCGCCGCGCGCTCGCGGATGCGGTCGAGCAGCGCACCGCCGAGCACGGTCTCGTTCGCGATCACGAGCACGTTCTTGTCGCCCGTCTCCGCCGTGACGTCCACCACGACGTGCTCCACCGGCACGTCTCCGGCGGCGCTGCGGACGCGGTCGACGACGTTTCGCCGCAGCCAGCCCGACTTCTGCACGGGATGCGTGGCGACGACGATCTCGTCCACCGGCGGTTCGAGCTGCGCGACGGCGTCGCGAACCGCAGTGACGGGGTCGGACTCGACCACGAGCCCGTGCGCGGGGATGCCCTCGTCGCGGAGAAGCGCGAGCGTCCGGTCGAGCCGTCGGCCGGCTGCGGCTCGGCGCGTGTCCTGGTAGACGACGTACCCGCGCTGCGGCTGGTTGACGGGGCAGATCACCGTGACCTGGAGGTCTCCCTCGGCGCACCGGCGCTCGATCGCCTCGATCAGCGCCCGGCCGCTGACGGTCTCGTTGGCGACGACGAGGACGTGCATCAGTCGACCGCCACCGGCTCGCGCTCGCGCGGGCCTCCGAGCACCGCGTGCTTCGCGCCCGGCACGCCGTACTCGTACGGGCTGCCGACGACCTGCGGGATCTCGTCGAAGTTGAACCGCGGCGGCGGCGAGGACACCTGCCACTCGAGTGTGAGCGCGCGCCACGGGTTCGCCTCCGCGACCGGCCCGAAGCGCATGCTCTTCACCATGTTGTAGAGGAAGACGATCATCGACGCGCCGAGGAAGAACGACGCGATCGAGATGAACATGTTCCAGTCCGCGAAGATCGGGTCGTAGTCCGAGACGCGCCGCGGCATTCCCTGCACGCCGATCAGGTGCATCGGGAAGAACGTCGCGTTGAACCCGATGAACGTCAGCCAGAAATGCAGCTTGCCGAGCCGCTCGTCGTACATCCGTCCGGTCATCTTCGGGAACCAGTAGTAGATGCCGGCGAAGATCGTGAACAGCGAGCCGCCGAAGAGCACGTAGTGGATGTGGGCGACGACGAAGTACGTGTCGCTGACGTGGATGTCGATCGGGACGGCGCCGAGATAGATCCCGGAGAGACCGCCGATCACGAACATCGACACGAAGCCGAGTGCCCAGAGCATGGGCGTGGCGAAGTTGATCTTCCCCTCCCACATCGTCGCCAGCCAGGAGAAGACCTTGATCCCGGTCGGGATCGCGATCAAGAGCGTCGTGATCATCATCGGGACGCGCAGCCACGGGGCCATCCCGGAGACGAACATGTGGTGCGCCCAGACGGAGAAGCCGAGCACGAGGATCGCGAGCAGCGACAGCGCCATCAGCCGGTAGCCGAAGATCGGTTTGCGGGCCATCACCGAGATCACCTCCGAGGCGATCCCGAAGCCGGGCAGCATCATGATGTAGACGGCCGGGTGCGAGTAGAACCAGAAGATGTGCTGGTAGCCGAGCACGTAACCGCCGCTCTGCACCTCGAAGAAGCTCGTGTGCATGACGCGGTCGAACATCACGAAGAACTGCGAGCCGGCGATGAACGGCGTCGCGATCACGACGAGCAGCGAGGTCGTGAAGTTGGCCCAGACGAGGAGCGGCATGCGCCAGAACGTCATCCCCGGCGCGCGCATCGTGATGATCGTGACGAGGAAGTTGAGGGCAGTCATGATCGAGCTGGCGCCGGCCCACTGGACGCTCATGTTGAAGAAGATCGTCCCCAGCGGCTGGTGCACGGAGAGCGGTGCGTAGCCCGTCCACCCCGACGCGAACGCGCCCCCGGGGACGATGAACGAGCAGAGCATCATGGTCCCGGCGATTGGCAGCAGCCAGTACGAAAGCGCGTTCAGGCGCGGGAACGCCATGTCCGGTGCGCCGAGCATCAGCGGCACGACGAAGTTCGCGAGCCCTGCGAAGGCGGGGATGACGAACAGGAAGATCATCAGCGCCGCGTGGACCGAGAACAAGCCGTTGTAGGTCTGGTTGTCGAAGAACTGCATCCCCGGCTTCGCGAGCTCCGCCCGCACGAGCAGCGCGAGCAGCCCGCCCGCGAAGAAGAAGAAGATCGTCGTCGCGAGGTACTGCATCCCGATCACCTTGTGATCGGTGTTGACGCGGAAGTAGTCGCGCCAGCTGTACGCGCCGTGCCCCGAGTGGTCCTCCGGCGTGGTTGGCGCTCCGACCGCGTAGCGGACCCAGTAGTCGAACGCGCCGATGCCGGCGAGGAAGCCGATCGGCGCTGCGATCAGCGCGCCGACGAGCACGATGATCGAGCCGAACCAGAACGGGTGCCAGTCCGCCGCCCAGCGGATGCCGACGACGATCCCCGTTCCGATGCCGAAGAAGAGCGGCGCCATCCAGGCAGCGCGCAGGAAGCCCGGCCAGAGGAGGCGCCGCCAGCCGTGCGGCGGGCGCGGCGGCCCTTCCTCTTCCGCGTGTGGCTCGGGATAGACGGTGACCGTCGTGGTCACGAGCTTCCCTTCTTAGCTGAACTGACGAGGAACTGCACGAGTGAGGTGAGCTGCGCGCTCGTGAGTGTGTGCGCGAAGTCCTGCGGCATGACGTTCCGCGGGTAGCCGGGCGCGATGTACGCGTTCGGGTCCGCGATCGACTCGTGGACGAACGCCGCGAGCGGCTTGCCCGCACCCGCTGCGTCCGCCTGGAGCTTGTCGAGGTCAGGCCCGATGGTCCCGGTCGCGCCCGCCGCCGTCAGCGTGTGACAGCTGTTGCAACCTTCCTGTTTGAAGAGCGCGAGCCCTTCCTGGCCGCCCGGTGGCGCACCGCCTGACGCCGTGCTCGTTCCCGCGGAGGCCCACTTGTCGAACGCGGAAACCGGCATCACGATCGACTGCGAGCGCATCAGCGCGTGCCCGAGCCCGCAGAGCTCGGTGCAGATAACGGGATACGTGCCGATCTTGTCCGGCGTGATGTGGAGCGTCGGATGGATACCCGGCACGACGTCCTGCTTCTGCGAGAACTGCGGGACCCAGAAGGAGTGGATCACGTCCTTCGACGTCATCGTCAGGACGACCGACCGGTTCACCGGTAGTCGCAGCACCGGCGACATCTTGTTGTGGTAGGTGGGGTAGTAGAACGTCCACTCGAACTGCTGCGCGACCACGTTGACGTGCAGCGGGTCGGCGCCGGCGGCGTCGTCCTTCGCGAGCACGACGCCGCTGACGACCGCGATCGCGGTCACGAGCAGCGCAGGCACCGCCGTCCACGCGATCTCGAGGCCGGTGTGCCCGTGGATCGGCGGCCCGTCCGTGTCGTCGTCGGGTTTACGCCGGAACTTCCAGATCGAGTAGGCGAGGACGGCGGCGACGATCGAGAAGATGAAGATGCAGATCCCCGTGACGAACCAAAAGACGAAGTGGATGCGTCCGGCCTCGCGCGAGGCGGCCGGGGGCAGCCAGTTCGGAAAGATGGCGATAGCGACGCCGATCGCTCCTGCGACGACTGCGAACAGGAGAAGCTGGACGAAGGAGCCCCTACGCACGGGTCGGACGCGAATCTACTGGACGCGCCAGCGAGCCTGCGGGCGAACCGGCCGGCGGCGTTGCCAAGTCAGCCTGGACGGCGCGGCGATCCCGGTAGGATCGGCGGCCTGGAGCCGATCGCAACGAAGCCGTGATCCGTCCGTTCACGACCTCGGATTACGCACGGCGCATGGAGCGTGCCATTGCGCAGGCGGCAGAGGTCGGTCTCACCGGTGTGCTCGTGACGCCTGGTCCCGACCTCGTGTACTTCACCGGGTACCGGCCTCTCGCGATCACCGAGCGGATCACGATGCTCGCGCTCCAGCAGGGACGCGAGCCCGCGATGATCGTCCCGGTCCTCGAGCGGCCCGATGCGGAGAGTTCTCCCGGCGCGAGCGCGTTGACGCTGGGCGACTGGTCGGACGGCAACGATCCGTACGCGGCGAGCGCCGCACTGCTCGACCCCAAGGGGAGCTACGCCATCTCGGACTCGGCGTGGGCGATGCACGTCCTCGGGTTGCAGCAGGCGCTGCCGAGGTCGGAGTACGTGTCGATGACGAGCACGCTGCCGATGCTGCGAGCTGTGAAGGACGCCGACGAGCTCGAGCGTCTCACCGCCGCAGGGGCGGCCGCCGACGCGAGCTTCGAGCAGATCGTGCACGTGCAGTTCGCGGGTCGCATCGAGACAGCGATCGGCGCCGACCTCGCCGGGTTCCTGCGTGATCATGGACACTCGGAGGTCGACTTCACGGTCGTCGGCTCCGGACCGAACGGGGCGAATCCCCATCACGGGATCGGCGAGCGCGTGATCGAGGAAGGCGACATGGTCGTCCTCGACTTCGGCGGCACCGAGGACGGGTACCGCTCGGACACGACCCGCACGGTGCACGTCGGCGAGCCGACGGACGAGGAGCGCGAGGTGTTCGACGTCGTGCGGCGCGCACAGCAGGCGGGGTACGAGGCGGTCCGTCCGGGAGTCGCGTGTCAGGAGGTCGATCGCGCGGCGCGGAAGGTGATCGACGACGCAGGCTACGGCGAGTGCTTCATCCATCGCACGGGGCACGGCATCGGGCTCGCCACGCACGAGCCGCCGGACATGGTCGAGGGCGAGACGCGCGAGCTCGAGCCCGGCATGTGCTTCTCGATCGAGCCGGGGATCTACCTCCCCGGACGGTTCGGCGTGCGCATCGAGGACATCGTCACGGTCACCGAATACGGTGGCCGGCGGCTGAACAACACCGTCCGCGAGCTGCAGATCGTCTCCTGAGCGTCATCTGAGGCGCGCCGGCGGCAGGTGGGCGTCGTTGCCGATGAACCGGGTTCGCGCGGCTGTCGCGATCGTTGCGCACGAGGGCTCGTATAGTCGCCTCTCCACGAACCAGGAGGCACGAGATGCACGCACGCGTGACTTCACTGAGCGGGTCGGCGAACGACGTCGACGGCGGCATCGCCAACTTCCGCGAGAACGTCCTGCCGTTCGTCGAGGCGGAGTCGGGCAAGGGTGCCATCCTCCTTGTCGACCGTCAGAGCGGCAAGGCGCTCGCGATCACGCTCTGGGAGGACGAGCAGGCGATGAAGGCGAGCGAGGAGCGCGCGAACGCCGTCCGTGCGCAGGCCGCGCAGCAGATGGGAGCCGAGGACGCGTCCACGATCGACCGCTACGAGGTGGCCGTCCTCGAGGTCTAGCCACCCTCGCACCTGCCCCGTTTCGGCGCGAGGTTGCGTACCGGGGTCCTGCGCCAATCGAGCTGCACGGGCGTCCCGGTCTCGTCGAGCGTCAGGATCGCCCACTCCGCGTGCCGCTCGGCATTCGTCGGAGCTCCAACCGAGCCGGGGTTCGCAAATGTCCAGGCTCGCAAATGTCCAGGCTCCCCTGGAGATCCCGATCCCGTCACTCAGTAGGTCGTGACCCGCGGCGTGGTCGAATCTGCCGTCACCCGTCCGGACGCACGACGAGCTCACGTGCGTGTGGCCGCCGAGGACGAGGAGTGCGCGGGGTGCCGCGGAGAACGCGCGTCTGTAGTCGTCCTCTCCGCGAACGTCGTGCCAGAGGGGGTCGACAGGACTTGCGTGGACGAGCAACATCGGACCCGCGCGGGTCTCAAGCACCACTTCGAGCGGCAGTGCGCGGAGATAGGCGCGGAGCTTCGCACGCTGCGGGTGTCCGTCGAGCTCCGCTCGCGCACGCTCCAGGGCTGTCTTCGCCGCGGGTGTCCCGGCGAAGTCCGAGAGCGGAACCTCGCCGAGCACACCGGCGTCGTGGTTGCCCTTGACGACGACCGAGCAACGCTCCTCGACGATTTGGACGCATTCGAACGGATTCCCACCCGGATGCCCGACGATGTCCCCGAGGCACCAGACCTCCGCACACGCGTCTTCCTCGGTCGCGGTGAGCACTGCGTCGAGCGCGCCCACGACGCCGTGAATGTCCGAGACGAGGGCGACACCCCGCATCGCCAGAGATGACGACTAGGCCGGCGCGGTGGGCGGTCGCGTGCGGCCCCAGCTCGACCACAGCCACGCTGCGAAGCCGAGCGCGAAGACCGCCAGGAGCAGCAGGATCCACTCGACCGGGGCAGCAGTGTCTGTGTGGAGGAGGACTTGCCGGCTGGTGCCCGGTGGCGCGACGAAGGCCCCTGGTGGCGAGGGGACGAAGTGGGGCTGTGCCGCCCTGGTTGCGACGAGTGACACGGTGGGCTGCCCGGTCGCGAGCAGCAGCGCCGCGACGACCAGCGTGAGCGTGGCGAGGGTGGTGAAGGCCACGAGCACGAACGGTCTGCGGCGGCCGGTGCTTCGGCCGGACGGCACGGGGATGATCCCTCGCTCGGACGCCCACGCGGCAGCGAACGAGCGGGGGTCGAAGACGCTGTTTCCGAGGAACTCCTCGGCGGAGACACCTTCGGCCTCGGCGTCTGCGAGGTCGGAGGCAAGGTCCGTGGCCATCTCCTCGGCGAGCGGATCGGGAACACCGAGGCGTTTCCACTCCCGGCGGCACTGCTCGACGAAATCGCTCATGACGCCACCTCGATCTTGACAGGGGCGAGCACAGCATCCACGGCGTCGCGGGCAGCTCGCCATTCGGACACGCCCAGCGCGAGAGCGACCCGCCCCGAGCTCGACGGCCGGTAGTACTTCCGTGGAGGCCCGCCGTTGCTCGCGGCGCGGTAGGTCTCGACCAGACCATCACGCTCGAGACGTCCCAGCAACGGATAGATCGAGCCCTCGCCGACGATCGCGAGGCCGCGGTCACGCAGCCGCTTGGTCATCTCGTAGCCGTACGCCGGCCCTTCGTCGATCACCGCCAGCAGGCAGAGATCGAGCACGCCCCGGAGCAGCTCGGTCCGTCGCGGGGAGGGAGGTACCATGTATCGCAAGGTAGCAGGCGGAAGCCACGCCTCGCAAGCGTTCCCTCTCTAGAAAACGCGCAGCGGCGGAGCCGATCCGGAGACGGAGGCACGTCGTCGACGTCGGTGTCGCTACGAAGTGCCTGCAAAGAGGATGGGCCGTGAAGGATTCGAACCTTCGACCTTGGGATTAAGAGTCCCCTGCTCTACCAGCTGAGCTAACGGCCCCGGCGGCTGCGTAGTGTAGCCCGCGATGAGAGTGCTGTCCGTCGTCGGAAACCGGCCGCAGTTCGTCAAGTCGGCCGCGCTGTCGGTTGCGCTGCGCGATGCCGGGATCGACGAGGTCGTCGTCCACACGGGACAGCACTACGACCGCGAGCTCTCGCAGGTTTTCTTCGACGAGCTCGGCCTCGAAGAGCCGGCCTATCGGCTGGACCTCCACACGTCGGATCCGGAGGAGATGCGGCCGCGACTCGTCGAGGTGCTCGAGCGAGAGCCCGTCGAATGGGCGCTCGTGTACGGCGACACCAACTCGACGCTCGCCGGAGCGAGGGCGGCTGTCGAGGCGTCCGTCCCGCTCGCGCACGTCGAAGCGGGTCTGCGCAGCGGCGACCTCTCGATGCCCGAGGAGCGAAACCGGATCGAGGTCGACCGTAGCTCGACGCTCCTGCTCTGCCCGGACGAGCGCTCCCGCGCGAGGGTCGAGGCAGAGGGAGTGGCGGGGCGCATCGTCGTCGTCGGCGACGTGATGGCCGACGCCTCCCTGCGGTTCGCGCCGGTCGCGCGCGAGCGTTCTCGCGTGCTCGAGACGCTCGGCCTCACACCCGGGCGCTACATCGCCGCGACTGTGCACCGCGAGGCGAACGTCGCGCCGGCGCGTCTCGCACGGATCCTCGACGGGCTCGGCCGCACCGGCGAGCGCGTCGTCCTCGCTGCGCATCCGCGCACGCGGGCCACGATCGAGAGCGCCGGCCTTGACGTTCCGGCGAACGTCGAGCTGGTCGGGCCGCTCGGCTATCTCGACTTCGCTGCCCTCGCGTCGCAGGCGCGCGTGATCGCGACGGACTCCGGCGGCCTGCAGAAAGAGGCGTACTGGTTCGGCGTCCCGTGCGTGACGCTGCGCCCGTCCACCGAGTGGGTGGACACGGTCGAGGCGGGAGCGAACGTGCTCGTCGACGACGATCCCGAGGCGATCGCGAGCGCGATCGGGGACGCGCGGATGCCGGCGGAGCGGCCGGTGCTCTACGGGAACGGGAGCGCGGCCTGCCGGATCGCACGTGGCCTGCTCGGTAGCCTGTCGCCGGCATGAAGACGGACGTCGCCATCGTCGGCGCGGGCTACGTCGGCGTCCCGCTGGCGCAGGCGTTTGCCGATGCGGGACGCACGGTCGTCCTCGTCGACGTGAATCCCGAGGTCGTCGATGCGCTCAACCGCGGCGAGAGCCACATCGAGGACGTCCCGGCCGAAGCGCTGCGCACGCACACGGCGACGGGCCGGATCGCTGCGACGCTCGACTACGACGCAGTCGTCGAGGCCGACGCCATCCTGCTCGCGCTCGCGACGCCGCTGACGAAGCAGCGCGAGCCGGACCTGTCGATCGTCGTCGGAGCCGTCCGCGCGATCGTGCCGCGTCTGCGCAAGGGACACCTCGTCGTGCTCGAGTCGACGACGTATCCCGGCACGACGAGGGAGGCGGTGCTGCCGCTGCTCGAGGAGAGCGGACTCGAGGTCGGCAAGGACTTCTTCCTCGCCTTCTCGCCGGAACGCGTCGATCCCGGCAACGGCCAGTGGACGACGCGGACAGTCCCGAAGGTCGTCGGCGGGATCACGGAGGCGTGCACGCAGCGCGCGGCCCAGCTCTACGCCGATGCGGTCGACACCGTGCACGCGGTCTCGTCGCCTGAGGCGGCCGAGCTGACGAAGCTGCTCGAGAACATCTTCCGCTCCGTCAACATCGCGCTCGTCAACGAGCTGGCGCAGCTCTGCGAGCGGATGGACATCGACGTCTGGGAGGTCGTCGATGCGGCCGCGACGAAGCCGTTCGGCTTCATGAGCTTCAAGCCGGGGCCGGGGCTCGGCGGCCACTGCATCCCGATCGACCCCTTCTACCTCACCTGGAAGGCGCGCGAGTACGGCTTCTACACGGAGTTCATCGAGCTCGCCGGCAAGGTCAACGAGAACATGCCGTACTACTGCCGCTCGCTGATCTCGCAGGCGCTGAACCACGGGAAGCAGCGCTCGCTCAAGGGGTCGAAGGTGCTCGTGCTCGGCGTCGCCTACAAGTCCGACATCGGCGACGTGCGCGAGTCGCCGGCGCTGAAGCTGATGGAGCTCCTGCGGGGAGCGGGCGCCGACGTTGCCTACCACGACCAGCACGTCCCGGAGGTGAACGACCTCCGCAGCGTGCCGCTCGAGCCCGCGCGCTACGACTGCGTCGTGATCGTCACCGCACACACGGGTATCGACTACGAGCGGCTCGTCCAGGAGGCGGAGCTCGTCGTCGACCTCCGCAACGCAACGGGCAGGAACGGCTCCGGCAACGGGAAAGTCTGGAAGCTGTGATCCGACTCGGCCAGGCCGGGATCGGCCAGTGGGGCAAGAACCTCGTGCGGAACTTCGCCGAGCTCGCGGACCTCGCGTGGCTCTGCGACGCCGATCCGGAGGTGGTGGCGAGATTCGGCGCGCGCTACCCGGCTGCGCGGACGACCGGCGACTTCGACGACCTCCTCGCCGACGACTCGGTCGAGGCGGTGGTCGTCGCAACGCCGGTGCCGACGCACTATCCGCTTGCGAAGCGTGCGCTCGAAGCCGGGAAGCACGTGTTCGTCGAGAAGCCACCGGCGATGCGCGGCGCGGAGATGGACGAGTTGTGCGAGCTGGCGGAGGACCGCGGCCTCGTCCTGATGCCCGGCCACTTGCTCCTGTACCACCCGGGCGTCCAGGCGCTGAAGCGGCTCGTCGACGCGGGCGAGCTGGGCGACGTGCTCTGCGTCTACGGCAACCGGCAGAACCTCGGCACGATCCGCACGCACGAGAACGCGCTCTGGTCGCTCGGCGTCCACGACCTCTCCGTGCTGCTCTACCTCGTCGACGAGGAGCCGTCCGAGGCGTGGGCGCACGGCAACTCGTTCCTCAACCCCGGCGTCGAGGACGTCGTCTTCTGCTACCTCCGCTTCCCGTCGGGGAAGATCGCGCACATGCACCTCTCGTGGCTCGACCCGCACAAGATCAGGCGGATCACCGTGGTCGGCCGCGACAAGATGGCGGTCTTCGACGACATGGAGCTCGAGCGGAAGATCACCGTCTACGACAAGGCGCCCGAGGAGCCGACGACGACGTACGGCGAGTGGCGGACGCGGACCGGGGACATCTGGAGCCCCAAGATCCCGAACGACGAGCCGCTGCGGCTCGAGTGCGAGCACTTCCTCGGGCTCGTTCGCGGTGAAGGCGACAGTGCGCGCGCAGCGGCCGACGGGCTGCGGGTGGTGCGCGCGCTCGAACAGCTCCAGTCGTCGCTGGAGAAGGTCGTCGCTTGAGCTACGAGGTCGCTCCGACCGCCGTGGTCTATCCGGGCACGGTGATCGGGGACGGCTGCCGGATCCTCGACGGCGCAGTGGTGGGCAAGCAGCCGACGCTGTCTCCTCGCTCGACGGCGAAACGCGAGGAGCTGGCGCCGCTCGAGCTCGGTGAGGGGACGATCGTGTCGACGGGCGCGATCGTGTTCGCCGGGAGCAGGCTCGGCGCGCGCGTGATCGTCGGCGACCAGGCCTGCGTGCGCGAGCGCGTGTCGATCGGCGACGACGTCGTCGTCGGCCGCGGCTCGCTCATCGAGAACGACACGACGGTCGGTGCACTCACGAAGATCCAGGCCGACGCGTACATCACCGCCTACTCGACGCTCGAGGAGAACGTGTTCGTCGCGCCGTGCGTCGTCACCACGAACGACAACCTGATGGGTCGCACGGAGGAACGGCACGCGTCGATCAAGGGGCCGACCATCCGACGCGGCGCTCGTGTCGGCGGTGGTGCGATCCTCTGTCCGGGCGTGGAGGTCGGGGAGGAGGCGTTCGTCGGCGCGGGCGCGGTCGTCGTCTCGGACGTTCCGCCACGGACGGTCGTCGTCGGGAATCCCGCCAAGGTCCTGCGCGAGGTCCCCTCGGAGGAGCTGCTCGGCGCGGACTGACGCGGGGGCTAGGTGCGCTTGATCGAGAGCGTGTACTGGCCGAAGCCGCGCGTGACGAGCTTCGCCTCGATGTAGTACCACCCCGGGACTTGCGCGCGGAACGAGAGCCGGTGGAGCGAGCCGCGACCCGTTGTCTGCGCCACCTTCATGTTCGAGTGCCGGAGGTCCATGACGCTTCGCGTCCCCGGTTTCCAGAGCACGAGCTTGGACGTCGTGCCCGCGGGGCCCTTGAGCGCGAACGAGACGGAGTGCCCGGTCGCGAGGTGGAACCGGTAGACGTCGATCGGGTCGTCCCAGTAGTCGAGCGTCGCCTTGAGGATGCGGCGCGCCGGGGGGAGGACAGGTGCGAGCGAGCCGGCGTTGTCGTTCGGCTCGAAGTGGTCGGCGGGCGGCAGCGGCTCGCCGAGCGCGGCGACCGCCTTCGAGATGTCCAGGCGTCCCCAGCCGGTGAAGGCGTCGCGGCCTCCCGGGCACTTGAGGCAGCCGTCCGCGCTGTTCACGTCGGTCGCGCTGCGCTCGAGGATGTTCGAGACCTGGTCCGCCCTCAGCGTCGGCCTGAGCGCGAGCAGGAGCGCGGCGGCCGCGGCGACCTGCGGTGCGGCGAACGAGGTGCCGTCGGCGGGCCTGAAGTCGCTCGGGCCGCAGTCGGAGTATCCCTGGTCGACGCAGGTCGGGTTCTGCTTCGTCAGCGCGAGCGGCAACGTCGAGAAGATGTCCTCGCCCGGAGCCGAGATGTCGTTGTAGATCGCGTCGCGGTTCGAGAATGAGGCGACGTTGCCGGATTCCGTCAACGCGCTCACGCCGATCACGTGCGGCAGCGCGGCCGGATAGCTGGCCCATGGCCACGGCGAGCGCGGCGCCTCGTCGGAGTTGCCGACGGCCGCGACGATCACCACGTTGTGGCGGACGGCGTACTGGAGCGCACTTGCCTCCTCCGGTGAGTAAGTGTCGTCGTGCGGGTCGAGCGGATCGCGCACGCCGCCGAGCGAGAGGTTGATCACCTGCGCCCCGTGGTCGACGGACCAGCGGATCGCTGCCGCCTCGGCGTCGACGGAGATCGACCCGTCGGCCGACGCGATCTTCGCGATGATCAGCTGCGCCGGAAAGGCAATGCCCGCGATCCCCTTGCCGTTGTCGATCGCGGCCGCGATCTCCCCGGCGACGAACGTCCCGTGCCCCTGCTCGTCGACCGACCACGGCGTGTTGACGAAGCTCTTGGCCGCCCAGACGAGCTTCTTCGGGAACTCCGGGTGCGTGATGTCGAGGCCGGAGTCGATGATCGCGACGTTCACGGGGTTGAGCTTCGGCAGCGTGTCGCCGAACGCATCGAACGCGTGGTCCTGCTCGAGGTAGTACTGGTACTTCACGAGCGGGTCGGTCGGGACGAACGACTCGCGCGCCGACGAGGCGCTCGGGAAGACGAGGCCGAGTGCGAGGAAGACGAGCGCCGCCGCGCGCTTCACGAGCTCGAGACCTGCAAGATGCTCGAGACGCCGGCGACGAGACCGTGCCCCGGCGCAACGCGCGCGCGATACGTGCCGTCGGCGAGTTGCAGCTGCGCGTCGAAGGTTCCCGACGTGGTCAGGGTCGTGTGTGCGACCGTCACCCACTTGCTTCCCTGCTCGAGCTGGATCGCGACCGCGACGCCGGGCAGGATCGGCCGCACGGTGCCGCGCAGGTCGGTCTGCGTCCTCGGTGGCGTCAGGCGGACGAGCGGCGCGACCGGCACCCGTGCGACGGCGGTCGCCGCCTTGCCGACGCTCAGCCGGTAGTACGAGGTCGCGGTCGGCTTCACCGACACGGCGATCGTCCCGTCCTTCGCGGGGGAGACCGCACCGACGGTTTGCCACGCGGTCCCGTTCCGCTGCTGCAACGAGACGTCGGCGAGGCCGCGTACGACTCCCGGCAGCTGTGCTGCCGATCCGTACGAGACCGCCGCCCCCGGTGTGCCGAGCGCGAGCGTTCCGACCTTGAACCACGTCGAGCGCAGGCCGAGCACAGAGCGGAGCGTGTTGGCGTCGAACGACTTCTCACCGTGGGCGGTGAGCACGTTCATCGTGGCCACGCGGCCGGAGGAGTTGAGCGTCGTCGCAGCGTCGGTGACGGCGCCGCCGGCGTGCAGCAGGCGCCCGAGCTTCGCGCCGGTGAGGGCAACCGGGCCCCACGTGTGGTACGGAGAGATCGAGTCGTACGGGTCGGGCACGGAGACGAGGTAGGGGACGGCCTTCCCCCAGACGTCCTGGGCCGAGGCCGTCTTCCCTCCCGAGGTCGAGAAGAAGTACGTCGTCGCGACCGCGCCGTCGTAGGTGACTACCTGCCCCGACGTCGCATCCACTGCGGCGGTCGTCGTCGGCTTCTCGTGATCGATGCCGAGGTACACCTGGCTGCGCGTGTCCGGATAGAGGTCGAACGCACCGGTCGGACGCCTCGTGGCGAGCGCGTACGACCGCGCGGCGACGGCCTGAGCATCGAGTGCCTGCGGCGACCACTGGAACGGCATCTCCGATGGAACGACGCCGTAGAGGTACTGCTCGAGTCCGACGACGTTGATCGCGCGCAGCTTGCCGTTGCTGAGGTCGACCTGGATCGACCCGCGGTAGCGGCGCGCGAGCGCGAGTGGCGCCGCTCCTGGCTGGAAGAGGACAGGCTGTGCGAGCGCCACCGGTTTCTGCGCGCCGTCGACGGCGAGCTTCAACGCGGGCGTGAGCGTGTACGTCCCCGCCGCAACCTGGTGCGTGACGCCGTTTGCGTCCTTGGCCGTGAAGTCCGCTGCAGAGGAGATCTTGAGCTTCGCCGCGTTGACCGCGAGCAAGACGCGCACGCGGCTCTTCGGCACGGTCGTCAGGTCCGTGCCCGGGAAGTAGTGCGCGAGGATCTCCTGGTACGTGTAGCCGTGCTGGGCGTAGCCGTACGCGCCGTACTGGCTCATCCCGACGCCGTGGCCCCAGCCCCGGCCGTTGATCACGAACGTGGCGGCGGCCGGAAGCGGTGCGAGCGTCTGCTGGGCGCTCCCTGGCGCAGCGGCGGGAACCGTCGCGAAGACGGCGACAGCGGCGAGAAGTGCGAGCGGTCGGCGCATCGGAGAGGCCCTGAGTCTCGGCGGGCCGATGCCGAGGACCGGGACGAGGCTAGCAAACAGGCTCATGAGCAGCGGTTTTTCTTTACCGAATCGTGACGTCCTCTCCGGCGTCGTCCACGCGGGCACCCTGCTACCAGGCGGTCTCCTCGACCGGCGCGCGTCGCTTCAGCGGCTCCCACCACTCCCGGTTCCGCGCGTACCACTCGACGGTCTCCGCGAGGCCGCGCCCGAGGTCGTGCGCGGGCTTCCAGCCGAGCTCGCCCCTGATCTTCGTCGAGTCGAGCAGGTAGCGCCGGTCGTGGCCCGGCCGGTCCGGGACGATCGTCTTCAGGGACGCGGGCCTGTCGAGGAGCGCGAGCACGCGGTCGGCGAGCTCCTCGATCGACAGCTCGACCCCGGAGCCGACGTTGTACGTCTCTCCCTCACGGCCGCTCTGCAGTACGAGGTCGATCGCAGCGCAATGGTCGAGGACGTGGAGCCATTCGCGGCGGTTCGCCGTCGATGCATAGAGCGGCAGCGGCTCGTCGTCCAGCGCGTTCGTGACGAACACCGGGATCACCTTCTCCGGAAACTGGTACGGCCCGTAGTTGTTCGAGCAGTTCGTGATCGTGACGGGCAGGCCGAACGTCTCGAAGTACGCACGCACCGCGTGGTCCGCGCCCGCCTTCGAGGCGTTGTAAGGCGTGCGCGGACGGTACGGAGACTCCTCGGTGAAGGTCTCCGCCGAGTCGAGCGGGAGGTCGCCGTACACCTCGCACGTCGAGACGTGATGGAACCGCGCGACACCGGCCCGCCGCGCGGCCTCGCACAAGGTCTGGGTGCCGAGCACGTTGGTGCGGAAGAACACGCCCGGGTTCGCGATTGCATACGAGTTGTGCGACTCGGCGGCGAGGTTGACGATCACGTCGATGTGGTGCTCGCGCAGCACCGACTCGCAACGCGCCAGGTCGCCGATGTCGCCCTCGACGAACACGTGTGCCGCTCCGTCGAGACTCGCGCGATTGCCCGCGTACGTCAGCGCGTCGAGGACGATGATGCGATCCGCGGGTCGCTCACCGTTCCACCAGCGGACGAAGTTGGAGCCGATGAACCCGGCGCCGCCGGCGACGAGCAGGTTCATGATTACGGCTGCCAGACCGGCCGGAGCTCGCCGGCGAGCTCGGACCGTTTCGGATTTGCACGGTCTCGCTCGGACATCGCGGGCTCGGTGAGCACCCAGTCCGCGGCGATCTCGGGATCGTCCCACGCCACGCC
>DASPSY010000004.1:0-6021 GCA_035623685.1 Gaiellaceae bacterium
CGTGGCGGGGGTCTTCACGCCGTCGGAAAAGGTGTAGATACTTTTTAGAGGAATGCGCCGGCTTCCCAATGCAGCGCTGCTGCTTGCGCTCGTGGCTGCCGCCGCGGCCTCGGGCTATCTCTGGCGCGCCGCATTGGAGTCGCCGAGGACGCAGGTGATCCAGCGCTTCGCTCCTCCTGCCGGCGGACACGTCCGAATTGCGATCAGTCCCTCGGTCTCGGGGGAGCTCAAGGCTCGGGCCCACGGCCGGAAAGCGCGCAACACCGCGGCCCCCGGGATCGCGGCGGTCCTGGCCTCGGCCGTGACCACGGGCCCGGCTGTCGTCCCGGTCGCGGGGAGGACGCCGCGAGGCGGCGGGTCGTCCACGTCGGGCTCGCCGAAGTCTCCGAAGCCTCCGAAGACGCCGACGCCGCCGCCACCGACCTCGACGCCACCGCCGCCGACGACGACACCGACCCCTCCACCGACGACGACGCCTTCGCCGCCGCCGTCGACCGTGGTCGCTGGCCCCCGCAAGCCTGTGTCGCCGCCTCCACCTCCGCCGCCGCCGACCGGTTCAGGTCGGCCGCCCAAGTCCGAACACCATCACCGTCACGGCGACCAGGACGACCAGGGCGGACACGACGAGGGCGGGGGCAGCCAGAGCAGTGGCGGCCAGGGCTCCGACGGGCAAGGCGGAAGCGCACAGGGCGGCACCGGCGGTGGCGGCCAGGGCACCGGCTGCGGTCACTCGTCGCCGAGCGGTGGCTCCTCGCAGAGCGGCAAGAGCGGAGATGACGGCGGCGGCGGCCCGGTCCCGTCCACGCAGCAGGATCAGGGCGCTCAGGGTGGCTCAGCCGATCACAGCGGCTCAGGTAGCGACTCGAGCCACCGCGGCGGCGACGGCTCGAGCCACGTCGGCAGTTCGGGGCGCCACCACCACTGACGGCGGGACGCGGCTAGCCGCCGCCGTAGATCGAGATCGGCATCTGGTCGAGGAGGATCTCGTCTTCCAAGGCGGGCAGCTCCGCCTGGAGCCGCTCGACGATCGCTGCGGCTCCCGGCTCCGCGATCAGCAGCCGCGTGACGACCTCGTCGGTGGTCTCGAGCCGGACGAGCTCTTGCTTGAACTGACGGGGGAAGCGTCCGCGCCCGAGGTACCAGCCGTAGAACTTCTTCAGAAACCCGCACGCTCGTCGCTCGCCGAGCTCCCGCACCGTCTCGCCGATGAAGAGGATCACCTCGGCGACGATCTCCTCGCGAGTTGGCCCGGCGTCTCCACCGTCCGCGATCTCTCGCAGGACCCACGGATTGCCCTGCGCGCCGCGGCCGACCATGACGGCAGCAGCTCCGGTCGTGGCCAGCACGGCCTGCGCCCGCGCCCGCGACGCGACGTCGCCCGAGGCGACCACGGGGACGTCCACGAGCTCGACGAGCTCGGCGGTCAGCGCATGGTCGGCGCTGCCGGTGTACATCTGGCGCGCGCTGCGCGGGTGGAGGGTCAGGGAGGCCGCGCCCGCACGGACGAGCCGCGGACCGACCTCCAGGCAGGCGCGCGAGCCGTTCTCCAGGCCGCGGCGCATCTTGACGCTGACGGGGATGTCGACCGCCTCGGCCATCGACGAGACGATCCGGCAGGCGCGGTCGGGGTCGTCGAGGAGGGTCGCGCCTGCCCCGGTCTTCGTCACCTTCCTGACCGGGCAGCCAAAGTTGACGTCGACGATGTCCGCGCCCGCCGCCTCGACCATCCGGGCGGCTTCGGCCATCACCTCGGGCTCCGAGCCGAACACCTGGATCGCCAGCGGATGCTCGTCTCCCGCGACGCGGAGGTAGCCCAGTGTCCGCTCGTTGCCGTGCTCGAGGCCGGCACAGGACACCATCTCCGAGCAGACGAGCCCGGCTCCGTAGCGGCGTCCCTGGCGTCGGAAGGCCTGGACGCTCACGCCCGCCATCGGCGCGAGGACCAGCCTCGTGGGGATCTCGACGCCCCCGATCCACCAGGATTCTCTGAGATTTACCTGCACAGAGTCCGAAATCGTACCTCCGAGCAGGTGTTGACGAAGACCGGGCGCGGCGCTACCATTCGCGCCCGCGACGGCGCGGGCAGCGCCGCGCTTTTTCGTAAGAAGGGACCTCACTGTGAAGGAAGTCATCCTCACGCCCGAGGGCTACGAGAGGCTGAAGAACGAGATCGAGGAGCTCTCGACCGTGAAGCGGCGCGAGGTCGCGGAGCGGATCCGCGTCGCGCGCGAGTTCGGAGACATCGCGGAGAACGCCGAGTACGACGACGCCAAGAACGAGCAGATGCTGCTCGAGCACAGGATCGCCACACTCGAGGAGCGGCTGCGCGACGCACGCGTCATCGAGAAGAAGGACATCGCCAAGGACGTCGTCTCGATCGGCTCGAAGGTCCGTCTCCGAGACGTCGACGCGAGGCAGACCGTCGAGTACCACATCGTCGGCTCCGCCGAGGCCAACCCTGCGGAGAACAAGCTGTCGAACGAGTCGCCTGTCGGGAAGGCCATCATCGGCAAGAAGAAGGGCGAGACCGTCGAGGTCTCGGCGCCGCGTGGGACGCTGAAGTTCAAGATCCTCGAGATCAAGGCCGCCTGACGCGGCTCCTGCCGCGTGATCGATCTCCACTCGCACATCCTCCCGGGTCTCGACGACGGCGCTCGCGACCTCGACGAGGCGCTCGCGATAGCGCGCGCTGCGGTCGCCGACGGAATCGGCTCGATCGCGGCGACGCCGCACGTACGGGACGACTACCCGACGAGCGCCGACGAGATGGAGCGCGGCGTCGTCGAGTTCCGGCGCGCGCTCGAGGCCGCCGAGATCGAGTTGGAGGTGTTCACGGGCGCCGAGATCGCGCTCGACCAGCTCGACCTGCTCGGGCCCGACGACCTTCGACGATTCGGGCTCGGAGGCAACCCGTCGTATCTCCTCGTCGAGACCCCGTACACGCAGTGGCCGCCCGCGTTCGTCGACATCGTCCTCCGGCTCGTCTCCGCCGGTTTCACGCCGTTGATCGCGCACCCGGAGCGCAATCCGATCGTCCAGCAGGACCCGGAGCCGCGTGTGGCCGCGCTCGTCGAGGGCGGCGCGCTCGTCCAGGTGACGGCGGGGTCGGTCGACGGGCGGCTCGGCTCACGCTCCCGCGCCTGCGCGGATCGCCTGATCGACGCGGGACTCGTCCACGTGATCGCGAGCGACGCACACAGTCCGGGTCTCCGCGACGTCGGTCTCTCGCACGCGTGCAACGCGGTGGGAGACGACGACCTCGCGCGGTGGCTCACGTCGGACGTCCCGGCGGCGATCATCGGCGGAGAGCCGCTGCCCCCACGACCGCCTGTCGCCCGCACGAGCGGGGCGCGACGGACGCTCCTCTCTCGCCTGCTCGGCCGATAGGCTCTCGCGTCGTGCTCGAGCGGACCGCCGACAAGCTCGAACGCCGGTCCTAGTGGCCTCGCCGAAACGGTTTCCGGATCGCGACGAGATCGCGTCGGTGCGGGCCGAGTCCGATCGGCTCGAACCGGGTCAGCAGCTCGACGGCGGACGGCGCCTCGCCGGCCGGATCATGGCGCGGCGCGGCCACGGCGGCATCGTCTTCTTCGACCTCGTCGACCGCAGCGGCAGGATGCAGATCGTCGTCCAGGAGTCGATCGGCGAGCTGCCGGACGTCGACATCGGCGACATCGTCGGCGTCGAAGGCGTGCCGATGAAGACGAAGCGAGGCGAGCCGTCGCTGCAGGTCAACGGGTTCCACACGCTGGCGAAGATCCGAGCGCCGTTGCCTGACACGTTCCACGGCGTCACGGACGTCGAGCAGCGGTACCGGCGGCGCTACCTCGACCTGCTCATGAACGAGGAGTCGCGGCGGGACGCCGAGGTCCGCTCGCGCATGGTCACGGCGATCCGCGCCTACCTCGACGGCGAAGGGTTCTGGGAGGTCGAGACGCCGATCCTGCAACCGCGCTACGGCGGCGCATTCGCCGATCCGTTCGTGACACATGCGAACGCGCTCGACCAGGATCTCTACCTGCGGATCGCCGACGAGCTCTACCTCAAGCGTCTCATCGTCGGTGGGCTCGAGAAGGTGTACGAGCTCTCGAAGGACTTCCGCAACGAGGGGTACTCGTACAAGCACTCACCGGAGTTCACGCAACTCGAGTGGTACGAGGCGTACGCCGACTACCGCGACACGATGATGCGCATCGAGTCGCTCGTCGAGCGGGCCGCACACGCCGCGATCGGCGGGACGAGGGTCACGTTTCGCGGGCACGAGGTCGAGCTCGCGCCGCCGTGGCAGCGGCTGCGCTTTCCCGACGCGCTCGAGGAGGCGGGCGTCTGGACGCGCGACGTGGAGCAGCTTCGCGCTCGACTCGACGAGAAAGGCGTCGACACGTCGCACGACAGGACGTGGGCGCAGCTGCTCGATCACGCGTACTCGGCGTTCGTCGAGCCGAACCTGATCCAGCCGACGATCGTCTACGACTGGCCGATCGAGATGTCTCCGTTCGCACGGACGACGGACGACGACGAGACCCTCGTCGAGCGCTTCGAGACGGTCGTCAGTGGAATGGAGTTCTCCAATGCTTTCAGCGAGCTGAACGACAGCGAGGAGCAGGCGCACCGCTTCGCCATGCAGGAGGAGGAGCGCGTGGCCGGCGACGCGACGGCCGAGGTCGGCGATCCCGACTACGTCGAGGCGCTGTCCTACGGGATGCCGCCGACAGGTGGCCTCGGAGTCGGTATCGACCGGCTGGCGATGCTGCTCGCGGGTCGGGACACGATCCGCGACGTGATCCTGTTTCCGGCGCTGCGCGAGCGGAGCTGACCGCGTGGACCGGCTCGCCGCTCGCCGGTGGTGGCTCGTCGCGGCGATCGCCGTGCTCGGGCTCGTCGTCGGACTGATCGTCGCGTTCACGACGTCGACGACGCGACGTGCCGAGGCCGCGATACTCGTCTCGTCGCCGCGAGGCGTTGGCGCGGTCACCCCGGAGCTCCCGAACCTGCAGACGCTCGCCACGAGCAGCGTGCTCGCCGGAAACGTGCGCAGCACGCTCCGGCTGACACAGTCCGAGGAGACGATTCGCGCGCGGCTGCACGCATCGATCCGTCCGCACTCGCAGGTGATCGTCCTCTCTGCAACCGCGGCCGACGCCGACCATGCGCGTCAGCTGGCCCAGGAGGCCGCGACCGTGTTCACGCAGCTGGTCTCGGCGCGGTTCGGGTCGACGAGCCCGCCGCTGCACGCTGCGATTCTCGACGCTGCGCACGCGCTCTCGACCCCTGAGCGCCACGTCCTACGCGACTCGCTCCTTGGCCTCGGCGTCGGACTGCTCGTTGGTGCGCTCGCCGCGCTCGCGCTCGCCAGTCGCACGACGGCGGTGGCCGCGCCGGCGGACCTCCGGAAACGGGAAGCGTTGCTCGACCGGCGCGTCGAGGCCGTGACCGTCCGAGAGCTCGAGCTCGCGCAGCGCGCCGCGCGCCTCGTCCTCCGCGAAGAGGAGCTGGAGAGCCGCGCCGGGCCGAAGCCGACGGCCGAGCTCGAGCCAGAAGCTGAGTCAGTACCGGAGCCGGAGCCAGAACCGGAGCTCGCGGCCGAGCTCGAGCCGGAACCCGAGCCCGAGCCCGAGCCGGTGCCCGTGCCGGCGTCGGCGGAGCCGGTCTCGGCGGTCGAGCTCGTGCCCGAACCGGCACGCCTGGCCACGGTCGGCCCGCCGTGGACGCTTGTCGAGCTCGAGCGGCTCGTCGACGAAGCGGCACCGGCCGCCTCGCCCGAGACCGTCGAGGAATGGCGAGCCTACCTCTTCCACCTGCGCGAGCACGCGAGCGTCGACGGGACGCTGCCGTCCGCGTTCGACCCGCTCGTCACCGAGGTGTTCGGGCCGCTGCTCGACTGAGAGCGCAACGGCGCGAGCGGTCAGTCGATCGACGCTTGGGCGGCTCGCAGCGCGAGCTCGACCGTGATCATCCGGTTGAACAACGTCTCGTGGCCGAAATCCGGGCGGCTCGAGTCGCGGATCAACTCGGCGAGCC
>DASPSY010000054.1:0-13423 GCA_035623685.1 Gaiellaceae bacterium
TCGGTGCACGACTTCGAGCCGATCACGGGCCGCATCCATCAGCCGCCGCCTTCGCACCAGACGTTCCAGGGGCAGAACTTCGTGATCTGCTCCTTCTGCCCGAGGAAGCTCGACTTCGATCCGCTCGCGGTCCCGATCCCCTACCACCACTCGAACCTCCAGTCGGAGGAGATGATCTACTACGTCTCCGGGAACTTCGGATCGCGAAAGGGCGTCGACGTCGGATCGATCACCCTGCATCCCTCGGGCTTGCCTCACGGGCCGCAGCCCGGCCTCGCGGAGAAGTCGATCGGCATGCACGAGACGTCCGAGCTCGCGGTCATGTGCGACACGTTCCACCCGCTCAAGTTGTCGGCGCTCGCGCACGAGCTCGACGACGGGAAGTACGCGTACTCGTGGTACGAGAACGCGACGGGCGGTGAGACCGGCGAGCCGTCGGCCGACGGCGACGCGACGGGCGCAGGGTTGACCTCGCACTTCTAGTTGCGGCTCGTCGTCGACTTCGACGGGACCGTCACGGAGACGGACACCCAGTGGATGGTGTTGGAGGAGTTCGGCGACGTCGAGCTCTTCCGCCGCGCAGAGGAAGCGCTCGACCGCGGGGAGCTGACGCTACGCGAGTGCATGGAGCTCGAGTACCTCGGCATGCGGGCACCGCTCGAGCAGGTCAACGAGTGGCTCGTCGAGCATGCGCGGATCAGGCCGGGTTTCAGGGAGCTCGCCGCACGGCATCGGCCGCTGATCCTGTCCAGCGGGTTCGCGGAATGCATCCAGCCGCTCCTGCGTCGCGAGGGGATCGAGCTCGATCTCCTCGCCAACTCGGTCGACGCGCGCCCCGACGGCTGGCGAGTCCGCTGGCGCGACGAGGAGATCTGCGCCGAGTGCGGGGAGGCGTGCAAGCGTGCGTCGCTCCCCGACGGGCCGATCGCGTACGTCGGCGATGGAGTCTCCGATCGGTGCGCGGCTCTCGCGGCCGACAGAGTCTTCGCGCGCGACGGACTCGCGCGTTTCCTAGATGACGCCGGTGTGACATACGTGCCGTTCGGCGACTTCTTCGACGTCGCCGCGGCGCTCTGACGCTCGCCTGCGCCGGATCACCCTTCCGGGTCACCGGCTAACGAAACGCTTACCCGGTGGTCGTGCGCCGCTTACGAGTTGCCGACACCGTCAGTGCGACCCATTCCCCCAAGGAGGCATCGACCGTGAAACACCTGATCGTTCTCTGTCTCGCGCTCGCGGCGCTCGCGCTGCCGGCGGCCGCTCTCGCGGACGGCAACTCGCCCGGGGCGCCGACCGCGACGACGAACGCTCCCCACGCCGGGAACGGCGCCGTCGTCGCCAACCTGCACGGCCTCGGCAAGCAGGTGAGGGCGCTCGTCGCCCACTGCCGCAAGACGAAAGGCGCCGAGCGGGCGCAGTGCGTCCAGAAGCTCATGTCCGTGCTCGACCAGATCAAGGCGAAGATCGACACGCTCGAGAGCAGGATCGAGCAGGCGTGCGCCGGCTCGACGACGGGCAAATGCGCACGCGCGGCACAGGTCGTCTCGAAGCTCGAGGCGTTGAAGGCCAGGATCGACAAGCTCGAGGCGAAGCTCGCCTCCGGTGCGACGCCGTCGCCGTCCGATCCGAACACGAACCAGGTCGAATCGGGTCTGGCGCAGCTGAGCCCGTAGCGCGCCGCAGGAGGGACCCGTTGCAGACGGCGGCGGCCTCGGCGAGGGACGGGCCGCCGCCGTTGCTTCACCGGCTAGCCTCGGGCGGATGCCGCTCGTGCGCGTGCCGGAGCCCTACGACTTCGCGCTCTCGACCGAGCGGTATCGCACTTTCGGTCCGGATCTCGCGAACCTGTGGCACGACGGCGGGCTGCACCGCGTCGTCGATGGCCGCGAGGTGCGGATCGAATCGGTTGAAGGCGGTGTCCTCGTCGATCCGCTCGACCCCGAGATCGAGCAGGTCGTCCGGACGCTGCTCGGCCTTCGGTTCGATCTCGACGCCTTCTCGGCGTTCGCGCCGACCGAGCCCGTGCTCGCGCGGCTCGTCTCGGCGCTCGAGGGACTACGGCCGCCGCTCGCTCCGGATCCGTTCGAGTCGATCGTCACCTCGATCACGGCGCAGCAGGTCTCGCTGTTCGCCGCGTTCGCGGTCCGAAACCGCCTGATCACCGAGTTCGGCGTCCGTGCGGTGCACGCGTACGCGTTCCCGACGAGGGAGCGGCTGGCGCTCGCCGATCCCGACGACCTGCTCCCGCTCGGGTTCTCGCAGCGCAAGGCGGAGTACGTCGTCGGCCTGGCCCGGAGCGACCTCGACCTCCATGGGCTGGCGCAGCTGCCCGACGACGAGGTGAAGCGGCAGCTCGTCGCACAGCGAGGACTCGGCGAATGGACCGCCGACTGGTTCCTCGCACGGCACCTCGCGCGCCCGGAGGCATGGCCAGCCGGCGACCTGGGCGTGCGGAAGGCGGTGCTCGCGTTCTATGGTGACGTCGACGACGTTCGCGCCTTCGGCTCGCGCTTCGCACCGTTCCAGAATCTCTCGGCCCACTACCTCTTGACCGGCCTCCGTGTCCATCCGCCCGGCGACTGACGACGACCACGACTCCCTGCAAGGTCTTTGGCACGAGTTCCAGCAGGAGCTCGCCGGACCGGAGTGGTGGGACGAGTCCTGGGACGAGGCGTGGTCGGTGCTCCGGGACCGCATCTCGGGCAGCGGCTACGTGCTCCTCGCCGAAGCCGACGGCGAGGTGGTCGGCTTCGCGTCGGGTGGCGAGCGCCGGCCGCGCGTCCTCTACGTCAACGATCTGTTCGTACGTCGCGCCGCACGCCGTCAGGGAATCGCCAAGGAGCTGCTCGGGGCCGTCGCCGAGATCGCGAGACAGTCGCAGGCCGAGGTGCTCATGTTGGCCGTCGACGTGGACAACGCCGATGCACGCATGGTCTACCGCAGGCTCGGGTTCGGTGAGCAGGCGGTCACGCTCGTGGCCGGGATCGACACGCTCGAGCGACGCGTGACGACGTCCTCCGCGCCGCCCTCCGTCGCGTCCACGCACGTCCAGACGGACGACGTCGAGGCGGTCGAGCGCGCCCTCGCGCAGTTCGTGCCGCGCAAGGGACGATCGGCGTGGTCCGACGTCTCGCCCGCGAGCAACGGCTGGGTGGCCGTGATCGACGAGCTGTGCGACCACGACCGCGATACGCAGCGGCGGCTCGCGCTCGAGCTCTCGGACCGGCTCGGCGTGCCCGTCGTTGCACTCGCCGTCGAGGAGGACTCGGTCGTCAGGTTCCTGCTCTACGACCGCGGGCGGATGGTCGACGAGTACCTGTCGGTGCCCACCTACTACGGCGAGCTCAGCAGGGGCGACGAGCTGGCGCTCTCGGCCAACCCCACGCTCGTCGCGCGTCTCACCGGAGCGGACCCGGGGCGGCTGCGCGCGGTCGCCCGCGTCGCTCCGTCTCCGGCCGACCTCCCGCCCGCGCGTGAGCTGGCCGTCCAGATCGCCGACGCGATGCAGCTCGAAGCTAGGATCGAACGGTGATCACGCTCTACGACGCCGACCGGTGTCCGTACTGCGCGCGAACGCGAATCGCGCTCGCTGAGAAGAGGATCGAGTACGAGACCGTCGTGATCGACCTCGACGACCGGCCCGCGTGGATCTACGAGAAGAACCCGCTCGGCAGGGTCCCGGTGATCGAGGAGGGCGCATTCGTCCTCGCCGAGTCCGCCGTGATCGACGAGTACCTGAACGAGCGGTTCCCGGAACCGCCGCTGCTGCCCGACGACCCGGGGGAGCGTGCGCTCGCGCGCATGACCATCTTCCGCTTCGACGAGCTGTCGAAGCCGTATTACGCGTTGCGGCGTGGAGAGGAGGGAGCAGCGCAGAGGCTGGCGTTCCAGCTCGCATCCCTCGACAGGCTGCTCCAGCGTCAGCCGTACCTCACCGGCCGATCGTTCGGGCTCGCAGACATCGCGTTCGTCCCGTGGATCGTCCGCACCCGCGACATGCTCGGCGTCGACCTCGAGTCGTACGCTGAGCTGCGCGGCTGGGTCGGCCGGCTCGAAGAGCGCGAGTCGGTGGTCGACGAGATCGCCGTCGTCGCCGCGCTCTGACCGTCGTGTCCGACCTGCCGCCGGTCGTCGAAATCACGTGGCTGCGCGATCGGCTCGGCGAGGACGACCTCGTGCTCGGCGACGTGCGCGGCCCGAACGCGCACGCGAGGGGTCACATCCCCGGTTCGCGTCCGCTCGTGCTCGGGTCGCCACCGCCGATGACCGACCTGCCCATGCTCGAGGCACTCGCTCCTGAGGTCGGACTGCGGCTGCGCAGGCACGGCGTCACCGGCAAGGAGCGGCTCGTCCTCTACGACCGTGGCGACGGTGTCGGCGCGATGCCCGCCGCTCAGATGGCGGAGCTCGCCGGCCACCCGCAGGTCGCCGTCCTGCTCGGCGGACTGGCCGCCTGGCCGGAGGAGCTGGAGGTCGGAGCCGTGGAGCTCCACCCCGTGAAGACGACGTTCGAGCCGCGCCTCGAGGCGGTGCCGACGCGTGACGAGTTGATGTCGCGACTCGAGGACGGGACGCTGACCCTCCTCGACGTGCGGACCCCCGACGAGTACGCGGGCCGCGGCGGGTATCCGTGCGACCCACGCCAGGGGCACATCCCGGGCGCGCGTCACCTACACGTCGAGGCGTTGTACTCGGGTCCCGGCAGACCCCGTGCGCCGGAGGACATCCGCGGGCTCGTAGGCGAGGCCGGAGACGTCGTCGCGTACTGCCACTCGGGGTCGCGTTCCGCGCTGGCGACGCTGGCGTTCCGCCACGCGGGCTACGACGCGCGCAACTACACGGGCTCGTGGCACGAGTGGTCGCGCCACTCCGAGCTGCCCTTCGAGCGCGGCGACGGCTGAGGTGGAGCCCGTGGCGACCTAGGCGGCGCGCTCGGCGAGCTCGACGAACGCCGAACACAGCGTCCGGCCGAGCGTGTTCCAGTCGCCCATCCGACGCTGCGTCTCCCGGTCCAGCTCGGCCCAGTCGACGGGGACGTCCTCCTGGTCGGCGATCCACGACCGGACCTGCTCGAGCGTCACCTCGGGATGGAACTGCACGCCCCAGGCGCGCTCGCCGATCCTGAATGCCTGCGAACACGTCGAGTTGCATGCGAGCTCGCGACCTGCGGCGGGAACGTCGAAGACGTAGTAGTGCCACTGGAACGCGTCGAAGCGTCGTGGGAGGCGGCCAAAGACCGGGTCGGCCGCGCCCTCGTCGTTCACCTCGACGGGGAACCAGCCGATCTCCGGCTCGTCCGTCGGGCCGACCCATGCGTCAGCCGCCTTCGCGAGGAGCTGCGCGCCGAGGCAGATGCCGAGGGTCGGTGTGCCGGCCTCGAGGGCGTCACGAAGGAGCGCGTCCTCGGCAGCGAGCCAGGGATGCGTGCTGTGTTGGTCGACGTGCATCGCGCCGCCGAAGACCATCACCGCTCCGATGCCGTCGAGTCGCGGCGCGGGCATGGTCGACGGAACCCAGTCGACGAGCCGGTGGCCGCGCTCTCGCACGGCGTCGGCGAAGACCTCGGCGCCGACGTTCGGGCCGTGGACGATCGAGAGGACGTCCATCAGGAGATCGGCACGTGTTCGGCCTGGAGCAGCTTCCGCAGGGCGCGCGCATTCGCCGCCGCCTGCGCGACGCGTCCGCCGCGACCGTCCGGGCTCGTCGCGTTGTTGTTGAAGAACGCGAACGCCTGCTCCGCCTGGCCGGCGAGCTCGCGCAACGGCGGCACCCACGCCGCGAGCTCCTCGTCTGAGTAGAGGTAGTCGAATCGGTCGGACGCACTGCCGCCGCGGACGTTCCAGGTCGAGGCGTTGCGGCCGTGGAAGCGGACGTAGAGCGTCGGGCTCGTCAGCGAGAGCACCGTCGGTACGAGGTTCTTCGCGCCCTCGATGTGCGGCGAGTCGACGATTACGTGGGACGCGCCGAGCTCCTCGAGGAAGCCGAGCGTCTCGTCGCGTCCTTCCTCGTCGAACCAGCTCGCGTGGCGGAACTCGACGAGCATCTCGTCCGGCACCAGCTGCTCCCGCGCCCAGCGTAGGTAGTCGAGCGACGCCGGCTTGCGCACGACGTACGACGGGAACTGGAACAGGATCCCGCCGAGCTTTCCCTGCGCCCGCAGCGGCTCGAGCGAGGCCAGGAAGCGCCGGAACACCTCACCGCGGAACTCGCGCGGTGGACGGTCGACGCGGCCGCGCTCGTCCGTGGGGGCGTCGTCACGGAGGTCCGGTGGCAGCTGCTCGAGCTTGACCGGGTGTCGCGTCATCAGCCCGAACGCCTTCACGTGCATCACGAACCCGTCGGGTGTTCGCTCGGCCCAGCGCTCGACCATCTGGTCGCCCGGCAGCCGGTAGTACGTCGAGTCGACCTCCACGGTGTCGAACTCCTGCGCGTAGTAGGCGAGGCGCTCACCGGCCGGAGTCCCGGGTGGATAGAAGTGCTTCGAGAGCGCGTCGTCGGCCCACGAGCACGTACCGACCCGAATCTCCGCCATGAGCCCAGGATACGAGACGGGGCCCGAAGCGGGCCCCGTCTCCGACCGCACTAGAGCTTGAGCCTGACCTTCTTGCTGAGGGCCGTGAACGGCGACGCGGTCGCGCTCGCGCACGGCACGTTGGGTATCGGGGCCGACGGACAGTAGGCCGATGTCACGGACCGTGCGGCCGCGGCCGCCGACGCCTGGAAGAACGTGACCGTCACCGTCGTCCGCGTGTTCCTCAGCACGAACGTGTAGGCCCCGGCCGCGTTCGTCTTCGTCTTGAACCGCGACCGCGAGTTGAGGAGGAGGTTGACGGTTGCGCCGGCGGCCGGTTTCCCGCCCTGTGTGACCCTGCCGGTGATCCGCACCTTCTTCAGCTTCTTGCTCAGGACCTGCGTCTTGATCGTGGCGGCCCCGGGCGCGACCACTGACAGGACCTGGACGGTCCCCGCTGGGTTGAACTGCGCCGAGCTGACGCCGTACGGAATCCACTTGGACGACCATGTACTGCTCGTGGTCGTCGGCTTCACCACGTTGTTGACCGTGAAGGTCGCGTCGAGCAGCTGCGCCCCCATCGGCGAGCGGCCGGGCGTCCCGGCTGGGACGTCGGCCGGAGCAAGGCACACGACGAGCTTCGCCGCGCCGAGCGCGGTCTCGTCCCCTGTCGTCTGGCTGACGTAGACGAGGATGTTGATCGTCTGCCCCGCGACGGAGAGCTGGAGGTCCCAGACCGCGAGCTGCGGGCCGGGCGAACAAGGATTGTCGGTGTACTGGGTGGGATCCCGGGTGATCACTTGGCCGGTCAGCGGCAGCGGGATCCCCAGGTCGCGTGCGAACACGTGCCCGGTCGTCGTTCCGATCGTGGAGCCCGGCGGCGGCTGCGTCGCAGACAGTTGGTTCGTCGACGGGAGGTAGATCGTGATCTGCGCGGGTTGCGGATCGGTCTGCGGCTGCGCGACCTTGATCGTCAGCGCCGACGACGTCTGCGCCACCGTCATCGTCTGCGTCGCGAACGCGTTCCCCGCTATCGCCAGCGCCGCGGAGGCGACGAGCGCAAGCGTCGCGAGTCTGAAACTGGTCTTCATTCCGCCTCCTTTCGGTCGTGCGAACGAGGTTGTTCGAGTACGACGCCTGCGCGCACGTTTCGTTTGGCGCCGGGACCTAGCTGCGTGCATCGACGAGTTTTCCAAACAGGACCCAGAGGCCGTGCCGGTACCGCACGAACCGTGCCTTCTTGAGCGGGTAGTAGTCGCTCGGCGAGGTGGTCACCCTGAGGCCGGGGAGCAGGAACGGGTTGACCTCGTTCAGGTGCGTGGCGGCGCGGAGGAGGCTGGCCCGTGTCGGGTTCGCGCCCGCGCGGCGGAGCGCGTCGACCATCGAGTACGCGACCGCCATGCCGTAGTAGAGGTAGACGTCGAGCGGCTTCGCTCCCGGCAGATACTGGGCGAGGATCGACCGGTAGAGCTTGACGGCCTTGTCGTTTCTCCAGACCGGCGAGGTCGGGTCCTTGACGAAGGCGATGGAGATCGAGTTGTCGACCGTGCGCGGAGTCGCGGCGTACCGCGCGACCTTCATCACGTCGGGCGAGATCGAGACGGAGGAGACGTAGACCCGTGGATGCCAGCCGAGGCTGTTCGCGCCGACGTATCCCTTGATCGCGAACAGCGGAGTGGCGAACAGCATCAGCGTGTCCGCGTGCGACGCGCGCAGCCGGGCCATCTGCGAGTCGACGCCGGTGTCGTCGATCTCGTACGACTGTGCGGAGACGATCTTCGCCTTGCCGCCGAGCCCGCGCTTCAGCCCGTCCAGCAGGTCCTTGCCGAAGTCGGAGTTCTCGTAGAGCACGGCGATCTTCGCCTTCGGCGTCGTGCGCGCGATCCTGCGTCCGTCCATCGCGCCCTCGCCGACGAAGCTCGGCAGGTAGCCCATCATCCACGGGTACTGCGCGTGCTGCGCCGCGATCTCGGAGACACCGCTCCCCACGAAGAGGTCCGGGACCTTGCTCGCGTTCACGTACTGGCGGATCGCGAGCGCATTGTCGGTGCCGACGGTGTCGAACAGCGCGAAGACCTTGTCCTGCTCGACGAGCTGCTGCGTCAACAGCACGGTCTTCGCCGGGTCGTACGCGTCGTCGAGGTAGGTGTAGACGATCTTGCGGTGATGGACGCCGCCGTGCGCGTTCACGTACTTGAAGTACGCCTCGGCTCCCGGACCCACTGAGCCGAACGACGCGGCGGGCCCGGTCACCGGCACGGTGCCGCCGATCGTGATCGTCGTCGGCGTCACGCCGGGTGTGCTGCTCCCGAGCGCAAGCGCGGATGCGACCGCGGCCAGGTGGGCAATCATCCGGAGATCGGCCGGCGTAGGACGGGCAGGCTCGTCGTCGTGGCGCCGATTGCGATGTGCGCGGCGGCGGGAACGCCGGCGATATAGAGCAGGTTCGCGGGATCCTGCGCGACGGACGAGCCGGCGAGCGTCAGCGCGAGCCGCGAGCCGCGGGGGATCAGCGTCGCGTCGGAGAGCAGCCGGATCGACACCGTCCGTTTCCCCGGCTGCGTCGGGACGCCGCCGTCGGCGACGATCACCGTGGAACCTCCCGGCGTGCGGGCGGTGAGCACGGCGTCGAGGTGCGTCCACCCCGATCCGACCGTGACGGGGACGCGGACGACGGCGCTGCCGAACGTCTCGAGCCGCGCGGTCGCCTTTCCCAGTTGCCGCACCGCCTTGCCGGAGCCGTTGATCGACGATCTCCCCTTCCCGCGGAGGACGACGTTTCGCGTGGGCGGGATCGTCTTGTACGAGACGTTCTGCGCCTCGCGGAACGGATCGGGCGCCAGCTCGACGGGATCACGCGTGTCGATCCCGTTCTTCGTCCCCTTGAGATAACGGTCGAACCAGTCCGACGCCTCGGCGATGACGACGCCGATGTCCGGGCCGGGGAACGTGGACGGCGCGTGCCCGAAGTCGCCGATGTAGAGGCGCTTCGGGCCTGCGAGCCCCCTGTACAGCTCGATGCCCTGCTCGAGGCCGAAGGCGAAGTCGCGGCGGCCCTGGAAGATCAGAGCCGGGGTCGTGATGCGACCCAGGTCGGGCCTGCTCGAGCGCACGTCGGTGAACGCGTGAAGCGCGCCGGGATCGGAGCTTGCGAGCGCGTCCTGCTTGATCGCGAGGACGGATGGGTCGAAACGCGAGCTCGGCACGTCGCTCAAGAACTGGAGCACGGCGCCCGACTTCGCGAGATTCTGCGGCGCGAGCGCCTGGTAGAGGTCGGTCCACGTCTCGGCCGTCTCGACCGCCGCGAACGGCACGCCCTCCACGAGCGAGCGCCACACCGCGCCTCCGCCGAGGGATATGCCGAACGCGCCGATGTGGTGCGAGTCCACCTCCGGTCGCGCGGCCAGCCAGTCGAAGAGCCCGCTCGTGTCCTGGATCTCGCGCGGCCCGTCGATGGACGTGACACCGCCGGACTGGCCGTGGCCACGGGCATCGAACGTGAGCACGACGTAGCCCTCGTTCGCGAACGACGCCTCCGCCAAGGCGTTCGTCTGGGCGCGCGTCCCGCCAAGTCCGTGGAACATGATGATCCCGGGCCAGCCGCCCGACGGCGCGGTGCCGGTGGGCTCGTACAGCGTCGCTGCGAGCTCGACGCCGTCGCTCATCGTCAGCGAGAGGTCGGTCTTCGTGTACGCCGCTGCGGCCGACGGGCCCGTCCCGACGAGGACGAGCGCGAGCGCAACCGCCCAGGAGAGCAGGAGGAGACGCACGGGATCGACAGCGTAGCCTCGCGTTACGATCGGCGCATGGACTCACGTCCCGTCGGGATCTTCGACTCGGGGGTCGGCGGCCTCACGGTTCTGCACGAGTGCCTCGTGACGATGCCGCACGAGGACTTCGTCTACGTCGGCGACCACGCGCGGCTTCCGTACGGGCCGCGTCCGCTCGAGGAGATCCGCGAGTACGCGCGCGAGATCGCGACGTACCTCGAGCGACAAGGAGTGAAGCTCGTCGTCGCCGCCTGCAACGCAGCGACGTCGGCGGCGCTCCCGCAACTCCAGGAGGAACTCGCTGTTCCCGTCGTCGGTGTGATCACGCCCGAGGCACACGCCGCGGTGCAGGCGACGCGCAACCGGCGGATCGGCCTGCTCGCGACGCAGGCCACGGTCACGGCCGGACGCTATGCGCAGCTCGTGCGCGCGCTCGACGCGGGTGTCGAGTTCTTCCCCGTCGCGTGTCCGACGCTCGTTCCGCTGATCGAGAGCGACGATCCGTTCTCCGAGGAGACCACCGCGGCCGTTCGCCTCTACGCGGCGACGCTGAAGGAGGCCGGGGTAGACACCGTCATCCTCGGCTGCACGCACTATCCGTTGATCCGGCCCATCTTCCAGCGCGTGTTCGGACGCGACGTGACGCTCGTCTTCTCCGCCGAGGAGACTGCGCGCGAGGTCGCGGAGACGCTGGCGCGGAAGGGGATCGAGAACGACTCGTCACGCGAGGGCTCTTACCGGTTCCTGTCGACAGGTGACCCCGAGACGTTCCGTCGGCTCGGAGCGCGCTTCCTCCAGCTGCCGATCGCCGCGGTCGGGCACGTCGACCTCGCGGAGCTCGCCGCGGCCGCCGCATGACGCGCGACGACGGGCGCCGCGCCGACCAGCTCCGTCGGCTCACGCTCGAGCCCGGCTTCCTCGAGCAGCCGCACGGCTCCGTGCTGTTCTCGCAGGGGAGGACGAAGGTGCTCTGCACCGCGTCGATCGACGAAAGTGTTCCCCGCTGGCTCTACGGGAAAGGGCGCGGCTGGCTCACCGCCGAGTACTCGCTGCTGCCCGCTTCGACCGGCGAGCGGACCGAGCGCGAGGCCTCGCGCGGCCGGCAGGGTGGGCGGACGGTCGAGATCCAGCGGTTGATCGGCAGGTCCGTGCGGGCGGTGACCGACTTCGAGGCGCTCGGGGAACGCACTCTCTGGCTCGACTGCGACGTGCTGCAGGCGGACGGCGGCACGCGCTGTGCCGCGATCTCGGGTGCCTACGTCGCCGCGCGGAGGGCGCTCGAGAGGTTCGGTCTGTCGAAGGCGCTGAACGGCTCCGTCGCGGCGGTGTCGGTCGGGATCGTCGAGGGGAACGTCCTCCTCGATCTCGACTACTCCGAGGACTCCCGCGCGGACGTGGACATGAACGTCGTGATGACGGACGGCGGCGCGCTCGTCGAGGTGCAGGCGACGGCCGAGCACACGCCGTTCACCCGCGAGCGACTCGACGAGCTGCTCGAACTGGCGGCGCTCGGGATCGAGAAGATCACTGCCGCGCAGGGAGCGGCGGTCGACGACGGCGGCTGACGGCGGTTCGAGCGTGCCGTGGCGGTAGCCGCAACGCTCTGCTCCGGCAACGAGCACAAGCGACTCGAGCTCGAGCGCCTGCTGCCGGGCTGGACGCTCGACTTGCTCGACGTGGATCACTTCCCGCCGGAGGACGGCTCGACGTACCACGAGAACGCGATGGCGAAGGCGCGGTTCGGCCGCGCTCGAGGCGATCCCGCGAGGTGGATGCTCGGCGAGGACTCCGGGATCGAGGTGGTCGGGCTCGAAGGCGGCCCGGGAGTCCGCTCTGCGCGCAGCGCCGCCGGCGACGAGGTCGGCTGGCTCTTGCGTGAGCTGGCGGGAGTCGAAGGCCGTGGACGTGACGCGCGCTACGTCTGCGAGCTCGTCTGTCTGTCGCCGCAAGGAGAGGAGTCGCGCGGCACGGGCGAGTTGCGCGGCCGCATCGCCGCGAGTCCGAGCGGGAGCGAGGGCTTCGGGTTCGACCCGGTGTTCGTCCCCGATGGAGAGGAGCGAACCGTCGCTCAGCTCGGCGACGCTTGGAAGGCGCGGTCTTCGCACCGCGCGCGGGCCGCGCGTGCACTCGTCGCGGCGCTCGGCGCCTAGCCGGCGGGCGGGCGCTCCTCGACCCGGCGCGCCACCCACCAGTTCAGCTCAGCGCCGAACACGATCACGTTGGCCATGACGTAGAGCCAGACGAGCAGGATCGCCGGCGAGCCGAACGCACGGAGCGTCGGGTTCAGCGACGCATACCGCTGGTAGAAGGGCAGCACCTGGAACGTCGCCTCGAGCACGACCGTCGCGAGCGCCGCTCCGGGCAGGACCTCGCGCACGGTCAGGTTCTCGTTCGTGAGCGCGTAGTACGCGGAGACGAGGAAGACGAAGACGCCGACCATCGAGACGCCGATCGAGAGGATGTAGGCGAAGATGCTCGTGTCTGCGAAGCTCGGCGCGTACTCGCGCAGTGCCTCGACTCCGATCGAGCCGACGAGCAGCGCCACGAAGAGCGTGATCAGCGAGGCGACCATGAGCAGCACCGCGAGCCCTTTCCCGTGGAGAAACGGCCGGTTCGGCCGGTCGTAGACGATGTTGAACGCGGACTCGAGCACACTGAAAAGCGACAGCGAGCTCCAGATCAGCAGCGCACCGCCGAGGATCCCGATGGCGGCAGCGTTCTCCTGCACCGTGTGCACGAGGTCGACGATCCGCTCGATCGGCGTTCCCGGCAGCGCGCGCTTGATCTCCTTGACGAGGAAGTTCGACTCGTCCGCGCGGCCGCCGAGGCCGAGGAGCGACAGCGCGAGGAAGGTCAGCGGGACGAAGGAGAGCAGCGCGAAGTACGCGATCATCGCGGCCAGGTGCGTCCCGCGGTCGGCGAAGAACTTGCGCCAGAGGTCTCGCCTGCGGACACGCACGCGCGGAGTTTCTATGCTTTGCCCCATGGACGCGCAGCAGGCGCTCGACGACCTGAGGGAGATCTCCTCCCAGATCGAGGCTGCGGTCGTGTTCGACGAGGACGGCACCGTGGCAGCGTCGACGCTCCCGGACGGCGAGCACGCGAACGAGCTGGTCCGCTCGACGCTCGATCTCCTCCGCGC
>DASPSY010000085.1:0-8158 GCA_035623685.1 Gaiellaceae bacterium
CGGCTCGCCGGCGAGTCTCGCGGTGTGCAGGCGATACGAGCGGACGCACGACAGTGTCACCGCACGAGCAGTGGACTCGTCGAGACTGTTCGCCCGAGAGGCGATCGTCGCGCTCGCCGCGAGGCGCTTCACGTCGTACTCCCACGGCCCCGGCAGCGTCTCGTCGAAGTCGTTGACGTCGAACAGGAGCCTTCCCGTCGGACTCCCGAAGATGCCGTAGTTGAGAAGGTGCGCATCGCCGGCCAGCTGCACGTACACGCCCGTCGACGGCGACCCGGCCACGTCGAATGCCATCACCGACGCCGAGCCGCGGAAGTACGCGAACGCCGACTCCGACATCCGCTGGTAGCGGATCGGGAGCAGCGAATCCAGGCGGCCTTCATCGTCGCGCCGCATGAACTCGACCACGGACGGTCGATCGGCGACGGGCTGCCAGGCCGCGTGCGACTGACGCCGCACCTGCTTGCGCAGCGACTTGCCGAGCGCGAGTCGTTGCTCCGCCGTCAGCTCCGCGTCGACTCCTGGAGCGACGCCCGGGTTGAGTCTCTGCGTGCCGGGATCAGTCGCGACCGTCATCGTCCCGTTACGAGCGCGCGCCTTGGGCGGCGCGGAGCTCGCGCTCGCGCAGCTCGATCCTGCGGATCTTCCCCGTCAGCGTCTTGGGCAGGTCGTCGACGAACTCGACCTTGCGTGGATAGGCGTATTGCGAGAGCCGCGTGCGCACGAACTCCGAGATCTCCGTCGCCAGCTCGTCGCTCGGCTCGTATCCCTCGGCGAGGACGACGAATGCCTTGACGACGTTGCCGCGACGCTCGTCCGGGGACGCGACGGCCGCCGACTCGCGCACGGCCGGATGCTCGATGCACGCGGACTCGACCTCGAACGGGCCGATGCGGTACCCCGCGGAGATGATCACGTCGTCCGCGCGCCCCGCGTACCAGATGTAGCCGTCGTCGTCCATCACCGCGGCGTCCTTCGAGTGGAACCACTCGCCGCCGAACGTCTCGCGCGCGGCCTCCTCGTTTCTCCAGTAGCCGAGCGGGTAGTGCGGGTTCGAGCGTGCGCGCAGACAGATCTCGCCTCGCTCACCGCGCACGACTTCGTGCTCGTCCTCGTCGAGGATCTGGACGTCCCAGCCGGGCATCGGTCGGCCCATCGACCCTTCGCGGACGTCCATCCACGGGTAGTTCGCGACGAGCGGGTACGACTCGGTCAGACCGTAGTAGTCGAGGACGGTCACGCCGTACTGCTCGCGGAACCAGTCGATCGCCGCGGGGTTGAGCGGCTCACCGGCCGAGCAGACGCGACGGAACGAGCACGGGTAGCGCTCGGCCGCGTCCTCGATGGCCATCATCGAGCGCATCGCAGTCGGTGTCGTGAACACGTTCGTCACGTCGTTGCGCGAGAGGAAGTCGAGCTGCTTGCGCGGGTCGAAGCCACCCTCGCGCTGGTAGACGCACTGCACCGCTCCGAGCCGCCACGGCCCGAGCAGCGGCGCGATCCCGGCGGCCCACGCCCACTCGCCCATCCCGTGGAAGCGCTCTCCTTCCTCGACCTCGTGGCAATAGACGAACTCTTCGTGTCCGAGGATGTAGCGGTGGGCGTGCACGACGCCCTTCGCGAGGCCCGTCGTGCCCGAGGTGTAGTAGAGCTGCGCCGGGTCGTCGGCGGCGGTGTCGACGATCGCGCGCTTGGTCGAGTGCTCCGCGAGGAGCTCCGGCGTGAGCTCGGTCACGGCCACCGATGCGTCTGCAAACCGCGGAGCATTGGCCGCGTCGGTCACGATCACCCTCGGCTGCGAGTCGTGCAGGCGGTGGGCGATGCCCTCCTCCCCGTAGAGCACCGACATCGACAACAGGATCGCTCCGAGCTTCCACGTGCCGAAGAAGAGCGCCGCGGTCTCGGGCGTCGGCGGGAGCACGACTGCGACGCGGTCACCGCGCTCGACGCCCCTGGCCGCGAGCAGGTTCGCGGCCTGGCTCGCCAGGTCCTGGAGCTCGCCCCACGCCAGCTCGCGACGTCTCCCGTCGTACCGCTCGTGCACCATCGCGAGCTTGTCGCGCGGGTGCTTGTCACAGCAGTCCGACGCGATGTTGTATCGCCTCGGTACGCGCCATCGGTGCGCGGCGCAGATCTCCTCGTAGCGGCCCACGGCGTCGGTCTCCGGGCCGCGTACAGCGACCCGAAGACCGAGTCTCTCGCTTCTCAGCGGCGGGGACAAGCGGAACCGTCATCCGCCTTCACGCGCCGAGTTACAAAGAAGGCGCCGGTGTCCCGAAGGACACCGGCGCCCGGCCGGATCAGTGGCGCCAGTGCTTCTTGCCGTTCCCTTCGGTCGTGTTTCCTTCGATCGTTGCGGGCTTGGCACCGCTGATCTCGATCTTCCGCGGCTGCGGCTGCTCCGGCTTGGCGACGTGCACCTCGAGCACACCGTTGTCATAGGTCGCCTTGATGTCGTCGTCGCCGACCCCTTGCGGGAGGCCGATCGTCCGCGTGAACGAGCCGAATCGGCGTTCGAAGCGGTAGTAGCGTCCGTCCTCGCCTTTCTCCTCGCGCGTCCGCTCCGCGGTGACCGTCAGCGCGCCGTCGTCGAGCTCGACCGAGATCTCGTCCTCCGGGATTCCCGGCAGGTCGAACGCGTAGACGATCTCGTTCTCGGTCTCCCAGACGTCGGCGCTCGGCAACCAGCTGTCGCGCGAGCGGACGTCGCCGCTCCGGACGCCGTTCATGTAGCGGCTCAGCTCGTTCTGCAGTGTGACGAGCTCATTGATCGGTTCCCAACGAACCATGGTCGTCATGGTGAACCTCCTTGTTTCGTGGTACCTGCGAATCGCAACTCGAGCGTTGCACGAGCGCTCTCCCATGGCATCGGAGAAAGCGCGGATCTCACCCGCTCGGTACTACGGAGTCGCTGCGGCGTGCGCCGGCGGCCGAGGGATCAGCGCTTACCGACCGCGTCGAGGACGTATCCGCCTTCGAGCATCGCAGGCGCCCGCGCAGCGAGCCGCTCGGGATCCGGGACGTCCCAGGCGAGCGAGTCCGCCAGCCGCACGATCATGTTGAACAACGCGCAGACGAGGATCGCGTCCCGTAGAGCCTGATCTGAGACGCCGGCCGTGCGGACGGCCTCCGCGTCGGCGCGCTCGAGCTCGCCGGGCCTGAGCGTGACCTTCTCGAGGAAGGCGAGCGTCGCTGCCAGCTCGGCTCGCAGCGGTGCGGTCCGCCAGTCGGCGACGACCGCTTCCCAGATCTCCTCGCCGAGCGCGTACGACGCAACTGCGCCGTGGGACTCCGTTCAGAACGGACACTGGTTGAGCAGCGACGTGAACGCTGCGAACAGCTCGCGCTCGCCGGCGCTCCAGTCCGACGGACCGCGCATCGCCTCGTCGAGGGCCTGCGAGAACGGCCGGCCGAACAGCTCCGGTCTGTAGAGCAGCGTCTTCACGACGCCGAGCGGCTCTGCGCCGGTGCGCGCTCGGATCTCGTCGAGGACCGTGGTCTCCGCGGGCGCGTGCCCCGAGTCGACGACCCCGAGCCTCACGGCTCGAGGATCCTCGAGGCAGCGTCGAGCCGGCGCAGACCCTCCGCGACGGCGACCGCGACCGTCTGCTCGAAGATCTCGTCCTCGGAGCAGCCTGCGTCCTTCAGCGCCTCGACGTCCGCGTCGGTGACGGCATAGGCCCGCGTGCGCACCTTCTCGAGGTACGGGCTCATGACCGGAGAAGCCGCACCGTGACTCGCCGCGACCTCGCGCAGCTCATCGAGCGACGTCACTTCTGCTCCCTACTGATCTCGGAGTTCGTGATCGCGCCGAACGGAACCGGATTTGACGCGAGCGCGTTGTCGTGCAGCTCTGCCTGCGAGAGGAAGCTCGCGAGCACCCCGAAGCCGCGTCGGGAGCGGTCGCCGTCGGCCGAGTCGGACTGCGTGCCGACGACCGTGTTGTGCTCGAACATGCACATCGACCGGTCGTTGCAGTAGAGCGCCACGCCAAGCGCATCGCGGACCTCGTTGTCCTTCGCCGTCTCCATCGACATCTCGTCGATGGAGATCGCCTGCTGCTGCGTATGGCTCACCTGGTTGTCGACGATCTCCGTCATCGACGAGTGCGTGGTGATCCCGTCCATGCCTCCGAGGATGGTGCAGCCCTCCACCATGCTCATGCCCATGTCCATATTGAAGGAGATGTCGATTCCCTGTCCGAGCTCGTTCCCGAGCATGTCGACCGTGCAGTTCTTGATCACGACGTCGGCAAGCCGGACGTGGATACCGTCGAGCTTCGCGCCCGAGACCGAGACGCCGTCGAGGACGGTGCCGTGCACGTTGTCGACCGTGATTCCGTTCACGCCGCCGACGACGGTCACGTCCTTGATCTCGACGTCGTCGTGCGCGACGACGATCCCGCCGCGGACGACCGCGCCGCGGTCGCCCTGCAGCACCTCTCGCCGCGTGATCACGAGCGGCCCCTGGTGCACGCCGGCGGACAGGTGGACAACCGGCGGCCGCTGTGCGTAGGCCGTCGCGCCCGCTCCGAAGAGCACGAGCGCGATCGCGGCGGCCGCCACGCCTCCGAGTCGGCCCAGCTCGCCTCCGTCCTCCGCGTAGCCGAGCCGGAGCGACGGGAAGACGGCCTGCGCGAGGACGACCGCCGCGAGCCAGGCGACCGCGAACAGGAGGAGCGCACCGCGAAGCGGTGCGCGCAGCCCGAAGCCGAACACCACTGCCATCAGCACGCCGAGCTCGACCGCGCCGAGCGGCAGCATCGACCAGGCGGGCTGGTACGGCAGGAGGCGGTGCCAGGCGAGGTCGAGCGCGACGCCGACCGCCGCCATCACCGCGACGAGCTCGAACGGCCACCACTCTCGCACGACCGCCGCGATCACGCAGGCGGCGACGAGCGCGACGAGCACGGCCGCCAGACGCGAGTGAATGCGTCCCTTCAGCGTGTACGACACGAGCGGATCCTCTGGAGGAAGCGACGACCTGCGTACCTCGCGCCGGCCAGGGTGTCGGCGGCCGGGAACGCCCACTGCGCAGAGACGCCGGCGAGCGCGAGCGTCCGCGTCCCATCGGTCAGGCCGGGCACCGTCGAATCGGGAGCGAGCACGATCCAGCCCGCCTCGGTCTCGAGTACGTGCTCGTCGACGAGATGGACGAGCAGCGGGTCGTGCAGGAAGCCGCGCAGGAAGCCGGTGGCGCAGATCACCTGCTCGCTGCCGTTCGGCGAAGCCTCGACGTGGAACCTCCCGTCGGCCGCCGCGGCCGTGAGTCGCTCGTCGAATCGGCGCCCCGGCGGGAACGAAGGTGCGAGCAACGTCTGGAGCCGGGCAGTGCGCTCCACCGCGGACAGCCGGTGGTAGTCGGCGAGCCCGCGTCGCGAGAAGTAGTGCCTCGGGACGTTCAGCGGCCTGCGCACAGGCTCGCGGCGCCGGACGGAGACGACCTCGGCCCCGGCGTCCAGCGCGTTCGCCCACTCGGTCGCCGCCGCGAGCCCCGCGCCGACGACGGTGACCGTCGACGCGTAGTCGTGCGGCTCGTATGCGTGCACGACGCGCGGGTCGTTGCGGAGGTCCGCAGGGACGTGGAGGCCCGGGTGCCCCGGCGCCAGCAGAACGTGCCGGAACACGCCGCGGCCGTCGAGTTCGAAGCCGCCGTCGACGGAAGCGACGCGCTCCACGCGACCGAGTTGGACGCTGCGGTCCCAGCCGCTGCGTCCGCGCACTTCCTCGACGTGGTCGAGGAACTCGTCGACGCTCGGGTGGTACCGGTCGCGGACCGAGTCGACGAGCGGCGCTAGCGAGCGCCGCCTCCGCACGGACCGGAACGACAAACCCGGAAACGTCGTCGCCAGGCAGTGACCGTCGCTCTCCGAGCGCATCTCACGCTGCCTGATCGCGGCGGCGCGACGCCGGAACGATGCCGCCGGGTCGTCGTCCGTGCCAAAGACGGCGATCTGGTCGGGCTCGAGCGAACGACGAAGCGTCTGGTAGACGGTGAAGCCCGCCAGCCCGGAGCCGACGATCGCGACGCTCACGCTACTTGACGGAGCCGGCGAGCAGGCCCTGGACGAAGTACCGCTGGAACGCGAAGAAGATCGCGAGCGGGATGGCGAGGGAGATGAACGCCGCTGGAGCGATCACGTCGATGCTCGACTCGAACTCGCGCAGCTGTCCGAAGATCCAGACGGTGATCGGCTGCACGTTCTGGCCGAACGTGAGTGCAACGATCAGGTCGTTCCACGTCCAGAGGAACTGGAAGATCGCGAGCGAGGCAATCGCAGGCAGTCCGAGCGGGATGATCAGCCGCAGGAAGATCACGAGCTCGTTCGCGCCGTCGATGCGCGCCGATTCGAGGATGTCTTTCGGTATCCCGATGAAGAAGTTGCGGAGCAGGAAGATCGCGAACGGCAACCCGAAGGCGACGTGGAAGAGGATGATCCCGAGCACCGTGTCGTAGAGGCCGAACGTGTCGTAGAGCCTGAACATCGGAATCAGCGCCATCTGCAGCGGCACGACGAGCAGCGCGATCACGCCGATGAAGATCCAGTCTCGGCCGGGGAAGTCGAGCCATGCAAGCGCATAGGCCGCGAGGGCTCCGACGACGATGATGAGCAGCGTGTTGCCGACGGCGATGTACGCCGTCGTCTTCAGCGCCGTCAGGAGACCGTGGTTGTGGAACATCGCGTTGTAGTTCGCCCATGTGAGGCTGCTCGGATGCGAGAAGACCTTCCACCAGCCCTGGTTGGTGGTAATGGACTGCGGAAGGAGCGAGGTGATCAGGAGCCCGAACGTGGGCACCAACCAGAGCAGGCCGAGGACGACGAGCACGATCTGCACGGGCGCCTTGCCGAGGGCGCGCAGGATCCTCGCCGAGACGCGCTCGTGCGGTGCGGGAAGTCGGATCGTCTCGGCCGCAGTTGCCATCAGACCTCCCTCTTGAAGCGGCGCACGTTCAGCGCAAGCACGGGGATCACGAGCAGGAAGAGGAACACGGCGATCGCGGAGCCGGTGCCGAAGTCGTTGACGCCGCCGAATGCCGTCCGCCACATCGCGAGTGCGATCACGTTTGCATTCGACTGCGTCGACTCAGGCGCGAGCGCCAGCACGATGTCGAAGACCTTGAGGACGTTGATGATCATCGTGATCAGGACGACGCTCAGGACCGGTGCGAGCAGCGGCACCGTCACACGGCGGAACACCTGCCACTCGGATGCGCCGTCCGTCCGCGCCGCCTCCAGCACGTCGCGGGGCATCGCCGCCATCCCGGCCGCGATCACGACCATCGAGAATCCGGCCCAGATCCAGATGTAGGCGATCAAGAGCGCCGGAGTGATTAACTTCGGGCCGAGCCACGCGAAGCCCCCGAACGGCTTCGCGAAAGTCTTTGCTCCGACGCCTGCCTGGTACGTGCCCTGCGGGACGTTGGTGAACTCGAACGTCCCGTCTGCGTTCGCCGTCGAGGACTGGACGACCTTGCCGGACGAGCTCGAGCGGAGCTCGACGGTCACGCCGGGGAGCCCCAGCTCCCCTTTCTCGACGACGCCGGGCTTGCCGCCGCCGGGCTTGAAGTCGCGCCAGACGACGCCGACGATGTCGCCGGGCTTCGGCGTCGGGTTTACCGCCTGTGCCGCTCCCTTCGGAATCTGGTCCGGCGGGATCGCGGTCAGGCCGAGCAGCCCGACGCCGCCTGGATGCAGAGGCGTCTTCAGCACCATTCCGCCGTGCGCACTGAGGACGTTCGCGGTCGACGGCGCCGCGCTGGGAAGGACTCCGGGCGGCGAGACCGCGTCCTTGACCACCCTCCCCAGCGCGTTGACGGCGCCCTGGCTCGGATCCTGCTCGTACATGATCCGCCAGGTGACGCCGGTGGCGAACGCGGAGATCGCCATCGGCAAGAAGACGATCGTCTTGAAGGCGACCGACCAGCGCACGCGCTCCGTCAGCACGGCGAAGAGCAGGCCGATCGCCGTCACGAACGCCGGCACGACCGCGACCCAGATCGCGTTGTTCTTGATCGCCGTCGTCAGCGTCGAGGTCGTGAACAGCGCCTTGTAGTTGTGGATCCCGACCCAGTGGCCGAGGTATCCGGTCGGCCCGAAGAAGCTCCTGACGATCGTGTAGAGCGCCGGATAGATCACCCAGACGACCAGCACGAAGCA
>DASPSY010000086.1:0-11143 GCA_035623685.1 Gaiellaceae bacterium
CTCCGCTACAGCCCCGACTCACTCGAGCTCGAAATCATCGACGACGGCACCGGCACACCAACACCGATCGAAAGCGGCGGCCACGGACTCGTCGGCATGCGCGAACGAGTCGCCCTCTACGGCGGCCAGCTCCAAGCCAACCAACAACCACACGGCGGCTACGCCGTCCGCGTCCTCCTCCCCACCCGATGACGCGCGTCGTCGTCTGCGACGACCAGGCGCTCGTGCGCGTCGGCCTGCGCAAGATCCTCGAGAGCGAGCCCGAGACGGACGTCGTCGGCGAGGCGGGCGACGGAGAGGACGCCGTCTTCGTCGTGCGCGAGCTCGAGCCCGATGTCGTGTTGATGGACATCCGCATGCCTGTGATCGACGGGATCGAGGCGACGCGCCGGATCGTCGCCGCGCAACCTGGCGCGCGTGTCCTGATCCTGACGACGTTCGGGCTCGACAGCTACGTCTACGAGGCGCTCCACGCAGGCGCGAGCGGCTTCATGCTCAAGGACGCTCCTCCCGAGGAGCTCGTCGCCGCCGTCCGGATCGTCGCCAACGGAGAGGCGCTGCTCGCTCCTGCGGTGACGCGAGCGGTGATCGAGGAGTTCGTGCGCGGCCCGGCTCCCGCCGAGTCGCCTCCGCCTCCGCCGGCGGTCGCCGAGCTGACGCCGCGCGAGCGCGAGGTCCTTGACCTCTTGGCGCGCGGGCTCTCCAACGCCGAGATCTGCGAGCAGCTCGTGATCAGCGACGCGACGGCGAAGACCCACGTGGCGCGGATCCTCCAGAAGCTCGGTCTCCGCGACCGCATCCAGACGGTCATCTACGCGTACGAGACCGGACTGGTCCGGCCCGGAGCCTGACGACGCTCAGCCGCTCGAGCGGCGCATGCGTCCTTCGGTCTCCATGAAGTCCGCGAACTTCGCCCAGCTGACGTGCCGCAGCTGGTGTGCGCTCCCAGGGCGCCACGCGATCGAGCCTCGACTGATATGGACACGTCCGAGCAGCTCTTCGTCCTCCCGCACGTCGATCTCGATGTCCCGATTGACGATGGTGATTCCCTGCGGGATCTCGAGGCTGACCTCGTGTCTCGCCATCGGGGTGTTTTTCGCAGCCGAGCGGATCGCTTGTCAAGCAACCGCCGCTTGAACGCCCAATCGACTCTGTGCGAGCATCGGCGCCTCCCGAGAGACGGAGGTTCGGTGTGGCAGGCAGGCGACCCGTCGCGCTCGTCAGCGGCTGCGGAAGCGCGAAGGGAATCGGGTTCGCGGCCGCGCGTGCGCTCGCGGCCAAGGGACACGCGGTTGCGATCACGTCGACGACCGACCGCATCGTGCAGCGGGCCGACGAGCTCCGAGCCGAGGGGTTCACAGCGACCGCGTCGGTCGCCGACCTGACCAAGCCCGACGATGCAGAGGGCTTCGTCGAGCACGCACGCGAGGAGCTCGGCGAGATCGGCGTCCTCGTCAACGCCGCGGGACTCCACTCGGTCGGCCGCCAGCTCGACTATGCGGAACTCTTCGACAAGCTCGAGGCCGACGATCTCGAGCGCGCGCTGCGCGTCAACGTGGGAACGACGTTCAACCTGGCGCGCGCGTTGGTCCCCGAGCTGATCGAGCGCGGCTACGGCCGGATCGTCAACGTCTCGTCCGTCACCGGGCCGTACGTCGTGATGGAGGGGCTCGCCGGTTACGCGGCAGGGAAGGCGGCGGTCGAAGGGCTCACGCGCAGCCTTGCGCTCGAGCTCGCTCCGCACGGGATCACCGTCAACGCGGTCGCTCCCGGCTTCGTCGAGACGGAGTCGTTCAGCGAGATGATCGTGAGAGAAGGGCGCTTCACGCCGGTCGGCCGAGCCGGCCGACCGAGCGAGGTCGCAGCCGTGATCGCATTCCTCGCCTCCGAGGACGCGAGCTACGTCACGGGACAGTCGATCGTGGTCGACGGCGGGAACATCCTCCCCGAGATCAAGCGAAAGGCGCGCGACTGATCACACGGCCCGACGCCTACTGTCGCTAGTCGTCGACGCCGACGTACGCTCGGGCGAACCAGCGCGAGAACTGCGGCTCGTTCAGCACCTGGTCGAGCCGCGCCCGGCGAAGGGCGTACGAGAACGCGCTGTCGCCGAGCCCGGCACCTGCGCAGAGGATGCTGAGCATCAGGTTCGAGAACTCCTGTTGCCGCCAGACGTGCGGCAGCCGCGTGGCGGAGTAGTTCGCCAACCGCGTGCCGGCGTTCGTGCCTCCGTAGCGCTCGCCGATCCCGCACGCGAGCTCGACGGCGTCCTGGATCGCGATGTTCATCCCCTTTCCGCCCGCCGGCGTGATCAGGTGCGCGGCGTCGCCTGCGAAGAAGACGCGGCCGTGCTGCATGGGCTCGCGTACGCGGACGCGGGGGACGAGGACGTCGCGTTCGAGGAGCTCCCCCTCCTCGATCGGCGCTCGACCAGTGACGTCGAGACGCTCGTGCAGCTCCGCCCAGAGCCGATCGTCGGGCCAGTCGTCGACACGGTCGTCGAGCGAGACTTCGAGCACGAAGCGCGTGACCGCGGACGAGCGGTGCATCTGGCCCGAGAACCCACGTCGGTGGATGCCGTAGATCGTCCCCTCGCTCGACGGCGGTGCTGCTGCGATCAGCGTGAGCCACCGGAACCGATGGGACAGGGAGACGTCCTCGAGATCGCCGGCGAATGCGCCCGTCGCGCCGTCGCAGCAGACGACGATCTCGCTCTCGATCGTGAACGCTGCTCCCGTCGAGATCTCGAGCGCCTGCACGCGCGCGCCGTCATGGTCCTGATCGACGCCGGTCGCCTCGACGCCGAGCCGGACGTCGCCGCCTCGGGCAAGCAGCTCGTCGACCCAGTCGACGACGAGCTCGTGCTGCGGGTAGATGAAGTGGCCGCGTCCTCCGCACAGCGACGCGTAGTCGAAGACCAGTGCGTCACGCTCGGTTCGAAACTCGCACATGCCGACCTTCGTGCCCCGCTCGAGGATCGGCTCGGCCATCCCGTGCAGCCGCAGCAGCTCGACCGTACGGTGCTCGATCATCCCCGCCTTCGTCTGTGCTCGGAGCTGAGCTGCGTCCAGCCGTTCCAGCAGGACGTACGAGACTCCGGCACGTTGCAGGACGCCGGCGACGGCGAGGCCGGCGGGACCGGCCCCGACGACGCACGCGACCGGCTCGCGCATGTCGAGCCTCAGCTCTTGTCTGGGCGCTTGTGGCGGAATCGAGGAATGAGCCACATGATCAGCGCACCGAGAGCCATGCTGAGCAACACGAGCCAGACCACGCGCGTCGCCGCGTGGAAGAACACGAAGTCGACGTTCACCCGCTTCGAGTTCACGACGATGAGCAGCACGGCGTAGATCCCGAGCAGGACGAGCACGATCGTCCTCCAGCTGAAGCCGGCGACCCCGCCGCGGCTCGCCTTCTTCTTCGCCTTGCTCGGCTCGCTGGGCCCCTCGCCCACGGCCAGCGATCCTACTGCACGGTTCCGAGCGCCAAGGTCACCCGAGCAGGCGTGCAACCTCCTCGGCGATCGCCGGTGCGTGCTTGAAGGCGTGTCCCGAGCCGTCTCCCAACAGCCAGACGTCTGAGTGCTCTGGATGCTGAACCAACCGCACCTCGCCGCCGAGCAACGCCGTCGGCTCGGTCAGGCCGGTTTCGAGAGCGACGGTCTGACAGGTCTCGGTGTGGACGAGCCGCGCATCGGCAATGTCCGGAAACCGGCCCCTCAGGTACGCCCGTGCGTGCGCTTCGTGGCCGGCGACAGGCGTCCGCGCACCGCCGTCCAGGTCGAACGGCGGTCCGGGAGCATCGATCCCGACCTTGAAGCCAGAGCCGACGAGACTCCCCGCGCCCGTGACCGCCCGTCGCGCCTCGCCCCACGCCGGTACGGGCGGCGACGACCAGCCGCCCGACGCCTCGACGTAGAAGACGTCTTGTTGGATCACGGTTCCGGAGACGAGCGCGGGGAAGAGTCGAGGCGTCCAGGCACCACATGCCCAGACCACCCTGTCCGCCTCGATGTATCGACCGTCGATCGAGACGCGCTCCTCGTCCGGCGTCGCCTGCCCGCGTAGAAGCCGTGCGCCCGACGTCAGCGCGTCCTGCACGAGTGCATGCGTTGCCTCGCGCGCGTGGAGCAGACCACCGTGCGGCTCGAGCAGCACGTGGTCGAGATCGTCGACACGCAGACGCGGAAACAGCCGCAGGGCGTCGCGCGGAGCCAGCAGCTCGACCGGGATCCCTTCGTCCCCGAGGACGCGGACGCTCTCCCTCTCCCAGTGCGAGTCCCCGGCAGGCGCGAACCACGCCATGCCGGTCTCGGTGAACAGCCGTGTTCCGGTCCCGCACTCGAGCTCGCGCCAGAGCTCACGAGAACGCCAGGCGCTCCTCGTGTCGGCGACGTCGGCTCCGTGCGCGATGCGAAGGATCCGCGAGCGCGCGCTCGATGCTGCCCGAGGATCACCCAGCTCGTACTGCTCGACGAGGGTGACCTCGTGGCCGAGGCGGGCAAAGGTCTGTGCGAGCGCCGCACCGAGCACGCCGGCGCCCACGATCACCACTGTCACGGCACGCGCACTCCGACACGGCGCTCGTCACGGAAGTGGCAAGCGGCGAGCCCACCTGTCCCGACGGCGGGCACGAGCTCCGGCAGCTCGACCGCGCAGATGTCCTCCGCGCGCGGACAGCGTGGATGGAACGGGCAACCGCTTGGGCGGTCGGTCGCGCTCGGCGGCTCGCCGCGCAGGTGCGGGAGGTCGACGCCTGCCTCCCCGCGGATCCTCGGCGCGGCTGCGAGCAAGGCCTGCGTGTATGGATGGCGCGCGTCGCCGAAGACCTCTTCGCGCGAGCCGATCTCGACGATCCGGCCGAGGTACATCACTGCAACGCGATCGCAGAGATGGCGAACCGCTGCGAGGTTGTGCGAGATCATCAGTACGCCGATCCCGAGCCGCGACCGCAGGTTCTCGAACAGTGAGAGGATCGTTGCCTGCACCGAGACGTCGAGCGCCGACGTCGGCTCGTCGACGACGAGGATGCGCGGCTCGACCGCCAGCGCGCGTGCAATCGCGAGCCGTTGCCGCTGGCCGCCCGAGAACGCGACGGGATACGCGTCGAGCGCAGAGGCCGGCAGGCCGACGAGCGCCATCAGCTCGCGGCAGCGTTCCTCTGCCGCTGACCCTCGGGCCAGTGCGTGCACGGACAGGAGCTCGGCGAGCATCGACCGAATCGTGAGCCGCGGGTTCAGCGACGAGTACGGATCCTGGAAGACGATCTGCACCGCGCGGTGCTCGGCTCTCGTCCGTCGACGCGAGAACTCCGTGCCGTCGAGCGTGATCCGACCGGTGTCCGGCGTCAGCAGGCCCGTGATGCAGCGGGCGAGCGTCGTCTTGCCGCAGCCCGACTCGCCGACGAGGCCGAGGGCGTCTCCGGGTGGAAGGGAGAGCGACACCGAGTCGACGGCGACCAGTCGCGCGCCGTGAGCCGAGAAGGCAACGGTCACGTCCTCGACCTCGAGCAGGCCAGTGGGCGCGAGCGCACGCGCCACGGCGCTCATCGAAGCCACCCGTTCACGGGCTGATCAGCCGATCGCGATGGATGCACGCACTTGCTCGATCCGGCGCCGCACCGCGCGCAGGGGAGAGCTCGGGCACCGTCGTCGTGCACTCCTCGGTGGCGAGGAAGCAGCGCGGATGAAACGTGCAACCACCGGGCAGCCGCTCGAGCTCGGGCAACGCACCGGGGATCGGCTGCGGCGCGCCGACCGGATCGTCCAGGTCGATGATCGCGTCGAGCAGGCCGAGCGTGTACGGATGGAGCGGACGCTCGAGCACCTCGATGGTGCGGCCCGTCTCCACGAGCCGCCCGGTGTACATGACGCAGACGTCCTCGCAGAGCTGTCGGATCACGGCGAGGTCGTGACTCACGAACACGATCGCGAGCTGGAGCCGCGAGCGGAGATCGTCGAGGAGTTCCAGGACCTGGGCCTGGACGGTGACGTCGAGGGCCGTCGTCGGCTCGTCGCAGAGCAGCACCGACGGCTCCGTGGCGAGCGCGATCGCGATCACGACGCGCTGGCGCATACCGCCAGAGAGCTCGTGTGGGTAGGCGTGGGCCCGTCGAGGGGCGTCGGGAATGCCGACCAACCGCAGCAGCTCGACGGCCCGCTCCCACGACTGCCGCCGCGAGCGACCGTGGACGCGACGGGGAACCTCGGCGATCTGGTTCCCGACCGTCTGGACCGGATCGAGTGCGCTCAGCGGATCCTGGAAGATCATCGCCATCCGGCCGCGGAGCGCGCGGCGGACCTGCTTGACGCCGCGCGGCAGCTCGTCTCCCGCGAGGTGCACCGAGCCGGCCTCGAGTCGTGCGGCCGGTGGGAGGAGCGACATCAGCGCTCGCAGGGTCAAGCTCTTTCCCGATCCGGATTCGCCCACGAGGCCGAGCGCCCGGCCCGCCGGGACGTCGAAGGACACGGCGTCCACCGCGGTGTAGCGAACGTCGCCGCGCAGAACCGACACCGTCACGTCCCGGACGGAGAGCACAGTGTCGACCGCCACGGCGCTCATTCCGGACGGAGGACGTCGGCGAGACCGTCGCCGATGAGAGAGAGACCGAGGCCCGTGATCACGACGGCGATGCCCGGGAGCGTCGACAGCATCCAGTTCGTCGTCAGGTAGTCCTGGCCGGCGCTGATCATCGACCCCCAGTCGGCCGTCGGCGGCTGCACGCCCAACCCCAGGTAGCCGAGCGTGACGACCGCGACGATCACGAGCACGATGTCGCTCATCGCGTACACGATCGCCTGCGCGATCGTGTTGGGAAGGACGTGGCGTCTGAGGATCCGAGCGTCGCTGAGGCCGCCAGCCTGCGCGGCCGCGACGTAGTTGGATTCCCGAACGACGAGCGTCGCCGAGCGAATGGCGCGCGCATACACGACCCAGTCGGCGACGGCGAAGGCGACGAAGATCCCACGGATGCCGGGACCGACGACGAACACGAGCGCGATCACCAGGACGTAGAACGGGAAGGCGATCACGACGTCGACGACACGCATGATCACCGAATCGATGCGACCGCCGTAGTAGCCCGCGATCGTCCCCATCATCGTTCCGAAGCAGAAAGGGAAGACGATCGCGAGCACGCCGACGAGGATGTCGGTGCGGGCGCCGTAGATCAGGCGCGAGAGCTCGTCTCGGCCGAGGTCGTCCGTCCCGAGCAGGTGCTTCGACGAGATCCCTCCGAGGATGTGGTAGAGGTCTTGCTGGTCGGGCGAGTACGGGCTGATCACCGGCGCGAGGATCGCCGCAAGCACGATCAACCCGACGATGGTCACGCCGATCATCAGCGACCGGCTCGCTCGAGCGCGACGCCAGAACGTCGGCGTTGGCACCGGCGCGGCGTCGATCGCCGCGGTGACGTCCACGGAGGTCATTCGAGACGGATGCGAGGATCGAGCTCCGCCGCGATCACGTCGGTGAGGAAGTTCACGATCACGACGCCGATCGCGAGGACGAGCGTCACTGATTGGACGACCGGAAAGTCGCGCTGGGAAATCGCGGTCAGCAGGAGCGAGCCGAGACCGTTCAGGTCGAACACGCGCTCGATCACGACCGTGCTCCCGATCAGGTAGGCGACGTTGATGCCGAGCAGCGTCAACGTCGGGATCAACGCGTTGCGCATCACGTGCGCCAGCACGCGGCGCTCGCCGAGCCCCTTTGAGCGAAGCGTCGCGACGAAGTCCGCGTTGAAGACCTCGATCATGCCGACGCGGAGCGAGCGGACGAGGATCGGCACGATCGCGAACGCGGCGGTGAGCGCCGGCAGCACGAGGCTCCTCAGGTGAGTTTCGGTCGAGCTACCCCAACCGCCGACCGGAAACGCGTGGACGCGCAGTGCGAACACCTCGATCAAGACGATCCCGAACCAGAACGCGGGGAAGCCGATCCCCGCGACCGACAGCGCCCGCACGATGTGGTCGGCGGCGCGGTCCTTTCGCACGGCCGCGAACGACGCCAGCGGCACCGTGATGATCACCGCGAAGACCGTGGCCAACGCGACGAGCGCCGCACTCACGCCGATGCGGTCGCGGATCAGCGACGACGTCGACGTCTTGTTGATGAACGAGGTGCCGAGGTTCCCGTGGGCAAGACCGTCGAGGTAGCGCGTGAACTGGCTCCCGAGTGACGAATCCAGGCCCCACTGATGGCGTAGCGCTGCCAGCGCCTGAGGACTGGCGCGCTCACCGAGGACGACCCTCGCCGGATCCCCGGGCGCGAGATGGAGGAGCAGGAAGGTCGCGACGGTGACGCCGAAGGCGACGAAGAACGCTGCCGCTAGACGTCTCGCCGTGTACCGCAGCACGCGGTCAGGTCAGCCAGACGCCTTCGAGACGATATGCGCCTCCCGGGTTGACGTTGAAGCCCTGGAGCTTCTTCGACATGGCGTAGATGTACGGCGGATAGTCGAGCGGCACGAACGGCGCGTCCTGCGCGACGATCGACTGGATCTGCGCGTACAGCGCCTTCCTCTTGGCCGGGTTGAACTCCGCCTCCGCCTGCCGAACGAGATTGATCGCGGTCGGGTTGTCGTAGCTCGACCAGTAGGAGGACGAGCCGCCGTTCTGGAAGTCGACCTCGAACGACGCCATCTCGTCCGCATCCGTGATGTCGTTGATCGCGTAGTCGATGAACATCTCATAGTCGAACTTCTGGAAGGCCTGCTCGAACGACGCGTGATCCAGCGGGCGCAGCGTCACGTTGATGCCGATCACCTTGAGCTGCTGCTGGATGATCTGCGCGAACGTCTGCCACTTCTGGACGCCGCCGTCGATCAGCAGCTCGGTCGAGAAGCCCTTCGGGAACTTCGACTGCGCGAGTGACGCCTTCGCAGCAGAGACGCTGTAGGCAAGCGTCGGCGTCTTCGCCGAGTAGTACTGCAGGCTGGGCGGGAAGAACGAGCCGCCTGGCTTCGCCGTGCCGAAGCTCGCTGCATGCACGAGCGCATTCCGGTCGATTGCATGCGTGATCGCCCGGCGGACGTTCCGGTCGGCGAACTTCGCCAGCTTCTCGTTGAGGACGAGCAAGTCGACCTGCCACGACGGATAGAGGCCGACGTGGAGCTTGGAGTCCTTCTTCAGGGAGGCGACCTGCGACGGCGGCACGAGGTCGATCGCCTGGACCTGGCCGCCGCGGAGCTGGAGCAGACGCTGGTTGTCGTTGTCGACGAAGAGGAAGTCGACGGCGTTGATGTACGGCTTTCCGGCTTGCCAGTAGTGCGGATTGCGCTTGAGCGTCAGCGAGCTCGCGTTCGGCTTGAATCCCTTGACCGTGAACGGCCCGGTGCCGACGGGGTTCTTGAAGAACTCGGTCTGGGACTTGCCGCCGAAGTTCGCGGGCATGATCGCGTTGGCGAACACCGAGATATCCGAGATGAACGGGGCCCACGGCGAGGAGAGATGCGCGACGACCTTCGACTTTCCCTTTGCCTCGAGCGACGTGATCGCGAAGTCGAGGAAGCTCAGAGGTCCCTGCTTGTCCTTGGCCGCACGGTTGATCGAGAAGACGACGTCCTCGGCCGTCAACGGCTTCCCGTTGGAGAACTTCACGCCCGGTCGTAGGTGGAATGTGAAGGTCTTCTGATCCTTGCTGACCGTGTAGCCCGTCGCGAGCCACGGCTTCAGCTTCCCCGCGACCGTCGTGATGTACAGCGGCTCGAAGATCTTGTCGAGCGTGTAGATGTCGCCCGCGATGATCGTGTTCGCGGGGTCGAGCGTCGTGGGCGCGATGCTGCGCGCGAACTTGAGCGTGCCGCCCCGCGTGACGTCCTCTCGTGCTGCTCCGAGCCTCCCGAGGCTCGCCGCCCGGCCGAGACCGGGTATCGAGAGGACGCTGACGGACGCGGCGCCGGCAGCTCCGACCTTGACGAGTTCACGGCGGGACAGAGTGCGTTCATCGGGGCCTGACACGAGCAGCTCCTTCCCTTTGGGAGACCGGACTCCCCACGATACTCCGCTGGAGACGTCGGGCGCAGCCTGTAGCCGATCACTCGACTCGATGCCCGCCGCCCAGCGTCGATCGCAGGGTCGATACTGTGGCTTTCACTTATCTCTGGTATAAGCGGACAAGACTTTACCACTACATCGGTGGACAAAGCGAAGGAGGCTGCTCGAAGTGACAGGAATCGATCAGTGGCTGTCCGACCAACTCGACGTCTCGGCCCCTGCGACCCTCGACGATCTTCAGGGGATCGTCACCGATCTCGGCCATGCCCCGTGGCTCTGGAGCGAGGCCGTTCGATTCGATCTCCCTCGCAGGAGCTGCTCTGTCCTTTATCGAGCGCCTGCGTTCAGGATCGCGCTCTTCGGCTGGGCAGCCGCGCAGGAGACGACGTACCACGACCATGGCGGAGCCGAAGGCGCGGTCTTCGTCTGCTCCGGCCTGTTGATCGAAGACGTGCTCGACGTGCGCGACGGCAAGGCAGTTCGCGAGCACACATTCACTCGATGCGCAGAGTCGGCCTTCAGTTTCGGTGCCGCGCACGTCCACCGCGTTCGGCACGAGCCCGCACTCGGCGTGTCGCTCTCGATCCACGCGTACACGCCGGCTGTCACCGCAGTGAGCGACTACGACGTGCTCGAGGACGGGACGCTCAGACGGATCGACGTCGAGGAGGCAAGGAGCGAACAGGCAGCCTGACGACCCGTGCGTCCAGCGGTGCCGGCCCGCGCTCGCTGCATCAACCTCCGCCCCGCTCCGCTGCGTTCCGTCCGGGTCTTTCGGCTCGTTGCTTGATGCCGCGCAGCATCTTCCGCTCCATCACCAGCGACCCGGGCTCCATCGGGATCATCCCGATCCTCGCCTGCAACGTCGGAAGGCGGAAGCGGTTCCGGCTGATCAGGCGCGTGCGTCCCTCGGCCTCGTCGAGCACGAAGCTCCAGACCCAGTTGCCGTCCTCGGAGCGCATGGCGAGCACGCGCTCCTCCTCGACTCGCTCGAAGCGCATTCGGTTCGCGCCGAACGCGAGCACGTCTCCGGCCTGCGGATGCTGGTACTCCGGCAGCACCCGGTCGACGCTGTGCATGCCCAGGCCGAGGAGGTTCTCGACCCAGTCGTACGTGTACGCGCCTCCCCGCGGCGAGGGCCCCATTTGG
>DASPSY010000089.1:0-5341 GCA_035623685.1 Gaiellaceae bacterium
CTCTTCCACTACTCCCTCCTCTACCTCGCGCTGCTCTTCATCGCGATGGCGCTCGATCTCGTGATCTGATGACCGAGCGCCCGTTCGAGCGACAGCAGCGCCTGACCTACCCACCGGTCGAGCCGACGCCCGAGATCGCGCGGAAGAACATGCTCCTCGGCATCGCGCTGTTCGTGATGGCGCTGCTGGTCGCCGGGGGCGCGGTCGCAGCGTCGTTCGTCTATCTCCACTTCGACTGAGCCGGCCGGCATCTTCCTCGCCCGGCCCGAGCGGATCGGCGACGGGATCGCTCTGGCGATCAAGGACCTGCTTGACACGGCAGGCCTGGTGACGACGTACGGATCGGCGATCTTCGCCGATCACGTGCCGGACCGGACGGCGAGCTCGGTCACGTTGCTCGAGGATGCCGGCTACGCGAACGTCGGGAAGACGAACCTGCACGAGTTCGCCTACGGCATCACCTCCGAGAACCCGCACTTCGGCACCGTGCCCAACCCGCTCGCGCGGAATCGGATCGCGGGGGGATCGAGCGGCGGCTCGGCGGCCGCGCTCGCCGCCGATCTCGCGGACGCCGCCCTCGGGACCGACAGCGGCGGCTCGATCCGCATTCCCGCAGCGTGCTGCGGCGTCGTCGGCTTCAAGCCGACCTTCGACCTGGTCGCGACCGACGGCTGCTTCCCGCTCGCCCCGAGCTTCGACCACGTCGGCCCGCTCGCGCGCAGTGTCGAGGGGTGCGAGCGGATGATGGAGGTGCTCGCGCCCCGATACGAGCGGCAGGAGCTCGACTCGCTCGAGGACCTGAACGTGCGGACGCTGTGGCTCGACGAAGCCGATCCGCTCGTCCGCGTCCGCGTGGCCGAAGCCACGGCGCACTTCCCCCGCGCAACGCCGGCCGAACTGCCTGCGCCCCGGGAGACGCAACAGCTGTTCATGCGCGAGGTGGCGGACGTCCACCGCGAGCTCTACGCCGAGTACGCGGAGCTGTACGGCGACGATCTCGCCTGGAAGATCGACCGCTGCCTCGAGGTGACGGACGCCGAGGTCGAGGGCGCGCGCGTGGCGCGTGACCGTTATCGCGAGCTCGTCGAAGAGCTGCTCGACGGCGCAGACCTGCTGCTGACACCGACGCTGACGTGCGTCGCGCCGCGGACCGGAGTCGGCGATCTCGAGCTGCGCGGGACGTTGATCCGCTGTACCTACCCGTTCAACGTCACGGGGCTGCCCGCGCTCGCGCTACCGTGCGGGCCGGCCGAGGACGGACTGCCCGCGTCCGTGCAACTCGTCGGCGCAGCGGGCGCCGACTCGCTCGTCCTCGCGGCCGGAAGAACACTGGCATCCCTCCTTCGAGGGAAGCACCGGCCGGGGTAGTTGCCGAAAACCCATGAGGTATGCGGCTCCTGCGTCCCCTTGCCGCCGCCGTGGCGGCGCTCGCCGTCGTGGCACCCGCCGGCGCGTCGGTCCGCGTCGCCGCGCACGTCAGCGCGGCACCGCGGCTGAAGGCGCCGACGGCGGTGCATGCGTTCCTGCCCGGCTACGCAACGGGCACGTCGACGTTCCCGCGGACTCCTGCCTTCGCCTGGAAGCCGGTGCCCGGAGCCTCGCACTACGAGCTCGTGCTCTCGACGAGCTCGCTCCTGTCGAGCAACGGCCTGATCTGGGACGACAAGACGCTGACCACTCCGGTCGCGGCCGTGCCGATCTCGCTCCCCTGGATCACCGGTTCGCCGCACTCCCTGTACGCGCGTGTGCGCGCGATCGCGGCGAACGGCAAGGTCGGGAGCTGGAGTGCCTCCTACGGCTTCGACGTGCGCTGGGCCGGCGACGGAGTTCCTGAGCCGCTGTCGTCCCCGAACGGCCTCGTCCGCTGGTCGCCGGTCGACGGCGCGACCGCGTACCAGGTCTGGTACCTGAACGTCGACGTCGACGGGACCGGCAAGTCGAAGATCTTCACGACGACGACCAACGTCGCCGACGAGCGCGAGTACTACACGTTCCACCAGAGCGCCGCCTGGATCGGCGAGGTCGACTGGCGCGTGCGCGCCGTCCGTACGGTCTACGGGACGCTCGGCAACGGTCTCCCGTCCGTCACATACGGCCCGTGGAGTCCCGTCTACACGAACACGAACAGCCCGTTCGTCTCCGGTCCCTTCGGCGGGCTGTCGACGATCGCAGAGCCCGCCGTCCCCGGACACGACCCGGCGAAGGACGGCTTCGAGCTGACACCGGGCTTCGTGTTCTCCGGCAACACGGGCGACGTCACCAGCGAGCTGTATCGCGTGTACGTGTTCTCGGACGAGGACTGCCTCAACCCGGTGTTCACCGGATCGATCGTCGGCAGCCCGGCGTACGCTCCGCGTGTCACAGGCCCGCTCGCGCTTCCGAGCACCGAGGACGGCATCACCGCGGCACGCGGCGTCGCGCTCCCCGACGGCACGCAGTCGTCGAACGCGCCGGGTGTCGGCGCGGTGACGCCGACGGAGTCGGAGTCGCCGGCCACGTTCACGCCGACGATGCTCGGCACGAGCTCGTCGTCTTCGTCTTCCTCCTCGTCGTCGTCCTCGTCGTCCTCAGGCGGCACGACCACCGGCTCGTCCGGCACGGGCGTCGCCTTCCCTTCGAGCCTGAGCGGGCCCGGTGCGCCCGTCGAGCTCTGGGACACCAACTGGCCGGTCGGCCGCTACTACTGGACGGTCGTGCCGGTCGCGGAGGTGCCCGTCCTGAGCGGCGTCACCTCGGGCAGCGGGTCCGGGTCCGGCTCCGGCTCGGGCTCCGGCTCGGGCGGCAGCGAGTCCCAGTCGATCGAGTACTGGGACGCGGAGATCCCTCAGGACATCTGCGGCGGACGCAGCGCGAGCTTCGGCATGGCGAGCCAACCCGCCGGCGCCACGAACTCGAGCTCGAAGATGCCTTACGCATGGGGCCTGTCGACGAACGGGACGCTTCACACCGCGAGCGTGAAAAAGCCGACGTTCTTCGGCACACCCCTCGTCGCCTGGACACCGGCGCTCGGGGCGTCGGCGTACGAGGTCCAATGGAGCAAGACCTCCTACCCGTGGCAGCCCGTCGGGAACCTCTACACGTTCTCGACCGCGACGACGCTGCCGCTGAAGACGGGAACCTGGTACTACCGCGTGCGCGGCATCGACCTCTCGCTCCCGACCGGCGCATCGACGATGTCCTGGTCGCCGACGGTGAGCATCGTGATCGCGAAGCCGAAGTTCAAGATCGTCGGCGGCAAGTAGCCGCACCGTCGAGCGCGTAAACGGCCGGTCACAGACGCGCTCGTAGCCGATGTTCTTGTAGATCCGGTTCGACGTCGGATTCGCCGAGATCTGTGAAGAGGAAACAGAACTCGCGGCCGCCGGCCGAGGTGGTGTTTCGTGACGGACGCAGTCAGAGCGCTGGCGTAGCCTCGGCGCCGCAGTTCCGGCTGCCAGTAGTCCGTCGGCGACCTCGAGAAACGAAGCCGCGTCCGCGTGCTGTTCGAGGCGCACTACTGGATCACGCGCAGCAGCCGCCGGCCGAGCTGCTCGACCTTCTGCGGCACGAGACCGCGCCGCTTCTTCAACGCGGACGTGGCGAGCCCGAACGTCGTCTTCACGCCGAGGACGTAGCGCGCGCGAAGTCGGTCGGCGAGCGTGTTGCGCGCAACCTTCCGCGCGAGCGTGAGCGAGCCGACGACGAAGCGCACGTCCTTGAAGCGCCGCGAGCGGTAGATCCGCTCGCCCACGACGCGTCGCGGACCTGAGGTCCAGGTCGTGTCGTGGAACGCGACCCATCCGCCGTCGATCACCTTGGGGACCCACTTGTCGAAGTCCTCGCGGACGAGCGCCTCCTCGTGCGAGCCGTCGACGAAGAGCAGCTCGATCGGCTGCTCGAAGTCGTCGGCAGCCGCCTGGGACAGCGACGGGATCGGCGTGACGAGGTCTTGCACACCGGCGCGCTCGACGTTCGCCTTGAAGTCCCCAAAGCGGTAGTCGGCGTGAGGGTCGATCGCATAGATGTGCACGCCGTTCCCGGCACGCGAGCCGAGCCCGAGGCAGATCGTCGACTTTCCCTTCCACGAGCCGATCTCCACGATCACGCCGGCACCCGTGCACCGCGTCGCGAGCTCGTAGAGCGCCTGGCCCTCCTCGTCCGTGAGCCAGCCGGGGACGTCCGCGATCAGCGGCTTCACCGTGCGTGCGAACTCCGACATGGCGAGACTCTAAGAGGTCCTCACTCGTCAGTCCTCCAGCCGCCGGAGATCGACGACCCAGCGGTGGCCGTAAGGCCGGAGCCGCACTCGGTCTGACGCGGCTCCCCGGTAGATGAGCTCATTGGGTACTAGGCGTACAGCTCTCGGTCGTGCTCGTTGACTTGGATCTCGAGGCCGTTCGGGTCACGCAGGATGATCGACCGCCCGAACGCCTCGTCGGCGATCCCGCGCGCGATGGAGGTCACGTCGGCGAGTCGTTCGAGCGGCTCCTCCGCGACCATCGACAACTCGACCCGGCCTGCCTTGCCGGCCTCGGCCGAGTGCAGCGCAAGCACCGCACCGTCTCCCGCCTTCAGCTCCGTCCAGTGCTGGCTGCGGCTCTGGATGTCGACCTCGAAGCCGAGCCGCTCGTAGAAGGCGACAGACTCGTCCATTTCCCGGACGTAGACGATTGGCATCAAGATCACGTCCGCGCTCCTTCCTTCAGATAGGCCGCCAGAATCTCTTCCACGAGCGCTGATAGCGACTTGTCTTCGTCGATCGCTCGGTGCTTGACCGCACGGATCAGATCCGGCGGGAGGTACACGTTGAACTGCTGCTTCTCTTCAGCCACGGGCACGATGCTAGCAAACTAGCATGGTGCCACCGGCGCTAGACGACCGCGGCGCGCGCCGACTCCTCGTAGACCCGGTCGCGCGCGAAGCGGTCGAGCTCCTCGGAGAGGAGATCGGCCGGGTCGGGAGGATCGCCGGGCGGGAACGGGGCCGGCTTGCCGTCGAGCTCGACTCCCTCGAGCCGGTCCGAGACCTCGTGCCGGAGCTCGATCGACCGCCGGAGGCGCGAGCGGAGCCAGCCGGCGAGCAAGTGCGCCTGCGCGTGGGTCCCGACGACGTTCACCTCCCGGACGTCGGCGATCCCCGGCCAGAGCGACGCGAGCTGCGGTCGCCAACGGCTGGTGCGCGCCCACGCAATGTCGGAGACGACGATCCGGTCGAAGACGTCGACGAGCCGTGCGTACGGCGCGGGGAGGTCGTCCCACTCCGTGCTGTCGACGATCAGGCGGTCGGCGACGCCGGTCAGCTGCGCGAACTGGTCGGAGTCCCACTCCGGCTCGCCGCGCCAGCGGAGGAACACCGGGAGGTC
>DASPSY010000099.1:0-27798 GCA_035623685.1 Gaiellaceae bacterium
CTCCACCTCGAGCAGCAGTGCACGAAGGTCGAGGACGACGGGACGCAGCTGACGGTCCACTTCGGCGACGGCGAGACCGTGCAGGCGGACCTCATGCTCGTCTCGGTCGGGCGCGGCCCGTCGGTCCAAGGGATCGGCCTCGAGTCGATCGGGGTCGACTTCGACCCGCGCAAAGGCGTCGCCGCCGACGAGCACCGGCGCACGACCGTGCCACATATCTATGCGGTCGGCGACTGCGCCGGCTACTGGCAGCTCGCGCACACGGCCTTTCGCGAGGGCGAGGTCGCCGCGGAGAACGCGTGCGGCCACGACTCGGTCGTCGACAACCGCGCGGTTCCGCGGCCGATCTACACCGATCCCGAGATCGCGAGCGTGGGACTGACCGAGGCAGAGGCGAGGCAGCAGTACGGCGACGACGTCGCGACGGGGATGTTCCCCTGGATCGCGAATGCTCGCGCGGTGATGCAGAACGAGACGACCGGCTGGGTCAAGTCGATCCACGAGACGCGGTACGGCGAGCTGCTCGGCCTCGTGATGGTCGGGCCGCACGTGACCGACCTGGTCGAGGCCGGCGTCGTCGCGATCGACGCCGAGGCAACCGTCGAGACGGTCGCCGACGGGATGGCCGCGCATCCGACGCTGTCCGAGGCGATCAAGGAGGCCGGTCTCGTCGCGCTCGGCCGTCCGATCCACATGCCGATCCGAAAACGGGCACGGGCGACCGCCTGAGCTCGCCACGAGCGATACGCTCGAGGTGACGAAAGGAGGGCCAATGAGTGTCGTGAATCGGCGCAACGCCCTGATCGGGTGGACGGTGATGAAGGTCGCCAAATACAAGTCCACGACGAACTCGAAGAACTCGAAGCCGAAGCGGAAACAGGAGAAGTCGAAGCAGCAGAAGCAGAAAGGCAAGGCCTCGAGCAACGGCAATCGGAGCACGTTGACCAAGTCGGCGATCGCAACAGGCGCCGCTGCGACGGTCGGCGCGCTCGTCGTCTGGCGCAAGCGGTCGGGCAGCGGCGATACAGAGACCAAGTGACGGACGACGCGGTCCTTCGGCCGGCCCTCGCCGCGCTCGTTCCGTACGAGCCCGGCAAGCCGGTGGAGGAGGTGCAGCGGGAGCTCGGCCTCGTCCGTGTCGTCAAGCTCGCCTCCAACGAGGGGCCGTACGGACCGTTCGCCGAAGCGCTCGAGGCGATGGAGCGCGCGTCGAAGGAGCTCAACCGCTATCCGGACGGAGGAGCGTGGGCGCTCCGCCGCGGACTGGCCGACCGGCTCGGCGTGCGCTTCGAGGAAGTCGCGGTCGGCGCGGGCGCCGACGGCGTCATCGACTGCCTCTCGCAGGCGACGCTCGATCCGGGAGACGAGATCGTCTGCGGCTGGCCGTCGTTCCCGAGCTATGTGATCGACGCTGCGAAGCTGGGCGCGTCAGCGGTGAAGGTTCCGCTCCGCGACCATCGATACGACCTCGAGGCACTGCTCGCGGCGATCACCCCGCGGACGAAGCTCGCCTACGTGTGCAACCCGAACAACCCCACGGGCACGATGAACACGCGCGCCGAGCTGGACGACTGGTTCGGGCGCGTGCCCTCACACGTGCTGACGGTGCTCGACCAGGCGTACTTCGAGTACATCGACGATCCCGACTACCCGGACGGGATCGCCGAGTACTACCGGCGAGGCTGCCGCGTCCTCGTCGTCCGCACCTTTTCGAAGATCTACGGGCTCGCAGGAGCACGGATCGGCTTCGCGGTCGGGCCGCCCGAGGTCGTCACGGCGATCGCAAAGGTGCGCCGCGCGTTCGACATGGCGACGCAGGGGCAGGTCGCGGCGGTCGCCAGCCTCGACGCGGCCGACGAGATCGCACGTCGCCGAGCCGCGAACACGGAAGGTCGCGACGAGCTCGCGAGCATTCTCCGCGCCGCAGGGCTCGAGCCGGTCGAGCCCGCGTTCGGGAACTTCATCTACGCGGACGCCGCAGGCGACGGCGCGGCGCTGTTCGACGCGCTCTTGCGCGAGGGAGTGATCGTGCGACCATTGGCCGGCTTCGGCGCGCCCGATGCGGTCCGTGTAACTGTAGGCACGTCCGATGAGCACATGTTCCTTGCGGAAGCGCTCGATCGGGTGAGAGCGAAGACGCCCGCAAGCTGACACACTCCAAGGGAGTGCACGGCCCCCGCCGTCAGCTGGGAGTGATCGGCCGCTCGAGCGGGTTCCGCCTGCTCTTCTTCTCCTCGCTGGGCTCGACGCTCGGAACGTTGGTCGCGACGGTTGCGCTCGTCGTCGACGTCAAGGACCGGACGAACTCGGGAACGTGGGTCAGCGCATTGCTGATCGTCGAGTTCCTCCCGGCGGTTCTCATCGGTCTCTTCTTCGGGCCGCTGCTCGACCGGCTCTCTCGGCGCAGGCTCATGGTCGCTGCGGATCTCGTGCGGGCCGCCGTGTTCTGCATCCTCCCGTTCACGACGTCGGCAGGCCAGATCGTCGCGCTCGCCGCCGTTGCCGGATTCGCATCGGGGTTCTTCCGGCCGGCTGCGTACGCCGGTCTGCCCAACCTCGTCGAGCCCGAGGACCTGCCTGCCGCGAACTCGGTGCTGCAAGCGGGAGAGAACGTCAGCTGGGCCGCGGGTCCCGTGCTCGGCGGGGTGATCGTCGCGGCCGCGGGACCGCATCCGGCGTACTGGATCGACGCGGTGTCGTTCGTCCTGTCCGCGCTGCTGCTCTCGGGGATCCCGTCGCGGCTGCTCCAGACGGCGGCCGCGGTCAGCCACGGTCACGTGCGCGACCTCAAGGAAGGGCTGCTCTTCGTCCTGCGCTCGCCGGCGCTGCGCGCAGTCCTGATCGCCTGGACGATCGTGATGGGCGCGATCGCGGCACAGAACACGTCCGAGGTGTTCCTCGCCAAGAACGCGTTCCATGCCGGCGACTTCGGGTTCGGGCTGCTGTTCGGCAGCCTCGGCCTCGGCCTTGCGCTCGGCAGCCTCGTCGCCGGGAGCCTCGTCGGCGTCCGTCCGTTGCCCACGATCTGGGGCGGGAGCATCTTCGTGCACGGACTGGGCCTCGTGCTCGCGGCGATCTCGCCGAACGTCTGGGTCGCCGCCGCGTGCTGCGCGCTCGCAGGGCTCGGGAACGGCGGCGCGATCCTGTGCAACTCGCTCCTCGTCCAGCGTGGCTCGCCTGACAACCTGCGCGGACGTGCGTTCACCGTGATCATGAGCATCAACAACGCCGTCTTCGGGATCGGGCTCGTCGTCGGCGGCGTGCTCACCGACCGCTACGGGCCGAGATGGGTGTGGGCCGGCGCGGGCACCATCGTCGCGCTTGCCTCGGTGGTGGCCTACAGACTGGCTCGCGGGTCTGCAGGAGTACGCGAGCCGAAACCGGAACTCGCCGTCTGATGCCCTCACGAGGCGAGTGGACGCGCGAGACGCTCGCGCAAGGCGTCCGCGACGGCGACAGGCGTGCGCTCGCCCGTGCGATCTCGCTCGTCGAGAACGGCGACGCGCTCGCCGGCGACATCGTCCACGACCTCTATCCGGAAACCGGACACGCATACGCCGTCGGCGTCACCGGCCCGCCCGGCGTCGGCAAGTCGACACTGATCTCGTCCCTCGTGCGGCACGTGCGCGGGGAGCGGAAGAGTGTCGGCGTGATCTCCGTCGACCCGTCGTCGCCGTTCACGCACGGGGCGCTGCTAGGCGATCGCATCCGCCTCGCCGATCACTTTCTCGACCCGGAGGTGTTCATCCGCTCGATGGGGACGCGCGGGCATCTCGGCGGGCTCGCCGAGGCGACGCTTCAGGCATTGCTCGTCCTCGACGCCGCCGGGAAGGAGCTCGTGTTCCTCGAGACGGTCGGCGCGGGTCAAGGGGAGGTCGAGGTGGTCGGCATCGCCGACACGGTCGTGCTCGTGCTCATGCCTGGCTCCGGCGACAGCGTCCAAGCGCTGAAGGCGGGGATCATGGAGATCCCCGATGTGATCGCGGTGAACAAGCTCGACCATCCGGCGGCGCAGACGATGGTGAACGAGCTCCTGTCCGTGCTCTCGCTCGATCAGGAGCGCGAGTGGATCCCACCGGTCGTGCTCACCGAGGCGACGCGCGGCGTGAACGTCGACACGCTCTGGGACGAGATCGGGAAGCACCGCGCGTTTCTCGAGGCAGGCGGACGGCTCGAGGAGAAGCGCCGCCAGAACCTCGCGCGCGAGGTGTTCGCGGTTGCGTCGAGCCGGGCGCGGGCGCATCTCGAGCTGGCCGTCGAGGGCGATCCCGAGCTCAACCGGGTGCTGGAGCGCGTCCAGCGGCGCGAGCTCGATCCGCTCAGCGCCGTGCGTGAGATCATGGAGCGGGTGTTCGACCTTGGCGACGCGGACGGAACCGACTCTCGCTGACGTCATCGAGGCGCGCGCGCGCGTCGCGGGGCACGCGCGCGTCACGCCGCTGTTCTCGTCGGGGACGTTCTCGCAGATGGTCGGTCGCGAGGTGCACCTCAAGGCGGAGAACCTCCAACGCACCGGCTCCTTCAAGATCCGCGGCGCCGTCAACCGGATCGCGACACTCGGAGAGCAGCAGCGGGCGGCGGGAGTCGTCACCGCGAGCGCGGGGAACCACGGACAGGCCGTCGCGTGGGCGGCGCGTGAGTTCGGCATCCCCGCGCGCGTGTTCATGCCGCACGACGCGCCGATGGCGAAGGTCGACGCGACGCGGGGCTACGGCGCGCGTATCGAGTTCGCGGGCGAGGGCTACGACGACGCCCTCGAGGCGTCGCTCGGATTCGTGGAGGAAACTGGCGCGACCTACGTCCACGCGTTCGAGGACGAGGTCGTGATCGCCGGCCAGGGGACGATCGGGCTCGAGCTGCTCGACCAGGTCCCCGAGGTCGAGACGGTCGTGCTCCCGATCGGCGGCGGCGGCCTGTGCGCGGGGATCGCGACCGCGATCAAGAGCTCGCGTCCGGATGTCCGCGTCGTCGGCGTCCAGGCGGAGGCGTGTCTCGCCCCGGGCTCCGGCTTCACGATCGCCGACGGCATCGCCGTCAAGAAGCCCGGTGAGCTGACCTTCTCGATCCTCGACCGGCTCCTGGACGATCTCGTCGCGGTGAGCGACGAGGAGATCGCCGAGGCGATCCTCCTCTCGGTCGAGCGCGTGAAGCAGGTGGTCGAGGGCGCGGGCGCGGCCGCGTTGGCGGCACTCCTCAACGACAAGGCCGGCACAGGCAGCGGACCGGTCGCGGTGCTGCTCTCGGGCGGAAACATCGATCCGACCCTGCTGATCGCGGTGATGCGCCGCGGGCTCGCGGTCGCCGGCCGCTACCTCGTCGTGCGCACACGCGTTCGCGATACGCCGGGGCAGCTTGCGCAGCTCTTGTCGCTGCTCGGCAAGGAGCGCGTGAACGTGCTCGCCGTCGACCACCACCGCGAGAGCCCACAGGTCCCGGTCGGCGACACGGGTGTCGAGCTCACGCTCCTGACGCGTGATCGGGCGCACCGGGACGAGGTGCTGGAGACGATGCGGGGTTGGGGCTACGACGTGGAGCACCTGCGCTAGAGCCGGCCCAACGGGCGTCCTAAACTCGGCCTATGGCGACCGCGCCGCGTCGCGAGCGCAAGATCGTGAGCGTCCTCTTCGCCGACCTCGTCGGCTTCGCCGCGCGCGCCGAGTCGCTCGACCCCGAGGACGTCGATGCGATCCTCCGTCCGTACCACGAGCGGCTCCGTGCGGAGCTCGAGCGGCACGGTGGCACGGTCGAGAAGTTCATCGGCGATGCGGTGATGGCGCTGTTCGGCTCCCCGGTCGCACACGAGGACGACCCGGAGCGCGCGGTCCGCGCCGCACTGGCGATCCGCGACTGGGCGCGTGACGAGAGCGACGTGCAGGTTCGCATCGCGGTGAACGCCGGACGGCGTGCGGAGGCGAACGACCAGCTTGCGTCTGCGCTTTCCTTCTGGCGCGAGGTCGGCGCGAAGCGGTACGTCCGCCAAGCAGAGAGCCTGCTCGCCGCCTCGGCCTGAGCTCGGCTCAGGTTCCGGCTAGCCGCGGTTGCCGCAGCGGTGGAACTCCACGGTCTGCCCCGGCCAGTCGCCGACTCCGCCCTCGAGCACCGGCCGCGCGTCGATGCCGGCCGCGGTCAGCACGCTCGCCGCGATTCCGGCGCGCGCGCCCGACTCGCAGATCGTCACGATCTGCTTCCCGTCGGCGATCGAATCGGTCCCGCACGAGCGGAGGAGCCGGTATGGGATGTTGACACTGCCTGGGATGTAGCCCGAGTCGCGCTCGTCCTTCTCGCGAACGTCGAGGATCGTGATCGAGCCGCCCTCGAAGAGGTGCTCGAGCTCCTCGATCGAGACGGGCTTCGTCTGCTCGGTCGAGTCGGCGTCGGTCGTGTAGCCGGCGAGCTCGAGGAATCCGATCGCGCGCAGGCCTTGCGCCGCACGCTCGGCCTGCTGGGGTGACGACGCGCGCAGCGCGATGCGCTCGTCTGGGTCGAGGACGAACCCCGCGCGAGTCGCGAACGAGGAGCCGCCGACGGGCACGCTGATTGCCCCGTGCGCGTGGCCGCGTGCATGCTCCTCCGCCGAGCGAACGTCGAGCATCGTGCAGCCGGCGACGTCGTCGAGCGGCCGGAGCGCGTCCGGCTTGCCGAGAAACGGGCCGCGGTTGATCGCGACCACGCGCGCGGTCGTCGGCGGCCGCGGCGTCGAGATCGACGCAGATGTGTCGATGAACAGCTGGAGGTCGGTCAGCCGGAGCGCCGCGTTCGTCCGCTTCTCCTCGCCGATGGTCGACGAGTGGTCGGGGCGCATCGCGGCACCGCAGAGGGAGCCCGCCACGTGGCCTGGATAGACCTCGACGCCGTCCGGCAGCTCCTTCAGACGTTCGAGCGAGCGGAAGAGATCCTCGGCGCCCTCGTGTGCGTCGACGGCGAGATCCGGCCGCGCGGCGTCGCCGATGAACAGCGAGTCGCCGGTGAGCGCGATTCGCTCGTCGACCACGAAGGCGCAGTGTTCCGGACGATGTCCCGGGGTGTGGACGACTCGGACCGTCGTCCCGCCGACCTCGAGCTCCTTCCCGTCCTCGAGCGGGTCGTACGGGTACTCGGGCCGCCCGAGCGGATGCGCCGAGACCGGCACACCGTGCTCGAGCGCGAGGCGACCGTGGCCCGAGACGTGGTCGGCGTGCGTGTGCGTCTCGAGCACCCGCACGATCCGGACTCCTTCCTCGTCAGCGGCCTCGAGGTACTGCTCGATCGCGTACGCCGGGTCGATCACGAACGCGTCTCCTGCCCGAGAGTCGCCGACCAGATAGGAGGCGCAGCCGAGATCGTCGTCGACGAACTGGCGGAACACCACGTGACCCACGCTAGCAGCGGCTCTCGCTTGCTTTCTTGAAGTCCGCCGGATCCACCGTCGTGCTGCTGGGCGTAGGAGTCACCATGGCAGTGATGAGGATCCTTCGGGTCACCGTGGTCGTGGTGGCGGCCACGCTCTGTCTGCCGGCAGCCGCCTGGGCGCACGCGACGCTCCTGCGCACCGTTCCGGCCGACGGGTCGGTGCTTTCGTCGGCGCCGCAGCGGGTGACGTTCGTGTTCGACGACTCGGTCCGCGCGACGTCCGGGATCAAGGCCGTCCGAAACGACGGCGGCTCCGTGCTCGGCGGCAAGCCGAGGACCGTCGGCAAGACGCTGGTCGTGCCCCTGCGGCGAGGGATCGGCGACGGCGACTACACGGTGCTGTGGAGGATCATCTCGGACGACGGACACACCGAGGCGGGCGTGATCAGCTTCGCCGTCGGCTCCGGCCAGGCGCCGCCAACGGCGTCGCTGACTGCGACGAACGGGCCGTCGGCTGGCAACGTCTTCTTTCGCTGGCTCTTCTTCGCAGGGCTGCTCGTCGCCTCCGGCGGCGCGGTGTTCCGGCTCCTGCTCCGCCGCGGCGATGCACGTGTGCTGTTCCCCGCCTTCCTGCTGATGGTCGTCGGCGGGGCGGGGCTCCTCGGCCACCACGGCACACTGTCGACGCGGTTCGGGCTCGCATACGGCATCGCCACGATCATCGCCGCGGTCGGTGCCACGCTGGCGGGCATTGCGTTCGCCGATGTGCGGGCCGAGCCGTTCGCATGGGCCGCGGCGCTGCTCGTCCTCCCGGCACCGTCGTTCGCGGGGCACGCACTGGACGCAGGCGTCTCGCACGTCCAGGTCGTCGCGGACATCCTCCACGTCGCCGGCGCCGCCGTCTGGACCGGAGGCCTCGTCCAGCTCGCGCTCGTCCTCCGGACGGAGCCCGATCGGCGTGGCCTGATCCGGCGCTTCTCGACGCTCGCGCTCGCCTCGGTCGCCGTGATCGCGGTGACCGGCGGCGTTCGTGCGCTCACGGAACTGCGTTCGGTCGACCAGCTCTGGACGACCGGTTACGGGCGCCTGCTGATCGCGAAGACCGCGCTGCTGGCCGTCCTCGTCCTGATCGGCTGGATCAACCGCTACCGGATCATCCCGAGCGGCCGGACCGGGGCCCTGCGGCGCACGGTTCCGGTCGAGCTCGTGCTGCTCGCAGGGCTCGTCGTCGCGGTCGCGATCCTGACCGACGCGCGGCCCGGCCGTGACGTGCCGCGTGCGGCCGCCGCGCCCGCGACGACGGGACAACCGCCGTTGCCGGCACGTGATGCGATCGTCCTCGCCCGGGAGGATCGCAACAACGCATTGACACTGGCCGCCGAGCCGACGCAGACGACGGTCACCGTCTTCAACGGCGAGGGGCTCGGCGTGAACGGGCTGGCCGTGACGATCGCGGGTGCGCTCACGTCGTCGTGCGGTCCCGGGTGCTATCGCACCGAGACGCATCCGCGCGGACGGGTGCCGGTGGTCGTCGCAGGGCGACGTCTCGTCTTCACCGTGCCGACGAGCGCACCCGACGGCACGGCGCTCCTCGCTCGTGCGGGCCGGACGTTCAGGGCGCTGCGCAGCGTCTCGTACGTCGAGCGCCTCGCCTCGAGCACGACCGATCGGATCGTGTCGACGTTCACGCTCGAGGCTCCGAATCGGGTCGAGTACCACATCCTCGGCGGCGCCTCCGCGATCGTGATCGGCGACCGGCGCTGGGACAAGACAAACGGACGCTGGATCCCCTCGTCCCAGTCGCCGCTGCCGCAGCCGATCCCGATCTGGGGCTCGAACGAGACGAACGCGCACGTGCTTTCGAGCACGCGCAACCGAGTCGTCATCTCCTTCCTCGAGCCGAGCGTTCCCGCGTGGTTCACGGTGCGCTTCGACAGGCGGGCGCTGCATCCCCTCACGGTGGAGATGACGGCGACCGCGCACTTCATGCACCACACCTACACGGCCTTCAACGCGCCTCGCCGCATCTTCCCCCCTCGCAAGTGACTACCATGCCAGGCGGAGTGCGCATCAAGGTCCTCGTGCTCGTCGCAGTCGTGGCAATCGGGGTCGGCGTCGGACTGGCTGTGGCGTTCGCGGGTGGGAAGTCGGAGCCTCCGTTCGCCGGCGTCTCGCTCGACAGGCCGGTGCCGTCGGTGCAACTGGTCGACGAGCATGGGAAACCGACGTCGCTCGCCGCCTTCCACGGGAGCGTCGTTGTGCTCGCGCCGTCGCTGACCTACTGCCATCAGGTCTGCCCGATGACGAGCGGCGCGCTGATGCAGGTTCGCTACGACGCGGTACGCGCGGGGCTCGGGAAGCGCGTGACCGTCGTCGAAGTCTCGGTCGACCCGTGGCGCGACTCGCCGGCGCGGCTGCGCGCCTACCGTCGCCTCACGGGTGTCAACTTCCGGCTGCTGACCGGCTCGCTGCCTCGACTGACGCGCTTCTGGAGGTTCTTCGGCGTCGGCTTCTATCCGACCGGCCACGGGAAGACCTTCGACGTCGGCCACACGGACGGCGTCTTCATCATCGACGGAAACGGCCACGAGCGCGTCGCGATCGCCGGCATGCCGGACGTCCACGGGAAGCTCGCCACGCGGCTGAAGGTGTTCCTAAGCAATGTCGGGCTGCAGGAGCTCGCGCACCCCGAGCCGGGCTGGACGGTGCACGACGTGCTCGACGACCTGGGACGTCTCGTCGGCCGGCGGATCCAGGAAGCGCCGCTGCCGCAGTAAGTGACGCCTAGAAGCCGAGCCGCCGGGCGATCACCATGCGCTGGACCTCGTTCGTCCCCTCGCCGATCTCGAGGATCTTCTGGTCGCGGTAGAGGCGCGAGATCGCGGATTCGTCCATGTACCCGTAGCCGCCGTGGATCTGAAGCGCCCAGTTGGCAACGCGATGTGAGAGCTCGCCCGTGAACAGCTTTGCCTGCGCCGCCGCCAGCTGGAAGTCTCGGCCCTGGTCCTTCAGCCACGCAGCGCGGTAGACGAGTGCGCGTCCCGCCTCGATCTCGGTTGCCATGTCGGCGAGACGAAACTGCACCGCCTGGAACTTCGAGATCGGCCGTCCGAACTGCTGACGCTCCCTGGCGTACGCTTCCGCGAGGTCGTAGGCGCCCTGCGCGAGACCGACGCCCATCGCCGCGACCGAGATCCTGCCGCCGTCGAGGATCTCGAGGAACTGGTGGAAGCCCGCGCCGCGAGCGCCGAGCAGGTTCGCCTCCGGGACCGTGCACGCCTCGAACGAGAGCTCGCGCGTGTCCGACGCGCGCCAGCCGAGCTTCTTCATCGGCTTGGAGATGACGTAGCCCTCCGCGCCGTTCGGGACGATGATGTTGGAGATCTCGTCGTCGCCGGTCTGCGCGGTGATCGTCACGCATGCGGTGATGTCCGTTCCCGCGTTCGTGATGAAGATCTTCGAGCCGTCGATCAACCAGCTCCCGCCACGGAGCTCCGCTCGCGTCTGCGTGGCGCCGGCGTCCGAGCCCGCTCCCGGCTCGGTCAACCCGAACGCCGCGAGCTTCGCGCCGGAGGCGAGTGAGGGAAGCCATTCGCGGCGCTGGTGGTCGCTGCCGAAGTAGTAGATCGGCAGCGTGCCGAGCGAGTGATGCGCGGCCACCGTGATCGCGACGGACGAATCGATTCGCGTCAGCTCCTCGATCGCGATTGCGTACGAGAGCGTGTCGGTCCCCGCGCCGCCGTACTCCTCGGGGATCGTCATCCCCATCAGTCCCAGCTCCGCGAGCTCCGCCACGAGCTCGTACGGGAAGCGACCCTCGCGGTCGAGCTCCTCGGCAGCGGGCGCGACGCGCTCGAGCGCGAAGGTCCGCACCGTGTGCCGGATGAGCTCGTGCTCGGGCTCGAGGTCGAGGTTCACGTCGACAGCGCCGTCGCGAGCTCGACGATCAGCCGGACGCCGTAGCCGGTACCGCCGGCCTGGAGGAGGAAGTCGCCGCGGGACCGCTCGAGGAAGCCGGGCCCCGACATGTCGAGATGCGCCCACGGTCCGTCTCCGGCGAACTCGCGCAGGAACTCTGCGGCAAGAGCGGGGGAGGCCTGTCTGAGGGCGGACCAGTTCTTGAGGTCGGCGTACTGCGAGTCGACGTAGCGTCGGTAGCGCCGGTGGAGCGGGAAGGGCCAAGCGTGGTCGCCGCTGCGTCGCGCGGCGGCGAGGACCTCCTCGCGCCAGGCATCGAGATTCGCGAACAGCCCGCCGTAGAGGTCGCCGAGCGCGAGCTCCATCGCGCCGGTCAGCGTCGCGATGTCGAGCAGGTGCGTGGCTCCCTCGCGCCGTGCATACCACATGCCGTCCGCCAGCACGAGACGTCCTTCCGCGTCGGTGTTCGTGATCTCGATCGTCTTCTGGTTGGCCGCGCGGACGATGTCGCCCGGCCGGAACGACTTGCCGCTGACGAGGTTCTCGGCCGCAGCTACGACCGCGACGACGCGCGTCGGCAGCTCCAGCTCGGCGACCGCGGCGATGCCGCCGATCACCGCGGCGCCGCCGGCCATGTCGCCCTTCATGTCCTCGAGGTGGAGCGCGGGCTTGATCGAGAGCCCGCCGGCGTCGAACGTGATCGCCTTCCCGACGAGGCCGAGCACGAGATCGGCGCGCGCAGGAGCGGGCGGGTCGTACCGGAGGACGATCAGCCGCGGGGCGTTGGCGCTGCCGCGCCCGACTGCGGCGAGGGCTCCCATGCCGTTCGCCTCGATCTCGTCCGGGCCGAGCGTCGTGCTCGTCAGGTGGGGGAGCTCGAGCGAGCCCGCGCGCGCGGCGAGCTCCTCGGGCGTCAGCTCGTTCGGCGGCGCGTTGGCGAGGTCCCGCGTCCAGTTGACCCACAGGGCTACGCGGGCGGCGCGACTGCCGGCGGCCCCGAGCTCGCCCCGGTCCTCCGCGCAGAGGACGATCCGCTCGATCTCCTTGCGCTCGGTCGGCGCGGTCTTCCAGCGGCCGGGGTCGTAGGAGCCGAGCAGGAGGCCCTCGACCACTGCGCGGGCCTGCTCTTCGAGCGGCAAGGGCAGCGTCGGGTCGAGCAGCCACGCCACGGTCCCGCCGACGTCCGCTGCATGTCGCGCGACCGAGGCCGCGGCGGTCCGCACCGCGTCGCCGTCCAAGTCGTCGAGAGGGCCGACGCCCGCGGCCGCGACGTGACGGGCGCGGAGCTCGCCGTCCGTGTGGAGCAGGAGCGTCCGGCCGAGCTCGCCGTGAACCTCGCCCGCCTCGGCGAGCCGCGCGAGGCGTCCGTCGAGCTGCTCGTCGAGCAGCCGGGCGCCATCGGCCAGCGCACGCTCTCGACCGGCTGCGACGGGGACGGCGAGCACGTCCGGCTCGACCTGTCCCGGCAGCCTCACCTCGACGGCCACGGGGTCCATGCCGGAGGCGATGCTATCCGAGCAGGAATTTACAACGTCTTTGCGAAATCGCGCTAACCGCGCTCAACTCGGAGCGTCTCCTGCCGATGATGGTCATCGAGATGAAACCAACTGCACTGCGGCCCATCTCCCCGTCGCGCTTCCGCCGGCGCTCTCGGAGCGCGACGGTCGAGGCCCTCATGGAACAGATCGGCACCCTCACGGCCGAGCGCCAGCGACTGCGTGAACGCGGCGCTGCGTCCGGCAGGCTCGAGCGCAACCGGGTCAAGCTCGCGCGCACCCAGTGGGAGCTCTCGCACGCGCTGATCGAGCGGTACCGGCCGAACGACTCCCAGGCTGCCTGACGCACGACCCGCCGGTCGACCGCGGCCGACACCGCGTGGCTACGCTCGCCGTGTGCGGGCACAGATCGATCGGCGCGCGATGGCGCTGCTGTCCGGCGCTCACCTTGCGACGGACTTCGCCGGCGGGTCCGTGCCGGCGCTCATCCCCTTCTTGACGACGCGCTTCGCGCTCTCGTACACCCTGGTCGGCGTGCTGGTGCTCGCGTCGCAGGCGTCGTCCTCGCTCGTCCAGCCGCTGTTCGGGCTCTGGTCGGACCGGCGCGGCGCGATGTGGCTGCTTCCCGGCGGAGTCGCGCTCGCCGGCGTCGGCGTCGCGCTCGCCGCGGACGCGCCGCAGTACTGGCTCGTGCTCGTGCTCGTCCTCGTCTCCGGACTCGGGATCGCCGCCTTTCACCCCGAGGCGTCGAAGTTCGCCGGTTACGTCAGCGGCCAGCGGCGGGCGAGCGGAATGTCGCTGTTCTCGGTCGGCGGGAACCTGGGCTATGCGCTCGGGCCGATCGTGGCGACGTTCCTCGTCCGGGAGTTCGGCCTCCGCGGCGGCCTGCTGCTGGCGATCCCTGGACTCGTCGTCGCCGCCGTCGCTGTCTCGATGACGCGCTATCTCGGGGCCTTCGTGCCGGAACGCCGCGTCGTGCATGCGCACGCCGGCCTCGACCAGCCGCGCGCGATGGCGCTCCTGCTCGTCGTGGTCGCGCTGCGAAGCGTGGCGTGGTTCGGGTTGATCAGCTTCGTACCGCTCTGGGAGGTCCAGCTCGGCCACACGAAGACGTACGGCAACCACCTGCTTGCGCTGATGCTGTTCGCGGGCGGCGTCGGGACGCTCGCGCTCGGCCCGCTCGCCGACCGGTTCGGGCGGCGCCCCGTCCTGATCGCGAGCACGGTGCTGACCGGCCCGCTGATCTTCGTGTTCGTCGAGGTCGGCGGCGTGCCGGGCGCAATCGCGCTGGCGCTCGTCGGCGCGTGCGTGGTCGGCACCTTCGGCGTGACCATGGTGATGAGCCAGGAGTACCTGCCGCATCGCATCGGCATGGCCTCGGGTCTCTCGATCGGCCTGTCTGTCGGGCTCGGAGGAGTCGCGGCCGTGATCCTCGGTCGTATTGCCGACGTGACAAGCCTGCACACGGCGCTGCTCGTCTCGGCGACTGCGCCGCTCGTTGCGATCGTCTTCGCGTTCATGCTCCCGCCGCGTCTGGAGCGGCGCGGACTCGAGCCCGAAGTCGCGGTTCCGTACTAGGCCGAGTAGGTAGGCTCACGGCGTGACCACCGCACGGGAGTTCTTCGAGTCGCTCGAGCAGCGCGTCGACGCGTCGAAGACGGCCGGGATGACGAACACGTACCTCTTCGACATCGAGGGCGCCGGCAAGTGGACCGTCGACGTGAACGACGGCGCCGTGAAGGTGAGCGAGGGCGGCGAGGAAGCCGATGCGGTGATCACGACCACCGAGAGCACGTTCGAGCAGATCGCGAAGGGCGAGCAGAATCCGACCACCGCCTACATGACCGGGAAGCTGAAGGTCAAGGGCGATATGGGCGCCGCTATGAAGCTCCAGAAGCTCTTCTGATCCCTGGCGAAGGCCTTCAAGAGTTGGATCGCCGCTGCGCGGAGAGACGTGCACGAGCCGAGCTCGTGCACGTTCATGGCCGTTGTGATCATCGCGGTCGTCGCGGTCTATCTGCGCGGCGAGCGGACGCTCGTTCCGGCGACCGACTAGGAGGCGTGATGCGAGATCAGGCCGGGGCTGCGGCCGCGCGCGACGCAGCACCGGCCAGCGGCCGCCTCTCCCGCGCGGTGAGGCCGGCCCGGTCTAGTCGCACGCGTGGGCGGCGACCGAATCTCACATCAGCCCACTAGTCCTCGAGCTCGAGCAGGAGGGTTCCGGCCGAGACGACGGCGCCCTCCGCGACGTGCACCGCCCGAACGGTGCCGCGTTGAGGCGACGAGAGGGGCGTCTCCATCTTCATTGCCTCGAGCACGACCAGAGGCTGACGCGCCTCGACGCGGTCGCCCGCAGCGACCAGGACGCGGATCACGGTCCCCGGCATCGGAGCGTCGAGTGTCGATCCTTTCCCCGAGCTCGGCGACGTGGCGCGCGCGGCCTCGTCCACGTCCGGCGGCGAGGATGGCGCGGGCGATCCGAGGTTCAGCCTGAACGGCGCGCGCCATGGCCGCTCGGGAACCCGCAGCGGATGCTGCGAGAGCGGCGGGTTCTCGACGAGGAACGCGGTGGTCGTCTCGCCCGCGCGGAGGGCGGGATGTGCGACGAGCCAGCGCAGGAACGGGAGGTTCGTGGTGACGCCCTCGATCTCGGTCTCTGCGAGCGCACGCTGGAGTCGGTCGAGCGCGTCGTCGCGCGTCGGTCCGCGAGCGATCAGCTTCGCGATCATGGGGTCGTAACGAGCCCCGACCTCGTCGCCCAGCTCGACGCCGGCGTCGACGCGGATCTCGTCGGGCAGCCGCAGCCTGTCGATTCGTCCGGTCTGCGGCAGGAACGTCCGCGAGTCCTCCGCATACAGGCGGACCTCGACCGCGTGGATCGAGCCGTCGGCGACCGCGACTGCGGGATCGACCCGCTCGCCCGCCGCGATCCGCAGCTGGTCGCGCACGAGGTCGCGGCCGAGGACGGCCTCGGTCACGGGATGCTCGACCTGGATGCGCCCGTTGAGCTCGAGAAACCAGAAGTCGCGACCGTCGAGCATGAACTCGGCCGTGCCCGCGCCCTCGTAGCGGATCGCCTCTGCAAAGCGGACCGCCGCCGAACTCATCGCTGCGCGCAGGGACTCGTCGAGCGCGATCGACGGCGACTCCTCGAGCACCTTCTGGTGGCGCCGCTGCACCGAGCACTCGCGCTCGCCGAGCCCGAGCACCGTCCCGTGCGAGTCGGCCATGAGCTGGATCTCGACGTGACGCGGGCGCTCGACGTACCGCTCGCAGAACACGCGGTCGTCGCCGAACGCTGCCTTCGCCTCACGCTTCGCCGCCGCGAGCGCGTCGTCGAGCTCCGCGGACGCGCGGACGACCCGCATGCCCCGGCCGCCGCCGCCTGCAGCGGCCTTGACGAGCAGCGGAAAGCCGAGCGCGTCCGGATCGCCCGTCGGCACGATCGGAACGCCTGCCTCGCGCGCGACTTCCTTGGCCGCGAGCTTGTCGCCACCCGTGCGGAGCGCGGCCGGCGGTGGGCCGACCCAGGTCAGCCCCGCAGTCTGGACGAGCTCGGCGAAGCCCGGGCTCTCTGCGAGAAAGCCGTAGCCGGGATGGATCGCGTCCGCTCCCGTCAGCCGTGCCGCCCGGACCTGCTCGTCCGCGTCGAGATAGCTCGACACCTCGACTACCTCGTCGGCCGACCGTGCGTGCAGCGAGCCTCGGTCGTCGGGCGCAACGACGGCGACGCTCGCCACGCCGAGCTCGTTGCACGTCCGGAACACGCGCAGCGCGATCTCGCCGCGGTTCGCGACCACGAGCTTCTCGATCACGCGAGGGCGCGGGCGAGCGCCTCGCGGGCGTTCGCCAGCACAGGTTCGCCGTGCGATGGCAGGGCGACCTCGGCAGGCAGGTCGAGCAGCTCCGACAGCGCGACGCGTGTGCGCTCGAGCCCGGCCGCGTCCTTCGCCCAGGGCGTCAGCCGCAGGCCGCCCGCCTGGTCGCCGAGGACCGCGTCGCCGAACACGAGCGCGCGCGGTTCCTCCAGCCAGAGGACGACCTCGTCGGCGCGTTTCGCACTGAATGCGCGAACCCCGGCAACGTTGCCGCCGAGTTGCGCGCCGTAGCGGCGTGCAACGGCGTCGCGGCTCCGCTCGTGGAAGGAGATCGTGGTCAGGACGACGACAGGTTTGCCGACTCGCTCGACCTCCGCGTCGAGCTCGGGCCAGAGCTCGTCCGGCACGAGCGGATCGACGAGTACGAGCGCGTCGCCACCGTCGTACAGAGCGCTCGCCACGTCGCGATATGACTCGTCCAGGTCGTCGCCGACGGGATCGAACTCGGGATGCGGACCGGCCCAACGCTTCAGCCCGGGCCGGATCTCTTCGATCAAAGCTTCTTCCCCGGGTTGAGAAGGTTCCGCGGATCGAAGGCATGCTTCACAGCGGCGTGCAGCTCATAGGCGCGCGGGCCGAGTTGCCGCGCAAGCCACGCGCGCTTGATCGCGCCGACGCCGTGCTCCCCGGAGATCGTGCCGCCGAGCCGGAGCGCGATCCCGAACAGCTCCTCCTGGACGCGGTCCGCGCGTTCGCGCGAGCGCTCGTCGTCCGGGTCGAAGAGGTAGCTCGTGTGCAGGTTCCCGTCGCCTGCGTGGCCCCAGGAGCATGCGTCGAGGCCGAGGCGCGCGCCGACCTCGAGCGACTCCTCGATGCCCTCGGCGAGACGGTCGAGCGGAACTGCGATGTCCTCGCTCGCCTTGCCGCCCCGCTGCGCCTCCACTCGCAGCGCGACGCCCTCGCGCCAACGCCAGAGCTCCGTGATCTCGCGGTTGTCCTGGGGTGCGAAGACGAGCCGCGCGCCGACGCCCAGGACCTCGAGCGCGTCCTCGCGGACGCGCGTCGCCTCGTCGTGCGAGCCGTCGGCCTCGGTGATCACGCAGAACGAATCGTCCGGGAGCTCGGTCGGGAAGCCGGCACCCGCGTAGCGCATCGTCTTGCCGTCGACGTACTCGATCGCTGCGACCGGCAGCCCGCTGCCGACGATCCGCGTGATCGCGTCGCAGCCGGCGCGCACGCTCTCGTAGAAGCCGACGACGGGCCATGCCGCCTCGGGTGCCGGCGTCAGCTGAAGCCACACCGAGGTGATGACGCCGAGCGTGCCCTCGGAACCGACGAGCAGCGAGGTGAGGTCGTACGAGGCGACGTCCTTCCGCAGCGGGCCGCCCAGGCGGATCAGCTCACCCGGCGCGACGACGGCCTCGACGCCCGTCACCCACGCGCCGGTGACGCCGTATTTGTAGGCGTGCGGCCCGCCCGCGTTCGTCGCGACGTTGCCGCCGATCTGCGACTGCTCGGAGGCTCCCGGATCGGGCGCGAACAGGAGTCCGCCTTCGCGCGCGATACGGCGGACGTTCGCCGTCGTCACGCCGGCGTCGACCTCCATCCGCCACAGCGTCGGCTCGAACGATCGGATCTGCGCCAGCTTCCCCAGAGCGACGACGACGCCGCCGTCGAGAGGAACCGCACCCGCCGCGTAGCCGGTTCCGCCGCCGCGCGGGACGACCGGCACGCCGTTCGCGTAGCACCACGCGACGACCTCGGCCGCTTCCTCGGCAGTGCGCGGCAGCGCGACCGCGTCGGCGTGTCCACGGATGCCGCGCCCCTCGGTCTCGTCGGCGAGGTACTCGGCGCTCGGCGCCACGACCTCGGCCGAGACGGCGGCGGCGAGGCTCCGCTCGATCGAGGCGACCGAGCTCACGGCGCATCCAACTCCGCATCGACGACGCATCGGCCGTGTGGCGCCCCTGTCATGTTCGGAGGGTAACCACGACGTGCTACGAGCTCGCCGGACGCAACGCGAGCGCCGCACGATGGCGCTGCAGGACGACGAGCGTGACGGCGCACAGGATGCAGAGGATCACGTATGGAACCGCGTCCGACGTCGCGGCCGCGATCCCACCGCCGAGAGCGGACCCGCCCGCCTGTCCCGGAGCCCAGGCGAGGTTCACGAGCGCGAACGCGTAGCCGTAGTCCATTCCACGGCTCTCGGCCGCATCGGTGATCATCGACATCGCCGGCGGCCAGAAGATCCCGAAGGCGAGACTGCTGAGGATGACGAGCACCGCGAGCACGATCGGCTTGTCCGGCCATGGGAGCAATGCAGTCCCGACGATCGACCCGATCAGCGCGACGCGGATCGGGAGGAACCGTCCGCGCCGGTCCGAGATCCGGCCGACGATCGGGCTCGCGACCGCCTCGAAACCCGCCGAGACGAGGAACGTCGCGCCGACAGCCGCCGCTCCCCACCCGAGGACGGAGAGGCGGAGCGGCACGAGCACCGAGAGGTTGCCGAACAGGAGGGCGGGGAGGAGGCAGAGCCAGATGCAGCCGAGGATGCGGCGCGAGCCGAGCGCCGACACGAGCACCCGCGGGCTCTGCGCGTGCTCCGGCACCGCCGACGGCGTGCGCGCCGCCGCGACGGCGAGCACGATCGCGAGTGCAGCGACGACGCTGAATGCAGCACGCGTCCCGGTGAACGACGCGACCGCTCCCAGCACCGGTCCGAACAGCGCGCCGACGATCGCCGCGGCAAACGCGGAGCCGATCAGCTCGCCGCGGCGGGACGACGGCGCTGCCGCGACGAGCCACGCGAGCCCGCCCGTCCACGAGAACGCGCTCGACATCCCCTGGATGAAGCGCGCGAGGTCGAGCTGCCACTCGGTCGTCGCAAATCCGAACGCCACCGTGCTGACGGGGAGGATCGCCAGGCCTAGCAGCACGGTTGCCTTCACCCCGAATCGCGCGACGGCGACGCCGCCCGCGACGGAGGCGACGAGCACGCCGATCGGGTACATCGCCTGAAGGAGACCGGCGCTCGCCTTCGAGAGGCCGATCGTATGGGCGTAGTGGGGCAGCAGCGGCGTCAGCGCGGCGAAGAACGTCGTGTCGATGAGGACGATCGCCCCGACCAGGAACAGCAGGCGCCGCAGCATCAGCGCCAGCTGGGCGAGCGCTTCTCGAGGAAGGCGCGCAGGCCGTCCTGTCCCTCGTCACCGGAGCGCAGGCGCGCAGCGATACGCGCCGTCTCCTCGCCCGGCGGTCGCTCGCGCACGAGCTCCTTTGCGGCACGGACGGCGCCGGGGGCCGAGGTGAGCACCTCGCCGACGATCCGCTCGACCGCGCCGTCGAGATCGTCGGTGACCTCGCCGACGAGCCCGATGCGACGCGCCGTCTCGGCGTCGAATCGCTCGCCGGTGAGGAAGTAGCGCCGCGCGTTGACGCCGATCCTCGGGAGGACGAACGGCGAGATCACCGCCGGGACGATCCCGAGTTTGACCTCCGTGAAGCCGAAGGTCGCGTCGGTCGCTGCGATCGCGACGTCCGCGCACGCGACGAGGCCCGAGCCGCCGCCGAGCGCATACCCCTGCACGCGGGCGACGACGGGTATCGGACACCGGTCGACCGCCTCGCACATCCGGTACAGGCGCATTGCGTCTGCGACGTTCTCGTCGTATGTGAGATCGATCGAGGCCCGCTGCCATTCGACGTCCGCGCCCGCGCAGAACGTCGGTCCGTCTCCCGCGAGGACGACTACGCGAGCGTCTCCGACGTCCGCGAAAGCATCGGTCAGCCCGCGGATCAGCTCCGCGTCGAACGCGTTGCGTCGCTCGGGCTTCGCCAGCGTGACCCGGAGCCGCGGCCCGTCCCGTTCCACCCGGAGAGGCGTCACGGAACGAGCATAGAGTTCCCGGCATGCTGCGAGGCGCTCTCGCCGCGGCCGTGACGCCGCTTCGGGACGGGGGAGAGGCGCTCGACGAGACGGCGTTCGCACCGTACGTCGACTTCCTCGTCGACGGGGGAGTCGACGGCCTGCTCGCGCTCGGGACCACGGGCGAGGGCTTCCTCCTCCCGCACGAGCAGCGGCTGCGCGCTGCGCAGCTCTTCGTCGAGTCGGCGCGCGGCCGCCTCGCCGTCGCTGTGCATGCGGGCGCCCAGTCGACGTGGGAGACGGTCGAGCTCTCCGCGCACGCCGCCGACGTCGGCGCGGACGCAGTCGCGGTGATCGCGCCGCCGTACTTCGCGCTCGACGAGGTCGAGCTGCTTGCCCACTTCGCAGCGGCCGCCCGCGCATGCTCGCCGACACCGTTCTACGTCTACGAGTTCGCGGCGCGCAGTGGGTATGCGGTGTCGCTGTCCGTGCTCGAGCATCTCCGCGACGAGGCGCCGAACTTCCGCGGGCTCAAGGTGTCGGACGTCCCGTGGGAGCGGTTCGCGCCGTATCTGATCGAAGGGCTCGACATCTTCGTCGGGCCGGAGGCGCTGATTCCGCAGGGGCTGTCCGCCGGTGCTGCAGGTGCGGTCTCGGCGATCGCGTCGGCGTTTCCCGAGCTGGTGGCGGCGGCGGTGCGAGACCCGGGCTCGGCCGACCTCGGCCCGGTGCGCGATGCGGTCCAGCGCTATCCGTTCCAAGCGGCGTTGAAGACCGTGCTGATCGCACGCGGAGTTCCGATCACGTCCGACGTGCGACGACCGCTGCGCGGCCTGACCGACTCGGAGCGGAAGGAGCTCGAGGCGTGGCTCGAATCGTCGTTGCCGGCGCCGGTGCCGTAGGCGCGAGCATCGCGTACAACCTCGCCCTGCTCCGCGAGCGCGACGTCGTGCTCGCGGACCGAGGCGAGGTCGCCGGCGGGGCAACGGGGAAGGCGATGGGCGGGGTGCGCCAGCAGTTCTCGACGGAGGCCGAGGTTCGGCTCGCCCGCGAGAGCGCGGCGTGGTTTCGTGCGCTCGGCGCGCCCCTGTTCGAGCCGGTCGGCTACCTCTTCGTCGCGACGACGGCAGCGGGCTGGGACGAGCTTGCCGCGCGGGCCGACCTCCAGCGCACGTTCGGCGTACCGGTCGAGGCCGTCGACCCGTCCATCGTCGGAGGTCTGTGCACAGAGGACGTGATCGGCGCCGTCGCCTGCTGGGAGGACGGCGTGGCCGAACCCGCGGCGATCACGCGCGAGCTCGTGCGCCGCGCCGCGGATCGCGGTGTCGACGTGCGCGAGCACACGGATGCACGCGAGCTCGAGCGCGACGTGCTCGTGATCGCGTGTGGTGCCGCCTCGACCGAGCTCTGTCCCGAGCTGCCGGTCCGTCCGCTTTGCCGTCAGCTCGTCGATGTCGGGCCGCTCGACGGTCTCCCGGCGAACCTGCCGATGACCATCGAGGCGGAGACCGGCTTCCACTTCCGCCGCCGCGGCACGACGTTGCGCCTCGCGATGCCCGAGCCCGCGAACCGCTGGACGACGGACGAGGCAGTCGACGAGTCGCTCGTCGTCGACGTCCGCCGGCGACTCGCGCACAGGTATCCGTCGGCGCGTGGCGCGCCGCTCGCGCGCGCGTGGGCGGGTCTCTACGACATGACACCGGATGCGCATCCGATCGTCGGGCCTGTCGCCGATGGTGTCTACGCCGCCTGCGGCTTCTCGGGTCACGGCTTCATGCAGTCGCCGGCGGTCGGGCGAGCCGTCGCAGAGGAGCTCGTGCACGGTGCCTCCGAGCTCGACCTGTCGCCTTATCGATTGGAGCGCTTCGCCGAGGGAGTGGTCTTCCCCGAGACGCTCGTGCTCTAGTCCTCGAAGGCGAGCCCGCGCCGCGACAGATCCTCGATCACGAACCGTCCCTCGATCGTCGCCTCGACGTCGAACGTCTCACCGATCTCGGGGTCCTTGCCGATCAGCTCGCGGGCCCTGCTCGGCAGCTCCTGATCCGCGTCCTCGAGCGACTCCCAGAGATAGACGGCGCCCCATCGCTCGGCAGCCTCGTCCGAGATCCAGGCCTTGAACCGCAGTCCGTGTACCTCCTCGAACGCGTCGACTGACTCGTCGCGGAGATAGCGCCGAAGCTCGCCGATCGTCGTCTTCGAATCGGCGAGGTCCCAGAGGACGATGCGGAGGACCACCTAGCTCGGCGTCGGAAGCTTCGCGATCAGCTCCTTGAGCGCGCGGAGCACGTCGGCCTCCTCGTGCCCGAAGTCGTCGAGATAGGCATGCAGCGCGGCGTGGATAAGCCGAAGCTCGTTGTCCGTGAAGGCAACCTCGTGGTCGGCCATCGTCATCCCCACGACGGCGGCTCGTAGCCGCCGCCGACCGGCGCGCCGAAGGTGACGAACTCGAGACCGTCGTCCCCGGCCACGGGCACACGAGTCGCGTTCGGGTCGAGCCGGACGAACCGTCCGGGCTTGAGCTCGATCGTCTCGCCGTCCACGCGCATCGTGCCACCGCCCTTGACCACGAATACGACCTCCTCCTGCTTCGACGCCTCCTCGTCGTGCTCGAGACCCTCGGCGTTCGGGCGCAGGGTGAAGTAATTGAACCCGAAGGCGCGCGCGTCGAGCGCGCGTCGCACCTTGCGCACGGCGCCGCCGGGTCCCTCGCCTTCGAGCTCGTCGAGATCGACCACCGAGAACGAAGCCATCCTCACCTCCTACATTCGAAAGACACCGAACGTCGTCTCGGGAATCGGCGCGTTCAGCGACGCCGAGATCCCGAGTGCCAGCACGCGGCGAGTGTCGAGCGGGTCGATGATCCCGTCGTCCCAGAGACGCGCGGTCGAGTAGTACGGATTCCCTTCGCGTTCGTACTTCGCGCGGATCTCGTCGGCGTCCGCGTCGCCGACCATCGTGAGCACGGTCGCCGCCTGCTCGCCGCCCATCACCGAGATGCGCGCGTTCGGCCACATCCAGAGCTGGCGCGGAGCGTACGCGCGTCCGCACATCGCGTAGTTGCCCGCGCCGAAGGAGCCGCCGGTGACGACGGTGAACTTCGGCACGGCCGCGTTCGCCACGGCCATCACCAGCTTCGCTCCGTCGCGGGCGATCCCGCCTGCCTCGTACTCCTTGCCGACCATGAAGCCCGTGATGTTCTGCAGGAACACGAGCGGGATGCGCCGCTTGCAGGCGAGCTCGATGAAGTGCGCGCCCTTCTGCGACGACTCGGCGAAGAGGACGCCGTTGTTTGCGAGGATCCCGACCGGATAGCCCTCGATCCGCGCGAACCCGGTGACGAGCGTTTCGCCGTAGTTGGTCTTGAACTCGTCGAAGCGCGAGCCGTCGACGATGCGCGCGATCACGTCTCGCGCATCGGCACGGTGGCGGAAGTCTTCGGGGATCAGGCCGTACAACTCCGCCGGATCCGCAGCGGGCGGCTCGGGTTCGGTCAGGTCCCAGGGACAGTCCCTCGGGCGTGGCTGGAGGTTGCGCACGATCTGGCGCGCGAGCGCGAGTGCGTGCTCGTCGCTCGCGGCCTCGTAGTCGGCGACGCCCGAGTGGCGCGTGTGCACCGTCGCGCCGCCGAGCTCCTCCGCGGTCACGTCCTGGCCCGTCGCCGCCTTCACGAGCGGCGGCCCGCCGATGAAGATGGTGCCGGTTCCGCGGACGATGATCGTCTCGTCCGACATCGCGGGCACGTACGCGCCGCCGGCCGTGCACGAGCCCATCACGACGGCGATCTGTGGGATGCCGGCGGCGGACATCTGCGCCTGGTTGAAGAAGATCCGGCCGAAGTGGTCACGGTCGGGGAAGACCTCGTCCTGGAGCGGCAGGAACGCGCCGCCCGAGTCGACGAGGTAGAGGCACGGCAGGTGGTTCTGGGCAGCCACCTCCTGTGCCCGCAGGTGCTTCTTGACCGTGAGCGGGAAGTATGAGCCGCCCTTGACGGTCGCGTCGTTCGCGACGATCACGCACTCGCGTCCCTCGACGACGCCGATCCCCGTGACGATGCCCGCTCCCGGCGCCTGTCCGTCATAGATGTCCCAGGCGGCGAGTGCGTTGAGCTCGAGGAAGGCGCCGCCGGGATCGACGACCCGGTCGATTCGCTCGCGCGCCGTCAGCTTCCCCCGCGACCGGTGTCGCTCGACCGCCCGCTCGTCGCCGCCTCGCGCGACGAGCGCCGACCGCTCACGGAGCTCTGTGACGAGCCTCTCGATGAGCGCGCGACGACGCTCGAACACGTCGTCCCGTTCAACCGCGGACTCGAGCAGCCCCATCGAGCGGAGCCTACAAACTGGCGGCTTCGCCTCGGGACACCTCGACCACCGCCGCGACGATACTGGAGCGATGATCGTGGCCCACCTCGACCTCGATGCGTTCTTCGCCGCCGTCGAGGAGCTCGAGCGCCCGGAGTTGAGGACGAAGCCGCTGATCGTCGGCGGCGATCCTCACGGGCGCGGCGTCGTCGCCACCGCCAATTACAAGGCGCGTACGTTCGGGATCCAGTCCGCGATGAGCTGCGCCGAGGCACTGAGGCGGTGTCCACAGGCCGTGTTCGTCCGGCCGCAGCACTCGCTCTACCGCGACTACTCGCGCGCCGTGTGGGAGACCGTTCGCGGCGTCGTGCCTACGGTCGAGCGAACCGGGCTGGACGAGGGATACCTCGACGTGGGGGAGGTCGCCGAGCGTTTCCTCGAGGCGCGGGCGATTGCGGAGGCGGTGCAGACGGCGGTGCGGGCGGCGACGAGCCTGACCTGCTCCCTCGGCGTGTCGACGTCGAAGGTGGTGGCGAAGGTCGCGAGCGACGCGCGCAAACCCGGGGGGCTCACGGTCGTGCCGGTCGGGAGCGAGGCCGCGTTCCTCGCGCCGTTCGACGTCCGCAAGCTGCCGGGCGTCGGCCCGAAGGCCGAGCAGCGGCTTCGGGCCGCAGGCGTGACGACCGTCGGCGCGCTCGCGGCGCTGTCCGACGAGGAGCTCAGGCGTCTCGCGCCTGGATCGGTCGGCCGCCTCCTGCGCGACCGCGCACGCGGGATCGACAGGCGCCGTCTCGAGCTCTCGACCGAACGGGTCTCGATCAGCGTCGAGAACACGTTCGAGCGTGACCTCACCGATCTGCAGCAGCTCCACGCCGAGCTGAGGCGCATGGCGGTGCAGGTCGGCGGGCATCTCACGCGGACCGGTCGGACGGCTCGTACCGTGACGACGAAGCTGCGCTACTCCGACTTCTCCATTCGCAGCCGCTCGACCTCGCTGCGGATCGGGATCGACGACGCCGGGGAGCTCGGCGAGCTCGCCTGCGGGCTGCTCGACCGCGCGCTCCGCGACCGCCCCGGCGCGCTGCGCCTGGTCGGGGTCGGGGTCTCCGGCCTGTCGGACTTCCGGCAGCTCGCGCTGCTGCCCGCCTGACTGCCGGTCGCTCACACTTTCCTTACGGTCTTCTTAGGTTCGGTCGGGAGGACGCGCGGGCCCGGAGGCCAATGGCGACGTGATGCCTCGCTCCGCGCGGACCCGCATCTCGCCGTCGCTCGTGATCGCCTGTGTCGCACTGCTGTTCGCGCTGGGCGGCACCGGCTTCGCCGCGGTGGCGCTGACGGTCCCGCGGAACAGTGTGGGGACGGTGCAGTTGAAGGCGAACGCCGTCGTCTCCTCGAAAGTCAAGAACGGCTCGTTGCTCTCGGCGGACTTCAAGTCCGGGCAGCTGCCCAAGGGTCCCGCCGGCCCGGCGGGACCGGCCGGGCCCGCCGGTCCCGGTACGACGAACTGGGCGGTCGTCAAGGCGAACGGCTCAGTCGACAAGAGCACCGGCGTGACCACCGTCACGAAGACGGCGACGGGCACCTACACAGTCACGTTCCCGGGTGACGTCACCGCCTGTGCGCTCATGGTCAGTGCCGGTACCGACACGCCGGGTTCCTCGGTTCGCGGCGCCAGCGCGAACTTCAACCGGACGACGGCACCCACCGTGATCAGAGTGACGACCGCGCAAGGGACGGCCGCGGCCGACCGCGCGTTCACGATCGCGGCCATCTGCCCCGCGGCGGCGACGTCGACGACCGCCGCGACGACGACGACAACAGGCTGAGCTCGGCTCAGTTCGGCTGCGGCACGATCCGGATGTAGGGCTTCGGCTCCTCCCATTCGCCGAACAGCACCTTCGCCTCGTCGTTGGAGACGGAGCCGGCGATGATCACGTCCTCGCCCTGCTGCCAGTTGACCGGTGTGGACACCTTGTGGTTCGCGGTCAGCTGGAGCGAGTCGATCACGCGCAGAACCTCGTCGAAGTTCCGGCCGGTCGTCATCGGGTAGACGAGCACGAGCTTGATCCTCTTGTCGGGCCCGATCACGTAGACGTTGCGGACCGTCTGGTTGTCGGCGGCGGTGCGGTCGTGCGGGTCGCCCGACACGTTCGAGCCGAGCATCCCGTACGCTTTCGAGACCGAGTAGTCGTGGTCGCCGATGATCGGGTAGTTGGGCCTCGCGCCCTGCGTCTCCTCGATGTCGTCCGCCCAGCGCCAGTGGTCCTCCGCCGGATCGACCGAGAGGCCGATGATCTTCACGCTCCTGCGGTCGAACTCAGGCTTGATCTTCGCCATGTAGCCGAGCTCCGTCGTGCAGACCGGCGTGAAGTCCTTCGGGTGTGAGAAGAGCACCGCCCAGGAATCGCCGATCCACTCGTGGAAGTGGATCGGGCCGTCTGTCGTCTGCGCCTGGAAATCCGGTGCGGTGTCTCCGATCGTCAGGCTCATCTCGTCCTCCTTTGAGAACAAATGTCAGTGGTTGCGCGCAGTGCGAAGTGAGACCTCATCTCATCACGAACGATCAGGGCTACACAAGCGCGTCCGTTGTCTCCGATCCGATGGTCAGCGACCTGTGTCGGCGCGCTCGGCCTCTGCTCGTAGTACAGCTGGAGCCCGTCGCGTTGCGCGTACGGCATCGACCCTCCTGAGGAAGTCGACAGGGGCGGAGGGACTCGAACCCCCGACCTACGGTTTTGGAGACCGCCGCTCTACCAACTGAGCTACGCCCCTCGGCTCGGCGAGGCATTGTAGCCCGGCCTCCATCGCGCGCAGGCGTCCGCTCCGGGAGATGATTGCGGGGTGACGCAACCTCCGAGCGACCAGAACGGCGGCGTGCCGCGCCGCCGGGGAACCGGACAGCGACGCGCCCTCGGAGCCCTGTTCGCCCTACTCGCGCTCGGCTTCGCGGGCATCGCGGTGACCGCCGCCGGCAGCGACGCGGGCACCGGGCGGCGGGTCGTCGTCGCCGTCGCGGCCGGGGCTCTGGCGGTCTGGCTGCTCGGCCTCTGTGCCAAGGCGCTGAGGTA
>DASPSY010000104.1:0-13635 GCA_035623685.1 Gaiellaceae bacterium
GCGCCGCCGCCGGTCGAGCTCGCGTCCGTGCCGGATCAGGAGCAGCCGTCGGAGATCGGACTGTCGCTCGTCCCGGCACTGGACGAGCCGGCGAGCGCCACGGAGTCGTGGTCGTCCGAGCCCGCGTTGCCGCCGGAGCCGATCGAGCACGTTCCCGTCGAGTCTGCGGCCCTCGAGCCTACGGCGGTCGAACCTGTCGCGGTCGAACTTACGACGGTCGAACATTCGCCGGTCGAGCCCGTGCTCGAGCCTGCGCCCGTGCCGCACGAGCCGCAAGCCGTCGAGCCGATCGCGCAGGACGAGCCCGAGTTCGACCAGGCGGACGTCGAGCCACCCGCGGTCCCCGTCGCCGAAGCAGTGGCGATCGAGTCCGCGACCGAGGCGGCGCACGCGGTGAGGAACGCGGTCGACTCCACATCGGTCGAAGAGTCCAAGAGCAAGGGCGACAAGCCGGTTCCGTTCTGGAGGCGCGAGATCGCAATCGGCCGGCGCAAGCCGGCGACCGTCGCGGCAGCCGCGGTCACGGCCGTCGGCGCGGCCGAGGTACCCGACGCCGGCGACGACGAGCCGAAGCGGAAGTCGCGGAAGGCCAAGAAGGCGGAGAAGGCACCGAAGACGAAGGCGGCGAAGAGCCCGAAGCTCAAGCGCGATCGCGGAGGCCGCGGCAAGAAGGTCGTCGGCCTGAAGATCGGTGCGTCGCAGCTCGCGGCTGCGCGCGTGTCGAACAACGGCGCGGCCGAGTTGCTGCAGATCGCGCGCGAACCTCTGTCCTCGGGAATCGTCGTCGGCGGCGAGCTGCGCGACCCCGATGCGCTCGCTGCCGCACTGAAGGCGTTCTTCACGAAGCACAAGCTGCCGAAGCGCGGTGTGCGCCTCGGGATCGCCAACAACCGCATCGGCGTGCGCACGTTCGACCTCCCCGGCATCGAGGACGAGAAGCAGCTCGGCAACGCGATTCGGTTCCGCGCGCAGGAAACGCTGCCGATTCCGATCGACGAGGCCGTGCTCGACTACCAGGTGCTCGGCGAGAGCACCGACGAGAACGGCGAGACCGTCCGCAAGATCCTGCTCATCGTCGCGTACCGCGAGCAGATCGACCGGTACATCGAGGCGTGCAAGAAGGCGGGGATCGCACTCGTCGGCATCGATCTCGAGGCGTTTGCGCTCCTGCGCGCCCTCCAGGCACCGCAGGACGGCGCGGCCGGTGATCCGAGCGCTGCGCTCGTCGCGGTTGCGATCGGGCACGAGCGTGCGACGCTCGCCGTCTCAGACGGGCGCGTCTGCGAGTTCACACGTGTCCTCGAGTGGGGCGGTTCCTCGTTGAACGTCGCGCTCGCGCGCGCCCTCGACGCGGCGCCGTCCGAAGTCGAGGGCGTAAAGCGGAAGCTCTCGCTCGGCGACACCGACGTTCCGGAAGGTCTCACGGAGGATCAGGCTGCAAAAGCGCGCGACGCAATCAGCCGGAGCATTCAGGCATTCGCCCGCGAACTCGTCTCCTCGCTTCAGTTCTACCAGAACCAACCCGGCTCGCTCGGCATCGGCGAGATCGTCCTGACGGGCGGCACGGCGACCCTGCCGGGGCTCGCCGGCGAGCTCGAGCGACTGATCGGCGTGCACGTGCGCGTCGGCGATCCGCTCGCTCGAATGAAGGTCTCCAAGAAGGTCGAGGAGGACGAGCAGATCGGCTCGCTCGCCGTCGCCATCGGACTCGGGATCGAGGACTAGGCAGATGCGTGCCGTCAACCTCCTCCCACGCGAGACCAAGCAGCGGGGCTTCAGCGTCCCGAGCGTCCCGGCGCTCGTCGCAGTCTGCGCGGGAGTCGTCGTCCTGGCGGGGCTCGGCGGCGACTACATGCTCGAGAGCGGCAAGGTCGCGAAGGAGAAGCACGCGCTCGCCGACGTGCAGGCCCAGGTCGCGGCGCTACCGCCTGCACCCGCAGGGCCGAGCGCCGAAGAGACGCAGCTTGCCGGCGTCCACAGCGCGCGTGTCTCGGCGCTGTCCGGTGCGATGGGGACGCGGGTCTCCTGGGACCGCATCCTCCGCGAGTTCTCGCTGGTGCTGCCGGACGACGTCTGGCTGACGTCCCTCGACGCGCAGTCCCCGATCTCGCCCGCGTCGACGGACAGCGCCTCGACCACGGTGCCTGGCTCCCCGTCGCAGTTCAAGATCGACGGCTACACGTACTCGCACGACGGCGTCGCCCGGCTGCTGGCGCGCCTTCAGCTCATCCCGGATCTGGAGGACGTGCAGCTCCTCCAGTCGACCGAGGCGAACGTCGACGGCCAGGACGTGGTCGAGTTCCAGCTCGCGGCGAACATCCGGCCGGCCAAGCCCACAGGGAGCCCGTCCTCGTGAAGACGGATCTGAGGAACCTGAGCCCCACTGTCCGCATCGCCCTCACGATCGTCGGCGCGTTGCTCGTCGCCGCGATCGGTTACCTCGGCCTGATCAGGCCCGAGGGCTCGAAGGTCAAGCACCTCCAGGCGGATCAGGCGACTGCGCAGGCCACGCTGACCGCGTACAACCAGAAGGTCGCGGCCGCGAGATCGGCGCCGAAGATCACGTACGCCGACGTCTATCGGCTTGCGAAGGCGATGCCAACCGAAGAGGACATGCCCGACGTGCTGCTCGAGCTGAGTCAGCTCGCCCAGGACACCGGGATCACCTTCAACGAGATCCAGCCGCAGACCGAGGTGCCACAAGGGAGCTACACGGTGATGCCGATCTCCGTCACGTTCGACGGCAACTACTACAACCTCGCCGACTTCCTCTACCGCTTGCGGACCCTCGTCGACGTCAACGCGGGTCACCTCGACGCGACCGGCCGGCTGTTCTCGGTGGACACGCTCTCGTTCGCCGAGGGCACGAAGGGCTTCCCGCAGGTCCAGGCGACGATGACGATCGACGCGTTCGTCTACGGGCCTGGCCAGGCAGCGGCGGGCTCCTCCAGCTCGACGCCGGCTTCGACGACGACGACCACCACCGACACGACGTCGGCGGCGCCGCCCACCACGCCGAGCACGACCGACACGACTCCCACCACGACGGCGCCCGGCACGAGCGCGTCCGCGGCAGGCGCAGGAGCTCCCTGATGGCGAAGCGAATCGATCCTCTCAAGGCGAAGGAGAAGAAGCAGAAGATCGTCGCCGCGCTCCTCGGTGTAGTGCTTCTCGCCGTACTCGCGCTCCAGGGGCCGAAGCTGATGAAGCAGCTGCACCACGGGACGCCGTCTGCGGCTCCGCCGCCCGCGTCGACCTCGACGGACGGCACCGCACCCTCGCTTGCCGCGCCGACCCTGTCCGGGTCCGACGGTTCCGCTCCCTCGCTCGCGCCGGTCGGCTCGCTCGCGAGCAACGCCACCGCGCCGCCGACCGAGGACGGGCAGCTCACGTCGTTCAGCAGGTTCTCCAGCAAGGATCCGTTCGCGCAGCAGCTGTCGCCGGGCAGCACGTCGACCACGAGCACGAGCTCGAGCTCGTCCTCGGGGCCGTCCTCGGGGGGATCGGCTGGCGGCGGCTCGACGTCGGGAGGTGGCAGCTACGGAGGCGGAGGCGGGTCGACATCGCCCTCGCCGGGTGGTGCCGTGATCTCGGTGAACGGCGTCCTGATGAGCGTGCCCGTCGGCACCGACTTCCCGCAGCCGAGCGCGACCGATCCGTCCGCGCAGCCGTTCTTCCACCTCGTCTCCACCACGGACACGACCGCGAAGATCTCGATCGCAGGCGGCTCATACACGAACGGCGCTCCGACCGTGACCCTGCACGTCGGCAAGCCGGTGACGCTGATGAACACCGCCGACGGAACGCGCTACACCCTCGTCCTCAAGCCTCAGGGGACCGCAGTCCCGACTGGTTCGAGCGGCGGCTCGGGCTCCTCGACCACCCCGACCACGACGACCACGTCGTCGAGCTCGTCCCCGTAACCCAATGGCGACGTTCGCCTACTCAGCGATCAACGCCCAGGGCGCCGAGCTCAGCGGCGAGCTGAGCGCACCCGATCTTGCGGCCGCCCGCGAGCAGCTCCGCATCAAGGGCCTGCTGGCGTCGTCGATCAAGGAGCTGTCCGGCTCCGCATCCAGCGCGCGCATCACGTTCTTCAAGGCGCTCAAGCCGAAGTCGCTGCAGATCTTCTCGCGCCAGTTCGCGACGATGATCGAGGCGGGCCTGAACGTCGTGTCGGCGCTCGTCATCCTCGAGCAGCAGACCGACGACGTCTACCTCGCGCAGATCATCGCCGAGCTCCGCGCCGACGTCGAGGCAGGACTCCTGCTCTCGCAGGCGATGGCGCGTCATCCCAAGGTATTCGATCGCCTCTACGTGGCGATGGTCGAGGCCGGTGAGGCGGCCGGCATCCTCGACCAGGTTCTCGACCGGGTCGCGTTCCAGATCGAGAAGGCGGCACAGATCAAGCGTCGTGTGAAGGGCGCGATGATCTACCCGACGATGGTCCTGATCTTCGCGACCCTCGTCCTGATCGGGATGCTGATGTTCCTGGTCCCGGTCTTCGTGAAGATCTTCAAGACGCTCGGCGGCCAGTTGCCGACGCTGACTCAGTACGTCGTCCACGCGTCCGACCTCGTGCGCAACGACTGGTTCATCCTCTTCCCCGCGATCGGCCTGACCATCTTCGGGCTGCGCCGCTACAAGCGCACAGAGCAGGGCCGCAAGGTCTGGGACCGGATCAAGCTGCGCATCCCGATGCGGATCGGTGACACCGTCCTCAAGGTGACCATGGCGCGGTTCTCGCGCACGCTGTCGACGCTCGTCGCCGCCGGCGTCGACATCATCAAGGCGCTCGAGATCACCGGCCAGACGGCGGGCAACTGGGTGATCGAGGATGCGCTCGCGGGCGTTCGGGCCAAGGTGCACGAAGGTCTGCCGATCGCCCAGCCGCTCCTCGACAACGACGTCTTCCCGCCGATGGTGAGCCAGATGGTCAAGATCGGAGAGGAAACGGGAGAGCTCGAGAAGATGCTCGGCAAGATCGCCGACTTCTACGAGGACGAGGTCGACTCTGCGATCGCGTCGCTGACCTCCATCGTCGAGCCGATCATGATGATCATGGTCGGCGCGATGGTAGGCGTGATCATCATCTCGATGTACCTGCCGATGTTCAAGATGCTCACGCTCGTCAAGTAGCGCGCGCCGCTCGCACCTGGTCACGAGGCTTGGACCGTGACACCCGACGACGAGGGGAATGCGGCACGCTGCGGTGCGCACGTCAGCGACGAGGAGTACGCGGCGGCGCCTGCCGTCGACGGCTGAGGTTTTCGGCCGCGCGGGCCGGAGCCGAGGCGGCTCGTTGGTACACTCGCCCCGCCCGGCGGCGTAGCTCAGTCGGTTAGAGCGCTGCACTCATAATGCAGAGGTCGGTGGTTCGAGCCCACCCGCCGCTACTGACCGCCCGGGGCGCCTGCGCGAGGCTCGAGCCCGCCTCCGCAGCCACTGACGGCGCGATTGCTACCATGCTGCGGCCCGGCGCGGTGCGTCAGCCTGCGCCTTCGGCCCGACCTCAGAGGAAGAGAGATGGCAACCGGAGTCAGAGTCGCGATCACGCTCGCCTGCACGGAGTGCAAGCGGCGGAACTACCAGACCCAGAAGTCGAAGCGAAACTCGCCCGACCGCGTCGAGTTCAAGAAGTACTGCCGCTGGTGTGGCCGGCACACGCCGCACCGGGAGACGAGGTAAGCACGTGAACGACGGAGAGGCGGGGTCGTCGGCGCAGCGATCCTCGGAGCGGTAGATGGCGAGACAGACCCGAGCTCAACGGCGTGCGCGGCGCGCGGAAGGCGCACAGGACGGCGCACCTCCGCAGCGCGCGAGGCCGCAGCCCGCTCCGCGCGAGGCGGCAGCTCCACCGGAGCACGCCGAGCACCACCTCCCCGGAGGGAAGGTGCGGCGCTTCGTCGGCGAGTCGTGGGCCGAGCTGAAGAAGGTCGAGTGGCCCGGTCAGAACCAACTGATCCAGGGAGTCGTCGTCGTGCTCGTTGCCTGCATCGTCGTCGGCCTCTTCCTCTGGGGCTGCGACCAGGTCTTCAGACCCTTCGTCCACAAGTTCCTCCTGAGGTAAGTCCATGTTCCGCTGGTACGTGATCAACACCTACTCCGGGCACGAGAACAAGGTGAAGGCCAATCTCGAGCACCGGATCATGTCCATGAACCAGGCGCCGCGGTTCCGCCGGGTCGTCGTCCCGACCGAGCAGGTGATCGAGACGAAGGAGGGTCAGAAGATCCAGACCGAGAAGCGCGTGCTGCCCGGCTACGTCCTCGTGAACATGGACCTCGACGACGACGCCTGGACGCTCGTCAAGAACACGCCGGGCGTCACTGGCTTCGTCGGCTCCGGCACGAAGCCCGTGCCGCTCGCGCAGACCGAGGTCGACCGGATCCTCCACACGGGCCGCGTCGACGGCGAACGTCCCCGCGCCCAGGTCGAGTACTCGCTCGGGGAATCCGTCAAGGTGACCTCGGGGCCGCTTTCCGACTTCGACGGCGAGGTCGTGGACGTCAACGCAGACCAGCAGCGGCTGAAGGTGCTCGTGGACATCTTCGAGCGTCAAGTCCCGGTGGAGCTCACCTTCGACCAGGTCAAGAAGCTCGACTGAGCGGGAGTCGTTAGATGGCGAAGAAAGTCCTCACCCTGATCAAGCTGCAGATCCCCGGAGGCCAGGCGAACCCGGCGCCGCCGGTCGGCCCTGCGCTCGGCCAGCACGGCGTCAACATCATGGAGTTCTGCAAGGCGTTCAACGCGCAGACGGCACAGGAGAACGGCCGGATCATCCCGGTCGAGATCACGGTCTACGAGGACCGGTCCTTCGACTTCATCACGAAGACACCGCCTGCCGCCGTCCTGATCAAGGAGGTGCTGCGGATCGAGAAGGGCTCCGGCGAGCCGAACCGCGAGAAGGTCGGCCGCCTCTCCCGCGACCAGGTGCGGCAGATCGCCGAGACCAAGATGCCCGACCTGAACGCGCGAGACGTCGACCAGGCGATGCGGATCATCGCCGGCACGGCACAATCCATGGGCGTGGAGACGGACGTCCTCTGATGGAACGCGGGAAGCGATACCGGAACGCGCGCGCCCAGATCGACCGGGAGCGCGTCTACAGCCCCGCCGAGGCGGTCAAACTGTTGAAGTCGTTCGACGAGACGAAGTTCGACGAGACCGTCGAGGTTCACTTCCGCCTCGGACTGAACGTGCGGCACGCCGACGAGCAACTGCGTGGCACGTTGATGCTTCCGCACGGCACCGGCAAGGAGGCGCGCGTCGCCGTCTTCGCCGAGGGTGAGAAGGCGAAGGAGGCGCAGGACGCAGGCGCAGACGTCGTCGGCTCGGCCGACCTGGCCAAGCGGGTCGAGGAGGGCTTCACCGAGTTCGACGTCGCGATCGCGACGCCCGACCAGATGGGGAACGTCGGCAAGCTCGGGCGCATCCTCGGGCCGCGCGGGCTGATGCCGAACCCCAAGACCGGGACGGTCACGTTCGAGGTCGCCAAGGCGGTCTCGGACGCGAAGGCCGGCAAGCTCGAGTACCGCACCGACCGCGGCGCGAACGTCCACGTCGCGATCGGCAAGCGGAGCTTCGACGAGCGCAAGCTGGTCGAGAACTACGCAGCGCTGATCGAGGAGATCGTCAGGGCGAAGCCGTCGGCGGCCAAGGGGCGGTACATCCGGCAGATCACACTCACGAGTACGATGGGCCCCGGCATTCACGTCGACCCGCAGAAGACGCGCGGCATCGTCGAGGAACTGGAGGAGACGACCGAAGCAGTACCTGCATAAGCCCGTCGCCGAAGACCGGAGGCAGCGCGCGAGCGCAGAAGCCCTCCCGAGGCGGATCGGAGAACGGAGATTCACTCCTTCTGCGAGCCCGCCTGAGCGCGGGCTCGAATCGTGAAGAGGTGAAGGAATGAAGAAAGAGGACAAGGAACGAGTCGTCGCGGAGCTGACCGAGCGGCTGCGTACGACCGACACGCTGATGGTCGCCGACTATCGCGGGCTCACCATGCCGGAGATCGACGCGCTGCGAGGCAAGCTCCTCGAGCACGGCGCCCGCTTCGCCGTGGTGAAGAACACGCTGACGCGTCGCGCGGCGGAAGCCGCGGGCTCCGATGCGCTGCTCGCCCTGCTCGACGGACCGACGGCGATCGCGTTCCTCGAGTCGGACGGCGATCCGGTCGCCGTGGCGAAGGCGCTCGCGGACGCGGCGCGCGACACCAAGGTACTGACGATCCGCGGCGGCATCCTCGAGGGGGCCGCGATCGAGGCCTCGTCGATCGAGGAGCTCGCGAAGCTGCCGCCGGCCGACCTGCTGCGGGCGCAGCTCGTCGGGGCGATCGCCGCGCCGATGGCTACGGTCGTCGGGCTGTTCAACGCGCCGCTGCGCGACTTCGTCGGCGTACTCCGAGCGCGCATCGACCAGCTCCAGGCACAGGGCGAAACGGTCGAGGACGCGCCCGAGACCGTGGAAGAGGCGCCAGCTGTCGAGGTAGAGCCTGCCGGCGAGGCGGAGCACAAAGATCCCGAAACGGAACCGGAAGCGTCAACTACTGGAGAGGAGTCCTAGATGGCAGCGATCGACGTCGACAAGGAAGTCGAGAAGTGGAGCACCGCGAGCGTTCTGGAGCTCGTGGAGTTCAAGAACAAGCTCGAGGAGAAATGGGGCGTGACCGCCGCCGCTCCGGTCGCCGTTGCGGCCCCGGGCGCAGTCGGTGGCGGTGACGGCGGTGCCGCGGCCGAGGAGAAGACGTCCTTCGACGTCGTCCTGACGAACGCCGGCGGGCAGAAGATCCAGGTGATCAAGGTCGTGCGCGCGATCACCGGTCTCGGCCTCAAGGAGGCGAAGGACCTCGTCGACTCGGCGCCGAAGCCTGTAAAGGAGGGCGTCGCCCAGGACGAGGCGGACTCGATCAAGGGACAGCTCGAGGAGGCTGGCGCGACCGTCGAGGTCAAGTAGGAACGCGGTCCAGGCCGTCGCTGCCGGGGGCCTGGCTGCGGCGGCCGGTTGGCGGCCGTCGCCGACCTGCGCTACACTCCGGCGAGCACACGGCGGATTCCGCAGGGGTACCCTTGCGCAGAAGCATGGTCTTCCGGTACCCTGGCGGGTTGCGCCGCTGTTCCGCTGTCCAAGACTCCGCCCGCCGCCGTACACGTCCGCACCGCATCTTCTAAGGGAGGCTTCATCTCTTGACCACAAGGGTCGCTGCGCCTAGCTCGCGCACGAGCTTTTCGCGCCTCAAGCACGTTCTCGACCTTCCCAACCTGATCGACATCCAGACGGCCTCGTTCCAGTGGTTCCTGGACGAAGGCCTCCGCGAGACGATCGACGACATCTCGCCGATCGAGGACTACACCGGCACGCTCGCCGTCGAGTTCGGCGCGTACAAGTTCGGGGAGCCGCAGTTCTCGATCAAGGAATGCCGTGAGAAGGATCTGACCTACCAGGCTCCGCTCTCGATGACGGTCCGCTTCGTCAACAAGGAGACGGGCGAGATCCGGGAGCAGACGGTCTTCATGGGGGACTTCCCGATGATGACCGAGTGGGGCACGTTCATCATCAACGGGACCGAGCGTGTGATCGTCACGCAGCTCGTCCGCTCGCCGGGCGCCTACCTGATGGAGCCGAAGGACCCGACGAAGCAGGTCTTCACCGCCAACCTGATGCCGTCACGCGGCTCCTGGCTGGAGTTGGAGATCGACAAGAAGGGCGTCGTCTACGCCCGCATCGACCGCAAGCGGAAGCTGCCGATCACGACGCTGCTCCGCGCGCTCCCGGCCGAGGACCCGTCGACCGGCTTCAAGCTCGACACGTCGTCGAACGAGGCGATCCTCAAGCTGTTCGACAACTCGATCTACATCGTGAACACGATCGAGAAGGATCCCGCGACGCGCGAGGAAGAGGCCCTGATCGAGGTGTTCAAGAAGCAGCGTCCGGGTGAGCCGCCGACGCTCGACAACGCCCGCAACCTGCTGCGGGCACTCTTCTTCGACACGAAGCGCTACGACTTGACCAAGGTCGGCCGCTACAAGCTCAACCAGCGGCTCGAGGTCAACGTCCCGGACGACGTTCGCGTGCTCACGACCGAGGACATCCTCGCGCTCGTCAAGAAGCTCGTCGAGCTGCCTACGCGGCTCGGGGTCGATCCGGAGTCGAGGGACTACGCGGCGGACGCGATCGTCCTCAACCGCGACCCGATTCGCAGCGAGCTCGACGAGTACGAGCACTTCGGCAACCGGCGGCTGCGCACCGTCGGCGAGCTGATCCAGGAGGCGTTCCGCGTCGGTCTCTACCGCATGGAGCGCGTCGTCCGCGAGCGGATGACGACGGAGGACGTCGACACGATCACGCCGCAGACGATCATCAACATCCGGCCGGTGGTGGCCGCGCTCAAGGAGTTCTTCGGCTCGTCGCAGTTGTCGCAGTTCATGGACCAGACGAACTCGCTGGCCGGCCTGACGCACAGGCGCCGCCTCTCGGCGCTCGGCGCCGGTGGCCTCACGCGGGAGCGCGCGCCGATCGAGGTGCGTGACGTCCACCCGACGCACTACGGGCGCATGTGCCCGATCGAGACGCCGGAGGGCCCGAACATCGGCCTGATCGGATCGCTCGCCTCGATGGCGACGGTGTCGGAGTTCGGCTTCATCCAGACGCCGTACCGCAAGGTGACGAACGGCAAGGTGACGGACCAGATCGTGTACCTGGACGCCGCCGAGGAGGCCCAGTTCACGATCGCGCAGTCGTCGGAGCAGGTCGACGAGCGGACCGGGAGGTTCGAGCACGACCAGGTGCTCTGCCGCTCGCGCGAGGGCGAGGCCGTCATGGCCGCGCCGAAGGACGTCGACTACATGGACGTGGCGCCGGCACAGATCGTCTCGGTGGCGACCGCGCTGATCCCGTTCCTCGAGCACAACGACGCGAACCGCGCGCTGATGGGCGCGAACATGCAGCGCCAGGCCGTGCCGCTGATGATCACGCAGGCTCCGATCGTCGGCACCGGCCTCGAGTATCGGGCCGCGATCGACACGGGCGACGTCGTGCTCTCGAAGCGTGCGGGAACCATCGTCGACGTCGACGCCGACCGGATCGAGGTCGAGACGAAGGACGGCAAGGACGAGTATCCGCTGACGAAGTTCATGCGCTCGAATCAGGGAACGCTGATCCACCACAAGCCGATCGTCGAGCTCGGCGAGAAGGTGTCGGCCTCCCAGGTGCTCGCGGACGGCAGCTCGACCGACAAGGGCGAGCTCGCGCTCGGCGCCAACCTGCTCGTCGCGTTCATGCCGTTCGAGGGCTACAACTTCGAGGACGCGATCGTCATCAGCGAGCGGCTCGTGAAAGAGGACGTGCTGTCCTCCATCCACATCCACGAGTACGAGATCGACGCCCGCTCGACGAAGCTCGGCGACGAGGAGATCACGCGCGACATCCCGAACCGCTCGGAGGAGTCGCTGAAGGACCTCGACGACCGCGGCGTCGTCCGCATCGGGGCGGAGGTCGGCTCCGGCGACCTGCTGGTCGGGAAGGTCACGCCGAAGGGCGAGACCGAGTTGACGGCGGAGGAGAAGCTGATCCGCGCGATCTTCAAGGAGAAGGCGCGCGAGGTCCGCGACACATCGCTGAAGGTCCCGCACGGCGAGGGCGGCAAGGTGATCGACGTGAAGACGTTCTCGCGCGAGGGCGGCGACGACCTGTCCCCGGGGGTGAACGAGCTCGTCCGCGTCTACGTTGCGAAGAAGCGCAAGATCGCGGAGGGCGACAAGCTGGCAGGGCGCCACGGCAACAAGGGCGTGATCGCGAAGATCGTCCCCGAAGAGGACATGCCGTTCCTCGAGGACGGCCGTCCGGTCGACGTGGTGCTGAACCCGCTCGGCGTCCCGAGCCGGATGAACATCGGCCAGATCCTCGAGACGCACCTCGGCTGGGCAGCGGCCCACGGCGTGTTCGCGAACGGCAACGGCGACGGCGACGGTACGGAGAGCGAAGGCTCGAACGGCTTCGCAGGCAAGCCCATCGTCGCGGACAACCCGCACGGCGTCGCGACGCCCGTGTTCGACGGTGCCAGCGAAGAGGACGTCGACGAGGCGCTCGTCAAGTGGGTGACCGAGAACCCGGACTCGCCGGTCAAGTTCCTCGTCGACCCGACGCGGCCCGAAGGGCGCAAGACCTCGGGCAAGGTGCGGCTCTTCGACGGCAAGACGGGGGAACCGTTCGAGCAGAAGGTGACGATCGGCTTCATGTACATCCTGAAGCTGCTCCACCTCGTCGACGACAAGATCCACGCGCGCTCGACCGGCCCGTACTCGCTGGTGACGCAGCAGCCGCTCGGCGGCAAGGCGCAGTTCGGCGGACAGCGTTTCGGCGAGATGGAGGTGTGGGCGCTCGAGGCCTACGGAGCGGCGTACACGCTCCAGGAGATGCTCACGATCAAGTCCGACGACACCGTCGGGCGCGTGAAGGCATACGAGGCGATCGTCAAGGGCGAGAACATCGCCGAACCGTCCATCCCCGAGAGCTTCAAGGTGTTGCTGAAGGAGATGCAGTCACTGGCGCTCGACGTTCACGTGCTCTCCGACGAAGGCCGCGAGGTCGAGGTCCGCGAAGAGGACGACGAGCTGCTCAGGGCGGCCGAGGAGCTCGGCATCGACCTGTCGCCGGGCTCGCTGCGCGCCGCCGCGCGGCAGCCGACAGCAGAGGAGGTCGAGGAGGGGCAGGAGCGCGTCGACCAGGACGGCGAGCTCGCGCTGCCCAAGGACGAGGAGCTCGGCGACGTCAACGAAGAAGAGGTCGGCGACGTCGAGATCGAGCCCGCGGCGTCGGATCTCGCCGACGTGGAAGTCGAGGACTGAGACACAAACGAGTTGAGCCGAGGAGCTGAGGAGCAGACTTGATCGACATCAACGAATTCGACGCGATCCGCATCGGTCTCGCGTCGTCGAAGCAGATCCGGGACTGGTCGTCCGGCGAGGTCACGAAGCCCGAGACGATCAACTACCGCACGCTCAAGCCCGAGCGGGACGGGCTCTTCTGCGAGCGCATCTTCGGTCCCACGAAGGACTGGGAGTGCTACTGCGGCAAGTACAAGCGCGTCCGGTACAAGGGCATCATCTGCGAGCGCTGCGGCGTCGAGGTGACGAGACAGAAGGTTCGCCGCGAGCGGATGGGGCACATCGACCTGGCGGCGCCCGTGTCGCACATCTGGTTCTTCAAGGGCGTTCCCTCCCGCATCGGCTACCTCCTCGATATCGCGCCGCGCGAGCTCGAGAAGGTCCTGTACTTCGCAGCGTCGATCGTCACGGCGGTCGACGTCGAGGCGCGCAAGAAGGATCTCGCCGATCTCGAGGACAAGGTCCGCGCGGAGTCCGAGCGCATCGACGTCGATCGCGATGAGGCGCTCGCCGCGCTCGAGGACCGGCTGAAGCGGCGCCGCGACTACTTCGCCAAGGGCAAGGACAAGGGCTTCGACGAGGACGACGACTTCTGGTCGCGCGGCCTGTCGAACTGGGCCGAGGAGCAGGCTGTGCCGACGCTCGAGGAGGTGCGCGAGCTGGCCGGCGGGCTCTTCGTCGAGATCACGCCGACGCTGTCGACGGAGGACTCGAAGAAGATCCGCGAGCTGGTGAACAGCGCGGCGGTCC